>JBFIGM010000232.1:0-1803 GCA_041602315.1 Methylophilaceae bacterium | reverse complement strand
GTACATATCGCACTAGCTTGAAAAGCCTCTGCATAACAGCAGGGGCTTTTTTGTTTTTTATCTTAGCAGGTTGTGCTCAAAATCCGGTGTCGGGTAAAAATGATTTTGTCATGCTCAGCGAAGATAGCGAAATAGCAATTGGTCGCACCAACCATCCTAAAATTATTGCGCAGTATGGGCGATATGAAGATGAAAGCTTACAGGTTTATGTTCAGTCAGTTGGCGAGCGTTTAGCAAATGTTAGTCATCGTGACGATTTACGCTATCGTTTTACCGTTTTAGATTCTCCGGTTATCAACGCTTTTGCTTTGCCAGGCGGTTATATTTATATAACACGTGGTCTTATGGCTTATCTTAATTCTGAAGCAGAGTTAGCGGCTGTATTGGGCCATGAAATTGGTCATGTCACCGCGCGCCATGGCGTTCGTCAACAAAGTGCTGCACAGGCAGCAAACCTTGGATATACCATTGGTGCCATTTTGTTTCCGGAGCTACGTGCAGCACCTTCTCAAGACATATTTAATATTTTAGGCGGTGCTTTACTAAGCGGTTATGGACGTGAGCATGAACTCGAGTCTGATGGCTTAGGTGCTGAATATCTGGCAAGAGCTGGCTACAACCCCAACGCTATGATTGATGTTATCAAGGTATTGAAAGATCAGGAGCTATTCGCAGCAGCTCAAGCAAAAAAACTTGGGCAAGAAAGTCAAGGTGGCTATCATGGTCTGTTTGCTAGTCACCCAGACAATGATACTCGACTGAAAGAAGTGGTTGCAGCAGCGGCTAAGTATAAAACATCGCAAGATGCTGTTCTAAACCATGATATTTATTTAAATAAAATAAATGGTATGACCTTTGGTGATAGTGAGAAACAAGGTATTCGCTCGGGTAGAAATTTTTATCATCTATCAATGCAGTTTGCGTTAACTTTTCCACAAAACTGGCATGTCAACAATAAGCCTGATAGTTTGCAGGCTATTGCTAATGATAGTAATGCCGTTATTGAAATTGGTGCGGCAGACATTAATCGAAAAATCGGACCACAAGCGTTCATCAAACAACGCTTGAAAATTGATGACTTACGCAATGGTCAGCCATTGAATCCAAATGGATTGACTGGCTATACCGGATTATTCGATGCGCAAGGAAAACCTGCACGAATTTCTGTTGTTTATCTGATGGATCAGGCTTTTATCTTTTTCGGGAGTGTTAAAGAGAAGTCGAGATTTGCCGAATTTGATCGCGACTTTCTTGATTGTGCTAATAGCTTACATCGGTTGAGAGAAGACGAAATCAGTTTGGCAAAGGCACAAAAAATTGAAGTCGTGAGTGTCCAAAAGTCTGATAGCTACACATCATGGGCCAAAACTTCTCGCATTACTAACAGCCCTTTAACGCAACTCAAGCTACTTAATGGTGACTATCCAAATGGAGAGCTCATTTTAGGGAAGCTTGCAAAACGAGTTCGGTAACACCGCTTAGAACAATTCAATTAATGGTGATGTTTCCGACGTATTTTCTACCTCGCTAGCATCAAAATTAATAGGTGTTAACTCTGATGGAACATAATCCTTTCGAAAGGTTTCATAGATTGCATTTTCTGTTTCAGGACGGGCAAGTAAGCCTGTTTTGGGATCGATGCGAACAGTCACCATGTCTACCGGTACTTTTAGCGGTTCTTCAGGGACATCTTGTAGTGCGACTTTCATAAAATCAATCCACATAGGTAAGGCTGCGCGCCCACCTGTTTCATAACGACCTAAAGTACGGGGCGAGTCAAAGCCAACCCATGCGATTGCTACT
>JBFIGM010000231.1:0-1817 GCA_041602315.1 Methylophilaceae bacterium | reverse complement strand
CATTTGTTGCTGCCGATAAGAATGGGGATAAAGTTTTAAATAAAAATGAATATGCAGAAATGAAGGCTGAAGTCGGTAAAGAGAAAGTAGAGCAGGTTGCTACTGATAGTGCAATTACGGCTAAAGCTAAAGCGGCGCTATTAGCAGAAAAAAACCTAAAATCACTTAATATTAGTGTTGAAACCTATAAAGGAGAAGTCATTTTAAGTGGTTTTGTTAGTAGTAAAGAAATGAAGGAAAAGGCTGAATACTTAGTCTCAAATGTTGAGGGCGTTAAATCAGTCAAAAATGCTTTAGTGATTAAAAGCTAATTTAAACAGCATATTAATCTAATTTGCAAACCCCACATTTTTAATATATGTGGGGTTTTTTAATTCTGACAGCAACCATCAATTAGTTCACAGGCTCCCATGAGCCCTCGCTGACTAGGCATGCTTTTTCATGCATAGACTTGTTTTTATCGTTGCCTCTAATATAGAGCATATATTCTCTACATTTTTTATTGTCCTTCACAAAGCCAGATAGTGGGGTTACTCGATAACTCACTTTTGTATTAGGGTTTGTCCATTGAACTGTTTGTCTATCATGCGCTAGCTCTAATGCGTGACCAATACATGCTCGGTCGTTATCTTCTATCGCTTTACCTATCTGATTGCCAATTACTGCACCAATAACACCCCCGATAATAACGGCAACAACTCGATCTTCTGGTTTACTTACCCTTGAACCCACAACGCCACCTAATACACCGCCAACAACTGTACCCATGGCTTGCCAATTACATTCGCCACTGATAATCCCATAATCTTCACCCCATCTTCTACCAGAGTAGCCTGTGTAATATGGGTCATGTTTTTTTCGCCAGCCATGTGCTGGTGCCCAAGGAGGAGGTGCTGAATAGGCGCTTGGCGAAACTGGAAAAGTAAAAGCAAATAATATGGTGATTACTAGCAGTTTTGTGCGACTTGCCATAATACTGAACCTTTCTTTGCGATGAAATGAATACATTTATTGTATGCCTATTTTTATCTGAATAAATTTTTTTGCAATTATTTAATTATAAATATTACTGACCAAATAAGCCTCGACGCGCATTGGCAGGACTTTTGCGAGCTTCTTCTATTTCTGGCTTAAGTTGGTTTGCTTCTGTAATGAACTCATCAATTGGCATATCGCTACTGATACGAAGTGCAGGCGGCAGTAAATAAGTCATATAAAGCGAGTCAGCTAAGATGCCACTACGTTGATAGTTACTGATAAAAATCGAACCAATACCGAGAGTAGCAATAATAATGCTTGCATGCATAAAGCTTTTGAAACGCTGACTATTAATCATCATCAGGTGGAAAAACACCATCCCAGCAAAAATAACGACTTCCATTAAAGTACCGTAACGGGTTAAAAATGGTAGTGAAAACGCATAGGCGAGCGTGATGCTTGATATATTCCAAAAATCAATCAGGATAATGGCACACCCAACAATAAAAATATGTCGACCAAACCGCGTGTTACCACCGCTAATCATACGGGTAGCAAAAGCCCAACCACCACACCATAGTAAGATTAGAAATAAAATCAACGAAATAACAGCCATTGCGCTAATGAAGGAAAAGCTTTCCGATGCGTTAAGCCAATTGGAACCTAATACAGAGAAAAAAACCAAAATGAGACCAGCTATCGCAGGTGGCCAACCCTCCCAGCGATGTGCTGCCTTATCAAGTAATGCATGTGCTACTTGAGAGCCAGCATGTCGTACACGTAAATTAGTATGTCCTAAGCGGACAACGTGATTGTCTAGTGTGATGTGCGACTGTTTT
>JBFIGM010000230.1:0-1877 GCA_041602315.1 Methylophilaceae bacterium | reverse complement strand
TTATCTTGAGAATTTTGTTCAAAGTATCTTTGACACCTTAACGTTGCCTGAAGGAGCAGTATTAACTTTAGGTGGCGATGGACGCTTTTATAATCGTACGGCAATACAGACCATCATTAAAATGGCAGCAGCAAACGGCTTCAGTAAGGTGATTGTTGGGCAGGGAGGTATTTTGTCTACGCCTGCAGCATCAAATGTCATACGTCAATATCAGACATTCGGTGGCATCATTCTATCTGCAAGTCATAATCCAGGTGGGCCTAACGAAGATTTTGGTATCAAATACAATACTGCTAACGGCGGCCCTGCGCCTGAGAAAATTACCGAAGCTATTTTTGAGAATAGTAAACAAATTCAAGAATATAAGATTGCTGATATCGTGGATATTGATATTGACACAATCGGTGAAACGCTAGTCAATGGGTTTGTCGTTGAAGTGATTGATTCTGTTAAGGATTACGCAGATTTGATGGAGCGCATGTTCGATTTTGATGCGATAAAAACGTTGTTGGCAGGCGGATTCACGCTTAAATTTGATGCTATGCACGCTGTGACTGGCCCTTATGCCAAAGAATTGTTTATTAATCGTCTAGGCGCTGCTGCTAGTAGTTTAATGAATTGCACTGTAAGTGAGGATTTTGGCGGTGGTCACCCAGACCCTAATTTAACGTATGCGCATGATTTGGTTGAAATTATGTATGGTGCGCATGCACCAGATTTTGGTGCGGCATCAGATGGCGATGGCGACCGTAATATGATTTTAGGCAACCATTTTTTTGTGACCCCTTCTGATAGTTTGGCGTTAATCGCTGCCAATGCACATTTAATACCTGCCTATCAAGCGGGAATAGCTGGTGTTGCTCGCTCCATGCCAACCAGCGGTGCGGTAGATTTAGTTGCTAAAAAAATGAATATAGATTGCTACGAAACACCAACAGGATGGAAGTTTTTTGGCAACTTAATGGATGCGGATAAAGTGACTTTGTGCGGTGAGGAAAGTTTTGGTACAGGGTCTTCACATGTTAGAGAAAAAGATGGTCTATGGGCTGTATTATGTTGGCTAAATATTATCGCCAGCAAAAAAGATAGTGTTGAAAATATTGTGAAAGCACATTGGGCTGAATATGGGCGTAATGTTTATTCGCGCCATGATTATGAGGCGATCCCTACAGAAGATGCAAACCGCGTGATTGATAATATTCGCTCACAGTTCAATACACTGCCAAACCAAACTTTCGGTAGTTATACAGTAAAAACATGTGATGATTTTTCGTATACTGATCCAGTTGATGGTTCAGTGAGTCATTTACAAGGCTTGAGAATATTGTTCGAAGACGGCTCACGTATTGTGTTTCGATTATCAGGAACTGGTACACAGGGTGCAACGATTAGAATTTATATAGAAGCGTTTGAACCGGATACAGCAAAACACCATTTAGATGCACAGGATGCTTTGCAAGAAATGATTAAGATTGCAATGGATATTTCTGATTTGGAAAAACTAACTGGTCGATCTAAGCCCACAGTCATTACATAAAAAAAGCTAGGTTTAACCTGGCTTTTTTGTATCAGTGTAGCTATTTAGCTCACTAAACCATCAGAACCCCATTCTTGCAATGTGAGTTCCTTGTTCTTAGATTTATCAAGTACATTGAATACTTTAAATTGATAAATCAGAAATTCTGCTTTAGATACGGTTGTATCTTTGTCTTCATCCATGGCATTCATTATTTCCGCATTTCTTAACGCATTTAAATAGCCACCTGTAGCTAGGGTTGGGTTTTTATGGCTCACTTTTTTACCTACCCATTCATTTTGGTCAAGAAAGCCATCATTGTTATGGTCTAGTTCATTAAATAGACGATCATTAAATCGAT
>JBFIGM010000229.1:0-2256 GCA_041602315.1 Methylophilaceae bacterium | reverse complement strand
TATTGCACTGCAAACTGCAAATCGATAATGTTTTCATCTTCAGTTAGCATTAAAGCTTCTTCAGGTACTTTTTGCTTGACCCCGTTGAGCCCTGTTCTGTATCCAACCTCTAATTTTCGCACTTGCTCCATATTAACGACAGTTACAGACTCAATTGGATAAGGCCAGTGCCATCTGGGTCCCGGCTCAACAGCAGGCTCTACATAAGCGCCGAACCGCTGCTTTACGCCAAGAGAACCCTGATCAACAATATAAAAACCTGTCGCAAGCCAGATCACAATGATCAGCAATAATATCGGGATAATAGGCAAGTTAATCGGGGCATTATTGCTCGTTGGTGGTTCAGCGCCATTTCCGGCACCTTTTTTCCCAAAAAGATTATTAATTTTTTTGTTTAAATCCCGGAATACCTCGTCTAAATCAGGTGGCCCTTCATTATTACGTTGTGCCCATGCGGGTAATTTCATCTTTTTTTGCTCCAAAATTTCTATGTTTAAGTAATTAATATACTATTTATGCGTAAGCGCTTTTTTCTGTACTTAATTTTTTTAGATATGCGTGATGCTCTTGCAAAGCTAGGCGAATGAATTCAATCCCATCGCCTGTTTTAGCTGAAGCACGAATGCGTATGATTTTACCATGTTCATCGCGATCAAAACCTGCATCGCATGCCATACGATCAATTTGATTCAATATTAAAATCTGCGGTACTTGATCTGCACCAATGTCGTGTAATACTTTATTTACTTGTGATATTTGCGCCTCACGGTTTGTACTCGCCATATCGACCACATGTAATAGCAAATCAGCCTGCGCCGCTTCCTCTAAGGTAGCCCCAAACGCTTCAATCAAGGTTGTTGGTAGGTGCTTAATAAAACCTACAGTGTCAGATAGCACAACTGGCACAGAGCCATACCCTTCAAGGGCTGGCAAGTGCATTTTACGTGAGGTTGTATCCAAGGTTGCAAACAACTGGTCTGCGGCATAGATATCAGCTCGTGTTAAGCGATTAAACAATGTAGATTTTCCTGCGTTCGTATATCCAACCAAGGAAACGGCCATTAAATTCGAACGCTTCCGGGCCTGCCTTTGCATTCCTCGTTGTGATTTGAGTTTTTTCAGTTTTTCCCGCAGCTGTTTAATACGTACACGTAACAAACGTCTATCTAGCTCTAACTGCGTTTCACCGGGGCCGCCACGTACACCAATACCACCTTTTTGTCGCTCCAAGTGGCTCCAACCTCTAACTAATCGGGTAGACAAATGCTCTAATTGCGCTAACTCAACCTGCAACTTACCCTCATGGCTTTGTGCTCGCTGTGCAAAAATATCGAGAATTAGACCAGTACGATCTATCACACGTGCTTCTAAAAAGCGCTCTAGATTGCGTTGTTGCGATGGACTTAAATCATGATTAAAAGCAACCAGTTTCGTCTCACTAGCCTGCAACATCTGTTTTAGGTCTTCAGCTTTACCCGAGCCTAGGAAAAGTTTTGCATCAGGCACACTTCTTTTGGCTTCTAACGTACCAGTTATTTTCAAGCCAGCAGTGGTCACCAATTGTCGAAGCTCATATAAGCTCTCTTCATAATCTGGCTCGTTAAAATCTATGCTGACTAGGACAACAGCGTCTGTTACTGCGGGCCTATCAAGCATATAGTTTACGTCTATTCAAATTAAGACTCTTCCTGATCTGGCATTGACATTGCAACCGCTCGCGCTGGAACAATGGTAGAAATGGCATGTTTATACACCATTTGCGTAACGGTATTTTTAAGTAATATAACGTACTGGTCAAAGGAATCCACTTGTCCTTGTAACTTGATTCCATTAACTAAATAAATTGACACCTGCACATGCTCTTTCCTGAGAGCATTTAAAAATGGATCCTGCAACATTTGGCCTTTGTGGGTCATTTTCCACTCCTTGTAGTTTTAATAGTATCGGAGATAGCTCTTTTTATGAATTATCTGTCATGTGAGACTATCATTGCGCTTTTTTGTTCTAATTTCAAGAGCAAAAATCAAAGTTTTTTTAATTTAAATAGGATTCGATTCGCCGAAGCACTTCTTGCTTGCCTAGAATTGCCATTACTTGGTCAATACTGGGCGATTGAGCAACCCCTGCCAACATGACACGTAATGGCATCGCAACCTGTGGAAATTTAAGTGCCTTTTCTTTGACTACATGAGCAATCCTTTCATGAATCAATTCGGGCGTCCACTCGGTATTGACTAACATCTCATACAAATAATG
>JBFIGM010000228.1:0-2299 GCA_041602315.1 Methylophilaceae bacterium | reverse complement strand
TTTGCGTGGTGGTAGTCCAGCAGCAAAACATCCCATTGATTCTGAAAAGTTACGTATTAAAGATACTATTGCTTTGACGCCAATTGAAGTGGTCAGAATAGATTTAGATTTATTGGATATTATGCTGACATGGGATCAAATCTCAGGATTTGCATCAGATGATCCAATTGAAAAAACAGATACACCACGCGCACATATAGACGGCGAAACATTTAATGCCTTCAAACTTAAAAATGGTGTGTTTAGTAAAGTGCCACCTGCCAATATCGAAACGCTGCTCAAACGATTAACCAGTGTAAATGTAGAGGCCGGTCAAGTTATAGTTACTCAAGGTCAAGAGGGTGATTATTATTATTTGATTCATCAAGGCACGGCAATGGTGAGTCGAATTTATGATATGAGCCAGCCACCAGTAGAGTTGGCTGAAATTTCAGTTGGTGAAGCCTTTGGGGAGGAGGCATTAGCCTCTGATACCAAACGTAATGCAACCGTCACCATGAAAACCAATGGACAATTGTTGCGATTGAAGAAAGAAGACTTCGTTGAACTGCTAAAAACACCAGTCGTCAACACGGTGAAAATGGAGGAGGCCAAAAAACGCGTTGCGAATGGCGCCGTGTGGATGGATGTCCGATTTGAGTCAGAGTACAAATATCATCATATTAGCGGTGCCATTAACGCGCCAATTCATGAGTTACGCGAAAAAATTGGCTGGCTTGATCAAGACAAAGAATATATCGTCTATTGCCAAACCGGTCGACGTAGCTCGGCCGCTGCTTTTATATTGGCTCAGTATGGGCTTAATGCAGTGGTTTTGGAGGGTGGCACAAGAGCAGAGTAATATGTGCTAGTGTTATTAGTTTAAGGATTAAGCGTGCAATGTTTTTTGTTTATATAGCAAGTTATGTGTGTTCTTGAGATATATAGAGTACCACCTATGATATTGATAATCGCGCTTATACTCTAACCATTGCTACAATAATCAGCTTCAATAAACTAAGTTAAACTTTAATCAAAGTTGCGCTGGGTTAAGATTCAGTGCAAACCCCTGTATCTAAAGCACAAGTTATTGTTGCAGAGCCTGGTAATCTTGCTTGTGCGGTGATGTTGGTGCCATCATTTACTGGAGGTAGTCTACATGCACCTGCTGTGCCTACTGGAGGGGCTTCGTTGCCTACTGTTGCAGCAATGGTAGCACTTGTAAATGCTTTGACCTGAATAAGGCATGCCTTGTTTGAAGATCTTATTGTGTAGTCATTATATGATGGAATCGCAATGGCAGCTAAAATGCCGATAATTGCAACCACAATCATTAGTTCAATAAGGGTAAAACCTTGCTGAGCATGTTTAGCCATAGTGAGAGCCTTTATCTGTTTTATATGCAAGTCATGGAGATTTGCGAAAAAATTAAAGTTATACAAAGTAAATGGACTGAGTCCTGCATGTTACAGTAGTCAGTCCTAATTTTTAAAACCAGACTAACGCCTAACTGTAAAATGTTAGGCGTTAGTCTGTGATTTTATTCTGTTATTCTAAACTAGAAGCCAGAACATGTGCCTGAGTTCCATACGCATGTTATTGTAGCATCGCCTGGTGAGGTCGCAGCAACTACGAAGTTGGCTGCTGTACCACCAGTGATTTCAGCCAAAGTTGGAGTAGCGCCACTTGTAAGTGTACATCTACCAGGTGTGTACGTTGGTGCTGTAACTGTACCATCATTAATCGCGACTAAATACGCGTTTACATAACCTTTTGCTTCAATGCCACATGCGCGGTTCGCAGAACGGGTTGTGTAGTTCTGGTAAGAAGGAATTGCGATTGCTGCCAAAATGCCGATAATTGCAACCACAATCATCAATTCGATTAACGTAAAACCTTTTTGTACTTGTTTCATATTTTTTCCTCTTTAAAAAATTTAGTATTACTAACAAAGTAAAAACACACTAGACGTAGTAAATACCAGTGCTTATAAGGCTTATTGCAATGGGTGTGCCAACTTTTATGTCATTAGGTTAACTTTATGATATTAATAGGGAAAATGTTTTTTATTAGGGTTGCGGTATATTTTTTCTTATTTTAATTAACAAAAAAGCGAGGGAAAACCCTCGCTTTTCAGCACATGGCGTGACACTTTTTGTCACTTTCTAACTGTCATTTTTGGTTCCTGCACTTACCAAAATTTCCACCATGGCTTTTTTTCTACTGTTTTTTTGTTACTTGCGCTGTTATTTTTGGTGTTAGCTTTAGAAGCTGCGCTAGCTCCCGAGCTTGTTACTTTGAGTTTTCAAGTACCTTTTTA
>JBFIGM010000227.1:0-2314 GCA_041602315.1 Methylophilaceae bacterium | reverse complement strand
ACTAAAACCACGGCTTTGCAGAAATCTTGCCTGCTTTGCCCATTCGTTACGATTGCTTGCAGGTTGTTTAAACTTTTTATGCCAAACCTCTGTTGCATTTTCTAATTCACTATCTTGAATCTCAGCCACTGCGTCTGCTATTAATTCGTCATCAACCCCTTTTTCACGTAACTCATGTGCGATTTTGGCGCTACCGAATTTTACTTTTCTTGCACGGACAATTTGCTCGGTAAATCGTCTGTCAGATAACCAGCCACGCGCTATAAAGTCATTAAGTAGTGCAGGAATGTCATCGGACTCATCAGCATAAGCTTTGAGCTTTTGGCCCAGTTCCACTGCTGAGTATTCACGTTTGCTTAAATATTCAAGCGCACGTTGTTTGAGTGATTTCTCTTGGCTGTTTTTCAGCTTATTCGTCACCTTCTTCTCGTGGTGCAATCATTTCATCCAGTAATACTTTTGAGTTGCCACGAATTTTAGTATCAATTTCATTCGCAATGTCAGGATTGTCTTTTAAAAACTGGCGTGCATTGTCTTTGCCCTGTCCAATTTTTTCACCATTGTAGCTGTACCATGCGCCAGCTTTTTCAACAAATTTTAGGTTAACGCCCAATTCAAGAATTTCACCTTCTCTGGAAATGCCTTCGCCATAGAGGATGTCGAATTCTGCTTGTTTGAACGGTGGCGCTACTTTGTTTTTGATGATTTTGACACGTGTTTCAGAACCGACGACTTCATCACCGCGTTTGATAGCGCCTGTGCGGCGAATATCCAAACGAACGGATGAATAGAATTTAAGTGCGTTACCACCTGTTGTCGTTTCAGGGTTGCCAAACATAACACCTATTTTCATACGGATTTGATTGATGAAAATAACCAAGGTATTGGTGCGTTTGATATTGCCTGTCAACTTACGTAAGGCTTGACTCATCAATCGTGCTTGTAAACCCATATGGCTATCGCCCATGTCGCCTTCAATTTCAGCGCGTGGTGTCAATGCTGCTACAGAGTCAACAACGACAATATCTACAGAGCCTGAACGAACCAACATGTCAGCAATTTCCAGTGCTTGTTCGCCAGTGTCTGGTTGTGAAATTAATAAGTCAGGTACATTAACACCAAGCTTAGCTGCATATTGCGGATCTAGTGCATGTTCGGCATCAATAAAAGCTGCCGTACCACCAGTCTTCTGCATTTCTGCAATAACAGAAAGCGTTAGCGTTGTTTTACCTGATGATTCTGGACCATAGATTTCTACAATGCGTCCACGAGGTAAACCGCCAATACCTAGCGCAATATCCAAACCAAGTGAACCCGTGGATACAGATTTAATGTCTGAGTCAACGTCGTTATCACCCATACGCATGATTGAGCCTTTCCCAAATTGCTTTTCAATTTGAGAGAGTGCTGCTGCTAGCGCTTTGCTTTTGTTATCATCCATCTGGTTTTTACCTTTTTTAACCTCAATAAATTAACGTGTAATTATTTCATAGATTGCCCTATAAAGTAAGCGTCATCATCAGCGCCAATATGATTTATTCATCGTCATTTCCATCTGCCAAATTGTGATGTGTTCATTATTTGTCAACCTACAAGCATAAAAGGCGTTAGTCAGCATACAGGGGGAATAACATTTGGAGAGATTGCTATGAAACTTGTACGATTACTTATTGCATCGGTGGCTATCAGTGCTGCTGCTGTGACAACAGCACAAGCTAGAGATTCATTTAGTTTAGGTATTAATATCGGTGGTCATGATCATCATCATGTGATACGGACACATCGTTATGTGCCAGCCTATCATGGCTATTATGGTGCGCCTAGGGTGTATTACTCTGCACCAAGAATCGTATATTACGATGCCCCAGTTCGATACCGCCATTTCCGCTCATTTGATTACAGAGGGGATCGTGGATATTACAAAGGACACGGCAACAAGCATCGTCGATGGCATGACAATGGGCATCATCGCCGCGATTATCGCAGATAAGGCTTTTAAATTAGCTTAGGACTCTGACAAAGTCGAGTCTTAAGCATGCTAGGTAGTTGATTGGCTGTATCTAGTCGTGGTTAATTAGATCAATCAGTCCATTTAATAGTGTCAGCGTTGCTTGTTGACGATTGCCTTGTCGATCATCATTGAAATGATGGGTAGCAGTTATTGCTTCCTTACCTTTCATTATCCAAGCAAAGCAAACAGTGCCTACAGGTTTGGTAATAGTGCCGCCACTAGGCCCAGCAATGCCAGTAATGCTACCAGCAATATTGGCATTGCTGTGATTGATAGCGCCTAAAGCCATTTCCAAAGCAGTTT
>JBFIGM010000226.1:0-2320 GCA_041602315.1 Methylophilaceae bacterium | reverse complement strand
AGTATTTCACAATGGTTGGTTATTGCAGGTGGGCTGACCTGGGTTGGCTATTATATGTCGGCAATGGCTGCTGTAAGTGTTATTGCAGTATTCAGTATGCGTGAAACGGCTCATGTCTGAGCAGTCTTAACACTTCTTTAAGCTAGGATAGGTCTTGCCAAGGGTAACCCAACGCGCTAACAGCTAGCTTCAATTGTTCCATGGCTTGCAGTACAAGTATGCTCTCACCTTTCATCCCAAGCTCTGTTATGCGATGTTGTTTTGATTTGGGTAAGCTGAAGATTTTAAGTGATGGGTATTGATTGAGCATGCTATTCATCAAGTCAATCAAATCACTTTCGCCTGCCTTGCTAACGATGATAGAAGACTCTAAATAATCCTGCTGATGGAAAAGATGCTGATAATAAGTTTCTAGCACCCATTCAATCATTGGGTGCCCCATTTCAGGAAAACCAGGCACAAAATAATGTTCATTAATACTAAAGCCTGCGACGCGATTGATTGGGTTAGGAATCAGGTCAGCACCTTTAGGAAAATCTGCCATCAATACGCGCTTTGGATAAGCATTGTCGCCAAATTGTGCTTCTATCTCTGCCACAGCACCAGCATGTCGTTCAATTGGTACGCCAGCGGCATCTGCTGAACACTGCCTCGTATAATCATCAGGAGTAGCGCCAATGCCGCCAAAGCTAAACACAATGTCACCACGTTCCATACTGGCTTTGAGTAATGATGTGATTTGCGTTGGAATGTCACCTAGAAAGTGAGCCCAGCTCAATTGTAAGCCACGCGCAGAAAGCAGTTCGATGACTTTGTTTAAATGCGCATCTTTACGTTTACCAGATAGGATTTCATCCCCAATCACATACAGGCCAATATTTTGCATCATTCAATCGTACATTTTTAATAGATTAGGGGGCTCATTTTACTATCAGCCGGGGAAATACTGTATATAGAAAATACTTAACAAGAGAAATAATAGCTTATTTCTACAGCTTTTCTAATCTGCTTTCATAGTTCTCTCGTAGTAAAGGTGGTAATGATTGGATGGTTAAGGCGTGGGTGAGTGACGTAACATCGCCTTCTTTTAATTTATACAGCCCCAGTGCCTTTCGAATGCTGATACTATTTGTATCGCGGTCAATTAGTTTAATCTGATCGCCAGCAGCAACTTCGCCTTCCTCAATGACTTTATGATAAAACCCACTAAAACCGCTGAATAAAAACTTTTCTAAAATATCGGGTTTGCCAACTTTGTTACCAAATTTAAAGCAAGGAATACGTGGCATCGTAGCTTGAATAACAGCATTACCAACTTTGAATATATCACCAACATGTACATCTGTTTCTAGCAAACCAGATACAGTAAAGTTTTCGCCAAAAGTACCATAAGGTAATGATGCTTGGTTGAGCTCTTTTTGCCAGAAAGCATAATGTTCAACTGGGTAGCTATAGACAGCTTGAAATTCGCCGCCGTGCACAGTTAAATCTGCTTGGCCATCGCCCGCTAAGTTAAGCTTACCAAGCCAAACAGGCTCTGATTGTGGTTTTTTATTAATACCTGTTGAAACATGTTGACCATTAATGTTAACGGCTTCAGGTTTGGCGATATTGACGGAAACTAATTTCATTGTATTGTGCACTAATTGAAGTTAATCATATGTTGAATGAAAACGAACTGTGCTGCAATGCGTAATCATGCGTAGCTTAGCTGTACGTTATAATATTTACAATTATTTTATCTAATCCCAATAACTGGAAATAAAGACACTATGTTGCTTGTTATCTCACCTGCAAAAAATCTAGATTTTGAAACAGAACCTGTCACAAAAAAAGCCTCACAACCACGCTATTTAGCGCAATCAAAAGCACTGATTGAGGAGTTAAAGAGTTTCTCCGTGCAAGACATCGCATCTTTGATGGGTTTAAGTGATAAATTGGCAGGGCTCAATCTTAGCCGTTATCAGTCGTGGACAACACCATTTAATGCAGATAATGCAAAGCAAGCGCTGCTTGCCTTTAATGGCGATGTTTATACAGGTCTTGATGCCACAACGTTAGATGAAGCAGGGTTTGATTTTGCACAAAAGCATTTACGTATTTTGTCTGGCTTATATGGCGTGTTAAAACCACTCGACTATATGCAACCATATCGGCTTGAGATGGGTACAAAATTAAAGAATGCCAAGGGTAAAGATTTATATGAATTCTGGGGCACGCAAATACAAGAGTCCTTGCAAGAAGACCCTGCATTGGCAGATGGTATCTTGATTAACTTAGCCTCTAATGAATACTTTAAAGCGGTCAATGCAAAATCGCT
>JBFIGM010000225.1:0-2321 GCA_041602315.1 Methylophilaceae bacterium | reverse complement strand
C
This sequence comes from Methylophilaceae bacterium, assembly GCA_041602315.1. GTDB lineage: Bacteria > Pseudomonadota > Gammaproteobacteria > Burkholderiales > Methylophilaceae. Next base: position 2,320 of record JBFIGM010000225.1, on the reverse strand, counting down.
GCTTTGACACGGTCCACCATTTCCTCTTGGCTGACAATTGCTTTATTGGGGCGATGTCCACAGCGTTTGGCGCTGACTTGGTCTTCGATATGTACCGCAGCAGCACCTGCTTTTTGCACGCTTTTGATGGTGCGTGCAATATTAAATGCGCCACCAAAACCAGTATCAATATCAACTAATAATGGCGTATCGACTGCATCAGTGATACGACGCACATCAACTAAAACATCTTCGAGTGTTGAAATGCCCAAGTCAGGTAAACCTAAAGAGCCTGCGGCCACGCCGCCGCCTGAAAGGTAAATGGCCTTAAACCCAGACTGTGTTGCTAGCATGGCATGGTATGCGTTAATGGCACCAATAATTTGTAATGGATGTTCAGCTGCTAATGCAGCGCGAAAGCGCATGCCAGCTGTTTCTATAGTACTCATGGTTGACCCTTTTACGAAAAGAATGCAGTTGTTGCTTCATCTGGCATTGCAACGCCAGTGAGTTTTGCCTTTTGCAGAATTTCCCAAAAATAGCGATAAGTCGCGCGATCATGGAGCTCGCCAGCATATTGAATTGGCCCCCATTCTGCTGCTTGAGCTGTTAACAGAATATTGGCAGCATCCATTACCTCATCAAAGTTAGGCTTCATAGCATCCACAATGGCCTGAATCTGTGTTGGATAAATACTCCACATCCGCATAAAACCAAATTCATTGCGCGCGCGCGAGGCGTCACTGTAAGTTGTTTCTACATTTTTAAGATCTAAGGTCACGTTATGTGCAGGGACAACGCCGTTACCCAAGGCGGCAGCAGCGACTTCTGCTTTAGCACGGGCTAGCAAGCGGTGTTCAAACTGACCAGGGCTGCGCATCGCGCTAGCAGGAATAGCACCATTGTGTGCACTGACGAAATCCATTAACCCAAAATCCAATACTTGTAGCCAAGGTAGTTTGGCAATTTCTTGTACCTGGCGCAGTGCGCCATGTGTTTCAATTAATATATGAACGGGGATAACGCGTTCGACACCATTAAAAGTTGCCATCTTTTGTAAGTAGGCAATCATTTCTTGCGCCTGACTAATGTCAGTACATTTTGGAATGGTGATGTAGCTTAATACATTGCCTGCACCCGCAATGAGAATATCGATATCTTGCTTCCATGATGGGTGGGTATAGTCATGTATGCGAGCACCTGCCATTTTGTGCTTATTTGCATCTGAAGTCAGTGCGCGCACAATCATTTCAGCGTGCTCACGTTCTTGACCGCTGGCGGCACCATCTTCACAGTCGCATGTGATATCAAAGACAGGGCCAATGCTGTCTTGCAAGCCGAGCGCCTTTAGAATTAACTTTTCGCTACCTGCAAAATGCTCGCAAGTTGGAATTAAAGGGAACGGTTTTTCACCGCCAAACAGAGCTTCATTTGGATGTACTGCCATCATTCACTTCCTTTTCGAGGTATTGCTACGGTAAAGTCTAAGTCTAGTACCACATTTTGGTGGTAGTCTTGATTGTTCTTAATGTTTTCAAGAGCAGAAGGGGGCATGTTTTTTATACCTACCATTCTTAAACGCAATGCACCCATGTCACTGCGGCCAGGCAAGTCCCATTTTTCTATCACTTCGGTCATGGTGTAGATGGTGTCGCCTGCAAAAGTAGGGTTAACATGCGTGCCACCATTGATTGCTAAAATGTTCATAGCATTTTCTAAGCCTTCATAGCTTAATGCACGACAAGCGGATATCACAACGCCGCCATAAACAAGACGCTTCCCAATTGCTGTGCTTTGCATGAGATGGGTATCAAAATGCAGACGGGCGTTGTTTTGGTACAGCTTTGTTGCCAGCGTATGATCGCTATCATTAATCGTCATACCAGCTGGGTGATCAAGGCGCTCTCCAACTTGATAGTCCTCCCAAAAAAATTGGCCGCCGGTTACATTGCTGATCTCATCATGCGTCTGAAGGTAGCCTGGCAACTTCAATTGATTAGGCGGAACAAATGCAGGTAAATCTGGGATGACCGTTGTTGGTGCTGCTGACGAAGCATCATTTTTATGAACCATAACCCAGCGCACCCAACTAATCACGGGTAAATTGTTTTGATTAACCGATGTTGAGCGAACCCAGACAACACCGCTCTTGCCATTTGAGTTTTGCTTTAAACCTATTACTTGGCTTGATGTTGTCAGTGTGTCGCCAACAAAGACTGGTTGCATAAACTGAACATCAGCATAGCCCAAATTGGCAACCGCATTCACCGAGATATCTGGTACTGTTTTACCAAATGCGATATGAAAGGCGAGTAGGTCATCAACAGGAGTTGTTTTATAT
>JBFIGM010000224.1:0-2333 GCA_041602315.1 Methylophilaceae bacterium | reverse complement strand
AGTTTTTTTGTTTTGGATTAATCTTTTCACCGATTTTAGAAAGCTTATAACCGCCTGTATCAGATAAAGTTCTGACAATCTTGCCATAAAAATCTTTACCTGCTGCACCATCGGATATTGCATAGGCAAATGCCCTGCTAGGTAGCGGTTGTAGTGTCTGCGGATCAATTTCGTAGGCAATATCTGCATAGTTATGCAATAACAATCGACGAACACCACCAGGCCATAAATCTTTCTTGGTATCGACATCTCTAAGCTTGCTACCCAATACCCCATGGATAAAAATGACAGGCGGTTGGTCTTCTACTGTCATTGTCTCCATGTAGAGCCGATGTAAATCAGGCGCAAACACATGGCTTCTAGCAATGATTCCTGCCACAAAAACAATAGCCAGTATCGCTAATGCAAGTGTGTATTTACTAAAAAATGTTTTTTTAAAAGCTTTAAAGGTCAGTCGCAACATGGATGATCATCATTATTCTCGTTAATCAAGCTCGCGTTTAGCGAGTCCAATCTTAGTCAACGCAAGTACGCTGACATTACAAAAACTTTTATACTTTTTAGTCAAGCTACAAAGCGAGTTTGTATTTCTGTTAAGTTTAATTCCGCCAGTATCGCCTGCAAACGTTCTTTTGAACTTCTGCGCTGTTGCCCCGTATATTGCGCAATAATTAGTTCATTTTTCATGGAATGCTCCCAGCCCACTAGCTCAGTAACGGTTAGCTTATAACCTGCTGCCTCCAATTGCAAACAGCGCAATACATTGGTGATTTGACTTCCAAACTCACGTGTATGTATGGGATGTCGCCAGAGTTCGGATAAAGGTGTTTTGCTTAAGCTTTCTGCTTTGTGTTTGCGCAGTACACTTGCCACTTCAGCTTGGCAGCAAGGTACTAGTACCATATATTGCGCTTGTTTATTGAGCCCGAATTGAATCGCATCATCCGTAGCAGTATCACAAGCATGTAAAGCGGTCACTATGTCAACCTTGTCTGGAATGATTGTTGATGTCATCGATTCAGCAACCGTCAAGTGTTGAAATACCATCCGTTCAAAACCACACGCTAGCGCTAATTGTTGCGACTTACTCACTAAATCAGCACGACTTTCAATACCAATCACTTTGCCTATTGGTAGCTGCTTAAGCAGCAAATCATACAGAATAAACCCGAGATAAGATTTACCAGCACCATGATCGACCAGGATTAAATCATCACGTTTTTCTAGCACGTCATTGATAAGCGGTTCGATAAAATTAACTAGATGGTAGACCTGTTTAAGTTTGCGCCGACTGTCTTGGTTTAACTTCCCATCACGCGTCAAAATATGAAGCGCCTTGAGTAACTCTGGAGATTGATTAGACTTGATTTCTGGAGGTAAAGACATAACCATCATTTTATATGGCAATGCCCATGATCAACAATTATTTTAATCAGCTTGTTGCCAAACAGTCATCTTATACCTATTAGGCTATAAAAATAACAACTAATACAAGGCGATAGCATTATCAACACAATTAAAACGGTGTCAGCTTTTTGAAAGACTTGATGAAATGATGACGGACAATATCTATCATTTTTATTCAAAGCGCAAATTAAACCCAAACTCCCCGCCTAATTGCCTAAATAAGCGACCATTTCATCCGTTATAGTCTATGTCAGCGATAGGCATACTTTTTGCAAAAAGCTTAGTAAACCTATTTTGCAATATGCATTAATGTTAGTTTATAAAAGACAATTGAATGATCAACCAATATCCAACAAACTATTACCGTACAAAAAAAACTCAATCAGGTTTAACACTGATTGAAATCATGATTGTGTTGGCCATCATCGGCGTGATTGCATCTATAGCTTCACCCGCTTACAAAGATTACACTGAGAAAGCAAAGATTAATCAAGCAGTAACTGACATTGCAACAATTGCTGTCAAAATAGAAGCCTATTGGCAAGATAATAGAGCTTACCCGGCTAACTTAGCTGACGTTGGCGCTAGCGGCATGGTTGATCCTTGGGGTTATGCTTATCGCTATTTAGATTTAAGTATTCCAGCGAATATGGCAGCCGCACGAAAAGATAGAAATCTTGTGCCCATTAACTCAGATTTTGACTTATACTCTGTTGGGAAAAATGGTGACACGACAGGGCCGATAGCCACACCTAGAGGAAGCGATGATGTTATTAGGGCAAATGATGGGCGCTTTTTAGATCTAGCATCAAAATATTGATATCAATCAGGATATCAAATGATTAGTTAATGCAAATATCAAAAAAATTCTTTAATAGTAAGACCACAAAGCAGATTGCCATTTTGCTTTTATTTGCTGCTGTGCT
>JBFIGM010000223.1:0-2540 GCA_041602315.1 Methylophilaceae bacterium | reverse complement strand
GCACCAACAGAAATTGTGAAATATTTTGGTGAAGATGCCATTAATGCAAAAGAATGTGAAATTGCTTATAACGCAACACTCATGGCATTACTCTGGGAGGCTGTTGCAACAAAGAATACCACCCTACTCAACAAAGGCATTCATAGCATCCCTGAGAAGTTAGAGCGTGCAACCTGGCTTAACTATATACGCTGCCATGATGATATTGGTTGGGGCTTCAGTGATTCAGATATTATTGATGCTGGCTTTGACCCAGTGCTGCATAGACGGTTTTTAGTAGACTACTATACCGGTAACTATGGCATGTCTAATGCCAAGGGGTTCGCATTTGGTGTCAATAAAAAAACAGGTGACGCGCGTATCTCTGGCTCACTTGCATCACTAGCGGGTCTAGAAACAGCAATAGAATCAGATAACCCAGAAGCGATTAACTCAGCAATCAAAACCATTATCTTATTACACAACGTCATTTTAAGTTTTGGTGGTATCCCCCTTCTCTATTATGGTGATGAGGTGGGCACCCTGAATGATGATTCATATCTGAGCGATATTCACAAAAGCAATGACAATCGTTGGACACACCGACCGCAGCTTGACTGGGCTAGGATAGACAGAAGAAAAGAAAGCGGCACCATTGAAAACAGACTATTCACTGCCCTTAAAAAACTAATTGCAATACGTAAGGAAATTCCAGCTTTTGCAGATAAAAATAATCGTGAATTACTACCTACTAATAACGCTCACCTATTAGCATACTCACGATTTGACCAAAGCGTAGCAAGTAGCCGAGTGTTGGTGGTAAGCAATTTTAACGACATTGAACAAACACTCGATATTAACCCGTTAAGAGAAAAAGGGTTTTTCCACTATACTCAAGTAAAAGACTTAGCCTCAGGCACTAAACTAACCATTGAAAATGACAGCCTAGTCATACCTGCACTATCGTTTTACTGGTTAGAAACATAACTTTAATTATTATTTACCGATATGTAACATTGAGCCTGCGCCGTGCTGGACTGATTTAATATGATGTGGCAAAGACAAAATACAAAAAATTAATAAAAGGCGAACCCAAAACATAATACTCCCACTGTGACTAACTCTACTATTTTAATCATTCGATATTTTCAATACTTCACTAAAAGTATATGCGCTAGAACCTATTTCCCCAGACCAGATCAAGTAACTAATCATAACGATAACAATGCTGAGTAAAAACAAAGTTAATATGTGAGACTCACCCGTTTGATGTCTTGTGGTTTTCATTTCAATTGCTATTATTTTTTAAAGAGATATTTTTTACGGTTTAAGCTAAACCAAAATCAATCAAGATTGTCTTGTACATGAAGTAACGGTCTAAATAACAACACGTTAAAGACCATTTTTTGGTATTAAATTAGCAACAAAAACGTGCAATATTTTTTTGTTTGCTGTTTAATAAGACTTACAAATAATTAACAATCAGATATTTCTATACAGGGGTATATTTTACCACATAATTTATACATATGTACAAGTTTTATGTGTATCAATCTAGTGTGCTAAAGATAAGGTTATGAGCGAAAAAAGATCGAGAAGTAGACAGGTAGAAGAAGAGAGATTGCGTGAAATCACTTTAATTGCTGAAAGCATTATTGCCAAGAAAGGCATCGGCGGTTTAACCCTACAAGAAGCCATCTCAAAGAGCAGTATTTCCAGAGGCACATTTTATAAGTTGATCCCATCTAAAGAAACATTAATCACCTATTTGGGAATTAAAGGGGTTAATTTTTGGCTAGAGCTTGTCAGAAAATCAATACATTTTGATGCATTATCAAGAGAGCGACTATTGGTACTATATGCAACGCATGTACTTTTTAACAAACTTAAGCCGATTAATTATCAATGCCTTTTCATTGCTAACTCAGAATCTAACAAATTGCTTGTTAATCAGGAGTTGAATGATATTCTTGATGTCCGAATTAATGATTTGATTAACTATATTGACCACTGTATAAGACTTGGAATTGAAGAAAACAACCTGACCATTAATCAAGATATTAGCACAATGGACTTAGCCTTTTTTATTTGGGCGAACCGCTATGGCGCCACAGTAACGGCCAGCAACTATAAAATTAGCAATACCGATCTTACGCATAAATATAAATTGTTTTCTGACTACAATTTAGACAATATGAACTGGAAGCCTTTGTCTAATGAGTTAAATTACGAGCGTGTCTTGATTGATATTTTTAAAACGTTTTATGAAAAAGAAATTAAACAAGCCAAGAAGCTACACACGCCGACAAGTCCATTCTCTATCACTGAACAAGAGTTTGGCTAATCTAGCTTTGTAAAAAAACAACTCTTTTGTATGAATCATACTTTGCTTGATTTACATCAAAGTAGGTAGCTTATGTAGCTCGTATCATTCTCTCATCGAAATAACAAATTGATAACGAAATGGAGAATGGTATGAATAAAACTATATTCGCAGCTGCAATGGCTGCTGCACTTGTAGCACCAATGTTTGCGCATGCAGAAGCTGGCGATTGGGTTGT
>JBFIGM010000222.1:0-2582 GCA_041602315.1 Methylophilaceae bacterium | reverse complement strand
TTCAAAGCAGGCAATGTTATGGTTGTTGATACAGTCATGTATGAAATGAAGCATGTGTCGTTTCATACGCCGAGTGAAAATACAATCAAAGGTAAATCTTTCCCATTAGAGGCACATTTCCTTCATACAGATTCTAAAGGCAATTCTGCAATATTGGCTGTTATGTTTGAGGAGGGGGCTGAGAATAAAGCACTAGCAAAGCTATGGCAACAGATGCCTAAAACAAAGGTTCAGCCAAAAAAATTAAGCGCCAAAGTACTTGCCAGCGATCTGACACCTAGAGATAAAACTTACTATCGCTACAATGGATCTTTGACAGCTCCACCATGTACTGAAGGGGTTACTTGGATTGTAATGAAATCAGCAATGACCGCATCTAAGTCACAAATTGCTGCTTTTAAGAAGGTGATGCGACACGATAACAATCGACCAATACAGCCGCTTTACGGTCGTATCGTACTGGAATAGGTACACTCAATCCGCATTTTTGTCGCGCTTTACCAACTTCTCTCCAATGTGGTTTTCGCCACGTGATTTAGCCAATAAAACTTGTTTTTGTCTTTCTGTAAGTGCAGCTTTCTTCTGCTCTGAAGTTTTATCATAACAATAGGGGCATGAAATACCTGGCGTATATTTGTCGCTTTTGAGTTCTTCAGGGGATAATGGCATGCGGCAGGCATAACATTGATCATATTCGCCTACCTCTAAACCATGCTTTACACCAACGCGTTGATCAAACACGAAGCATTCTCCTTCCCAAAGGCTCTTATCCTTTGGGACTGTTTCTAAATACTTCAGAATGCCACCTTGTAAATGATAGACTTCTTCAAAACCTTGTTGCTTCATATACGAAGATGCCTTTTCACAACGGATACCACCTGTGCAAAACATAGCCACTTTTTTATGTTTCGTTTTATCCAGATTTTGTTCTACATATTTCGGAAACTCTCTGAATGTAGTGGTTTTGGGATCAATAGCTCCCTTAAAGGTGCCTATATGGGTTTCGTAATCGTTGCGTGTATCTAAAACGATCACATCAGGATCGCTAATGATGTTATTCCAATCTTGAGGTTTGACATAAGTGCCAACGACAAAATTTGGGTTTACTTCTGGAACGCCCATCGTTACGATTTCTTTTTTGAGTTTTACCTTCATACGGTAAAAAGGATGGTTGTCAGCATAGGACTCCTTGTGCTCCAGATCGCTCAAGCGAGAATCCTGTCGAAGGTATGCTAATACAGCTTGTATGTCTGCTGGCTTACCCGCAATTGTGCCATTTATACCTTCTTCAGCTAGTAGCAGCGTACCTTTGATATTGTGCTTCAAGCAAGCGTCTAGTATTGGTTGTTGTAGACTTTTGTAGTCAGGCAGACTAACGAATTTATACAGCGCAGCAGTTAAAAACTTTGACATTTCAACATAACATTAAAACAAAAGCGGATTTTAACATTATTTTGATAGACTTACTCAGGCTTGTAAAATGAGGAACTCTGCTTTTCCCATGCCAGAAGCATCTCCCATGTAGCGCTTAACGCGTTTTTGCTTGATTGCTGCAAATTTGCTATCTAGCTGTTGGAATGACTGATATAAGATATTCAAGAATGGTAGGGTATGTATACCGCAATCTAACCAAGTGGCTTGTTCTGTTGGGGTTTTCGCTAACAGCAAAGTGCCGCGTTTCATGCCAAAGCCTAGGTAGGTTCCTGTGCTACCCAAAACACCAACTGTACCTGCACGCATGCGAGACGCACAGTATTGGCCTGCATTGCCTTCTATTAATAAAATGCCGCGACGCATTAAATCTGCTGCGCGTTCGCCAGCACTACCTTTACAAATGAGCACGCCGCCTTGCATGGCTGACCCTAAGTAATCGCCTGCATCACCATCAACAGTAATCGCGCCATTTTTCATTTGATGACCAATATAATGGAGTTGATTATTCGTGTTCTTAAATATTATTTGGTTGGCATCCTCACCTGATACATCAAATAGATCTGCAACGGTATAGTTACCAATAGGCGTTGATTGAATTGCCTGTTTAGATTTCTCTTTAAGTAGCTCTGGTGTTAATGATCGACAATCAACAGCATGATTGATCTTGTTTTTTAACGTAAAAGTAAGCGCACTCATGATTGTCCCTCTGTAACTGGCGCTGATAAATCACCGTTTAAAATAGGGTGCAGTTTAAATAAATGTGGGCCTAATTTGCCGCCATAATTTCCTGCAGAAATGCGTTTAATGCCGCGTTCTGGACCAAAGCTACAAACCGCTTCAATACCGACTTTCATTGACTGTGCAATATCTTCAAAACTAAGACCATCAATGACAATTTCCATCACACTCTCAATGTCCATATCCAATTCACTTTTCACCACACCTTTTAATGTTGGACAAAATGCATCATTGGTACTAGCAAACATTTTTGGATATTTGCTTCCTACCTTAGAACCAGAACGTACCACACCCCCTGGAAATGGCATAATCACATTGGGGATGGCTTGCATAGCTTCAATTGCTGCTTCGCATGCTGCTAGCACTTGTGGTTGACTTTGCCCAAGTACTAAGAAATTTCCACCACCAAT
>JBFIGM010000221.1:0-2609 GCA_041602315.1 Methylophilaceae bacterium | reverse complement strand
TCACCCTTTATTATAACGCTACCGTCGTAGAACTATTATGTAGTGAAAATGGTGAGTCAGTGACGACTGCTGGTGTCCGTATGTTTGATGGCAAAGAAGTTTACTTTAAAGCAAAACAATTTATCATTGCTTCAAATGCATTACAAACGCCAAGACTACTATTAAATTCCAATAAAACGCATCCTAAAGGCATTGGTAATCAACATGACAATGTTGGCCGCTTTTATATGGATCATAATTTAGTGCCGTTTGGTTTGTTTTATCCAGATGACCCATCCATTATCAATGATTTGGGTTTTTATGACATGCAAGGTGTTGATGGCGCCAGTATTTTAGGTCGTATTAGCTTCAGTCCAGAGGCATTAAAAAAACACAAATTACGTAATCTTGCAGTCATGTTATTTCCATCTACATGGAATCAGCATGATGTCGATGCCATGACAAGTGTGAATGTATTTAGAATGATGCCGCACCAAATTTATACATGGCGTTTTCCGATAGAGCTAGCCAAACACATCTACAATTTAGTCAGAGAACCACTAACATTAGCCAGACACTTACGTAATATTCTACGTGGCAGAAGGCGTTTGATGATTGCTGTTTATGAGAAGTTTCGATATGGCATACCTGTCTTTCTAGGTTTAGGTCGCGGTGGTTGGTCCAGAGTTGGTAATAGTCAACGTAAGTATGATCGCCTAGAGTTACTGGCGATAGTAGAGCAGAGCCCAAATCCAAATAATCGTATTACGCTGACAGATGAAAAAGATGCCCTGGGCTGTCGTAAGACCAAATTACATTATGTTTGTGCAGATGAGGATATTGAAAGTGTCAAACGTGCGCAGAAAATCATACAAGATGTATTCACTGAAACTGGGCTAGGCGGTTTCCAGCCGCCAGAAATAACGGCTGATGTTATGAAGACTTCCACAGGGCTGCATCATATGCTGGGCACCACGCGCATGAGTAATGATCCTAAGCATGGTGTGGTCAATAAGGATTGTCGTGTACATGGCATAAGGAACCTTTTTATTGCAGGTAGCTCTGTATTCACAACGGGTAGCTACGCAAATCCAACTTTAACAAATCTTGCTATTTCGATTCGTACTTCCGATAAAGTCATTAGCCTATTAGAAATGCTGGAGGTCTTGATTTAGTAATGATGTTTATATGTATTGGTGACACATGCAGTGCTAGCGTTTATGATTCGTTGTAGCTACAAGAAAATAAATGAGCCAATAAAATCAATGAGGAAACTAAATGAGTGTTTTAAAGGGTAAAACAGGGTACTTAATTGGATTTGTATTAAGCTTTGCCATCGTTGGATTAGCATTAGTGATTCAAACGCAATATAACCTAGAGCCTTGCCCATTATGTATTACACAGCGCATTATTTTTATGGCGTTGGGTGTTTTGTTTTTGATTACTGCCTTCATACCGCCATTACATTTATTCAAAAAAATCTTCACACTATTGCTGACCTTAGTTGGACTCGGTGGGGCTGGCGTGGCTATACGCCATTGGTATTTACAGGCCAATAAAGAAAGTATGATTGCAGATTGTGGCGTGGGATTCGACTACATGTTTGAGAACTTCCCTTTAGAAAAAGCCTTTAAATTGCTGTTTCGTGGTACAGGTGATTGCGCTGCTATTGACTGGACTTTTCTGGGATTAACACTACCGCAGCTTGGTTTGATTAGTTTTGTAGGCCTTGTTATTTATGCTATTTATCTTTTAAGGCTCAACCAACAATAGTGCTTCTGGCACTGCTACCAAAAAGGCTTTTGCTTTAGCAATACTTTCCATGTTGTTTCAATTTCGCTGACATAGTTCATAAGGCAGTGTGCATTCCATCCATCAATGATATGCTTGGCTGCCATTAATTCTCTTGAAGGCTTCTCATTTATCAATTTGTCTAAAAGTGAACTGGTCACACTAATATCATTGATGTTACCCAGCTGTTCCTGCACTTGAGACAAACTTTTCATATATAGCTTGGTTTTTTTGCCAGGATACAAGCTTGCAAAGAATTCCGCTAAATAGCGCAACTTTTTGGCAGCAATGCGCGTGCGATGTCGTTTTTCCGCTGATGCTTGGTCTAACTTGCCACCACTTTTTTTAAGCTGGTCGAAGCGCTTAGCCAATAGGAGTTGTGCAATTTCCCTAATAGTAGGCTGCTTTGTTTTTTGGTTTTGCTGGTGTTTGTTTTCTAGCCAATCACCCATAGAGAGTAACAAATGTTGATAGCGTTGGCTGGCGAGCGCTTTTTGCAAATCCAGATAAGCAGATTTTTTTGCTTGTCGGGCTTGTTTTGCTAACAAAGCCAAGCTAGGCTGGTTGGGCATCTGCGCCAAAATCGGTGGTAAAGTCTGGGTAATAAATACATCTAAATCCCGTGCATTTCCCAGTAAACTGTTTATCCATGCAAGGTCACTGATAATAGTTTCAGTACTTTCCCGATCTAATATCTGGCTAAATATTTTAAGTGCAACGCGTAATCGTCGTATTGCAATTCGCATTTGATGCACACCTTCAATATCATGACCATATAACACCATGTCTTGATTGCCTTGCAACTGCATGAGGCAGGTCTCTACAATCTGCTTTAAGGT
>JBFIGM010000220.1:0-2629 GCA_041602315.1 Methylophilaceae bacterium | reverse complement strand
TGTAATCCGATTATCAGGATTCGGGCTTTGCTCTACAATCGCCAATAGCTCTAAACGATCATACTTCCGCTGGTTGTTACTCACTCTAGACCAACCACCTCTGCCCAAACCTAAAAAGACAGGTATACCGTATCTAAACTTCTCATATACAGCAATCATTAACCGCTTTCTACCACGCAAAATATTGCGTAGGTGTCTGGCTAATGTCAGTGGCTCTCTGACTAAATTGTAGATATGTTTGGCTAGCTCTATTGGGAAGCGCCATGTGTAAATTTGGTGTGGCATCATTCTGAACACATTCACACTGGTCATGGCATCGACATCATGCTGATTCCAAGTAGACGGAAACAACATCACCGCCAGATTGCGCAATTTGTGTTTTCTTAATGTCTCTGGGCTAAAGCTTATACGACCTAGAATGCTTGCGCCATCAACGTTTTGCATATCATAAAAACCCAAATCATTGATGATGGATGGATCGTCTGGATAAAATAAGCCGAAGGGCACTAAATTATGATCCATATAATAGCGACCAACATTATCATGTTGATTACCAATACCTTTAGGATGCATTTTATTGGAGTTTAAAAGTAATCTTGGCGTTTGTAATGCATTTGACGCGATGATGAATTGCTTTGCTTTAAAGTATATTTCTTTACCATCAAACATACGCACTACCGCAGTTGTCACCTCCTCGCCATCTTCGCTGCACAGTAGTTCCACCACTGTTGCGTTAAAATAGATGGTAACGTTCTTGGATGCAGCTATTTGCTCTGGAAACTCTTTGGTGAATTTTTTGGTAGGTCCAAAGGTAAAAACGCTATTGTAAACTGCGTCACTGCTGAATTTAATTGGCTGGTGTTTACCTCTTGCCCAATACTCAGCGCTGTAATCATAATGACCGACACCACACACTTCATGAACACGCTCATAGTAAGGATCTAAATCGGCCTTCGTTATTGGCCATCCACTATATGGAATCTCATCCCGTTGCTCAAAGTCAATTGCGTCATATGGTGTGTACCGATAACCATATTCATCATCGGTCATCTGCAAAATCCAGTTATTTGCAGTGCCTCCTATCTGGCGCAAATGCATGCTCTCTTGTGCTTCATGTATATCGCCGCTAATTTCCCCCTGACTCAACATCTGAGTATCATGGTCATAGGCATGCCCACCGCTTTCCAACAAGCTGACCGTATAGCCAGTCTTTAAAAACTCTCTTGCTGCGGTCATACCCGCTGGTCCAGCACCAATAATACAAACGTCAGAAATAACCTCCGCCCCGCTAGGCAGCTTGCTCGCATCTTGCTTCATATTCACCCCTGAATAATATAATCAGCCATTCCAAATGGCATACTGGCTCAATGTATCATAATGATTTCTTATATATCAATAATGCAGCATAAATATTTTTTTATTAGCGACTTAATTATTGGTAAGACCTAATTTATTGTTAGATAATAGCTGCATGTTAGATAGCGCATCTCAGCCAAAGATTCTTTCTGTTAGCGAATTAAACCGCTTAGCACGCGAAGTTCTGCAAGCTAGCTTTCCTCTTTTTTGGGTATCAGGTGAAGTATCAAACTTTACGCGAGCGGCGAGCGGACATTGGTACTTTTCATTAAAAGACAGCAGCGCGCAAGTGCGCTGCGTGATGTTTAAAGGTCGCAATAGCTACTCAGATTTTACGCCTAGAGAAGGTGACAAAATTGAAGCGAGAGCCACAGTAAGCCTGTATGAGGCGCGTGGCGAGTATCAACTAACTATAGAATCAATCAGACAAGCTGGACTAGGCGACTTATTTGAGGCATTTGAACGGTTAAAAAACAAGCTGCAAATGGAAGGTTTATTTGACGCCTCCCTGAAGCAAAGCATCCCAGCCCATCCTAAGTCTATTGGCATTGTGACCTCACCTGATGCTGCCGCATTAAGGGATGTATTAATAACACTCAATAGGCGCAACCCAAATATTAAAGTTATTATTTACCCTACTCCCGTACAAGGGAAAGGTGCGGCGGAACGTATAGCATCTGCGGTTCGCATTGCTAATCAACGGCAAGAAGTAGATACACTGATTATATGCAGAGGCGGGGGCAGCATAGAAGATTTATGGCAGTTTAATGAAGAAGTTGTTGCACGTGCTATCGCCGCTTGCACAATCCCTGTCATCAGCGGGGTGGGTCATGAAACCGACTTTACCATCTGTGATTTTACAGCTGATGTGCGAGCAGCTACACCGACGGCGGCGGCTGAAATTGCCTGCCAGGATATTAGCCATTTAGTGCAAAAACTAAAAGAACTTGCCCGTCAACTAGAACGACTTTTTATAACCAACTTGCAGCAACGCTCACAGAAATTAGACTTCCTTGCTCAGCGTTTAGTCTCGCCAACGCAAAAACTAGCGATACAGATTGACTATATTAAGCAACTGCAAAATCGTTTAAATAACAGCATTAAGCATAAATTACAATTGGATAAACAATATTACAACCAACTGAAATCGAGCATTGAGCAACTAAGCCCACGCGCCGTGTTATCGAGGGGTTATGCAATTGTTTCAAGCAACCAAGAGCACATCACGGATACTAAGCAACTTGAAATAGGACAGTCACTGCACATTCAATTG
>JBFIGM010000219.1:0-2631 GCA_041602315.1 Methylophilaceae bacterium | reverse complement strand
GTGCGTGGCATTCAGTTAGGAGTCGGTTTAAAGTTAGCAGAGAAGGGCTTGCAGTGGATTCTAGAGTTACCAACACTCGGCACAAATAGCATTGTGATTGCGGTTATAGTAGGGGCGTTACTACTCTTTTTTCTAATCAAAAAAATACCTGGTTTATTGTTTGTTTTTATCAGTGGTTTTTTACTGTTATATATAGAACAGCCAGACCTTTATTCAGGCTTAGCATTTTCATTGCCCCCACTAACCATCATCATGCCAACTGCTGGAGAATGGCAGGTCGGTTTATTGCAAGGCGCACTGCCACAGCTTCCGCTCACCCTATTAAACTCAGTTATTGCTATCTGTGCGCTTAGTGCAGACTATTTTCCTGGTCGCGGTATCAAACCACAAAAAATGGCTGCTAGTGTCAGTTTAATGAATATTATATGCGTGCCCTTTGGCGCAATACCTATGTGTCATGGTGCCGGTGGTTTAGCTGCACAATATAGCTTTGGGGCCAGAACTGGCGGCAGTGTTGTGATGTTAGGCATTATTAAATTGGTGCTTGGCTTATTTATTGGCGGCTTCCTGTTACATGTATTGCAATCATATCCATATGCATTACTTGCGCCTATGTTAATTTTTGCAGGCATAGAATTAGCCAGAACTTGTTTTGTATTAGAAAGTAAATCAGATATCAGTGTAGCGCTTATCACTGCCGTTGGTATTATGGGTGCTGATACCTTGGTTGGCTTTTTACTTGGCGGTGCAGTTGCTTTTTGTTTTTATCTGCTCAAAAAATAAATCTGTCTTTAAAGCATTCAAAATTAGTCCGGCATTGCGCAAAAAGTATTAATTATTAGGCTATTAAGGCCTAAGTCAGTCAATTTCGCATTTTAAAGCGATTTAACGCGTTTTTAGCTGTTTGCCTATATCTTTGCCTTGGCGATTTAAATTAAAACGCTCATAAAACACCTGATAAAGTCGATTTTCTCAGCTTTGATGACTGCTGTTATGTTTGTCTTAAATTAAGCTCAATATTTGAGTAGGGGTAATCGATTTTGTTAATTTACATGGATATGTTCTGATGACTTATATCTATTACTTCGCATAATGTATAAAATAATTGATTAGCAAATAGGGCTAGAGCCTTTTGCTTATTTGAATCCTACCGCTTTGCCGATGCGGAAATAATTTCCTCCTTTCATTAATTGCACCACTGTTTTTCGCATGGAACACCATCATTGTTCCCATCTATCTCAACATTTGGGCAGTTTCTTAAAAAAAATGTAGCTTCTTCACATGAAGTCATCTGAGAGCAATGAGTTCTACCATCACATGAGTAATTTCCCGAATTTATTAATTCATCCGAAGGTATATTTCTCCAAAACTGATTTTCTGTTTGGCTAAAATGCACAAGCACTATAATAGTAATCAGAGAAATTATTATGTTTTTCATTACTTAAGCTTATATCTCCACTTCTTTTACCTTAATGATTTCTTCGTTCGGAAACATCTCTTCGAGCTGAACTCTTAATTTTTCTCTTGTACTACTTAACGAATTCAAGTTCTCTTTTGTGTGCCCAATAATCGAATTACTTAATGTTTTGATTAATGCTGCAGTTGATGGTCCTAGATGCTCTTCAATATTTTTATTGTTTAAATCTTCACCCTTACTGGCCATTGATTCTATTGCAGGATGTACTTTTTCTAACATCACACTAGACCTTCTGTTTATCATTGCGATTAGCATGTCATACCTTGTTTCTTCTAACAGTATCTCTGCTAGTAAGTTTTTGTCTTTGCCTTCAAATAAAAAGCTTAATGAGCTAGCATTTACCCTCAAAGGTGATGCATTACGTGGAAAAGTTGCTCGCATATCAAGCCAAGCTGTTTCTTTGTTTGGTAAATCTTTGATGTGTTCTTTGTAAAATTGTCTAATATCGCTCCAATATTGAAACAATACTAATGTGGCCATATTCCCTTCACTTACACGGTTGCGAATGACTGCTTTCTTTCTTTCGTTTTTTTCAAGTGTGTAAGCTGCTGCTGCACCTGCAAATGTTCCTAAACCCACAGGTATTAGGCTTAGAATAAATTCACTAATCTGGTCAATGAAACACATATGAATCTTCCAAGTTAAATTGCATTCCAAAAAACTTGCAGTGCTAGTACCACTGCAAGTAAGTCCACGAGCGTGGACTTTATGTAACACTACAAAATAGCCTATAAGCCCCGTGCTTATTGGTTTCTTTGGGTTTTAAGCCCTAAAATAACTATTCCACCCCCTAATGTATCATATATAATTAAAAAATGAATTACTTTTACCTCTATAAAATATCGCCACAATCATTTATCGCTGCAAAACCAGCTGCAAATTCTCTTGGTATCACATCAAGACGCCTAAGAGTATTAGCAACGCAGGGAAGGGTAGAAGGAGCGGTATTTATAGAAAACAAAGGCTGGCAGTTTTCCAAGTTCGATATGAAAGTTCGACCTGGCAAACGTGGACCAGCCTTTGGGCTTAGCAAACAAAACTTGTCAGTACAAAAATAAGTCCGTGTACCGAGAATTTTAAATTTACTAGCCATAGTAAGCCTCATTCGCTGCTGCGCGACGATATGAACTAAACCTTCCAAACATCAAATCGCT
>JBFIGM010000218.1:0-2657 GCA_041602315.1 Methylophilaceae bacterium | reverse complement strand
TTTGTTTTTATCTGCTCAAAAAATAAATCTGTCTTTATAGCATGCAAAATTAGTCCGGCATTGCGCAAAAAGTATTAATTATTAGGCTGTTAAGGCCTAAGTCAGTCAATTTCGCATTTTAAAGCGTTTTAACGCGTTTTTAGCTGTTTGTCTATATCTTTGCCTTGGCGATTTAAATTAAAACGCTCATAAAACACCTGATAAAGTCGATTTTCTCAACTTTGATGACTGCTGTTATGTTTGCCTTAAATTAAGCTCAATATTTGAGTAGGGGTAATCGATTTTGTTAATTTACATTGATATGTTCTGATGACTTATATCTATTACTTCGCATAATGTATATTATGTTAAATAGAATATTAATTAGGATTCGTCGATTATTCAGATTCAATTATTTTGAACAATCTTATACTTAGGTATCCCCTCAACAAAAATAAAGCCCCAAATCGGGGCTTTTGTTTTCTAAACAATTAAATTTTATACATTACAGGAACTATCATCTAGTCAACACCAGTATTACGTCTCGCATTTCTAGCGTCTTGAATTCTTTCAAGACCATGTCTTATTGCATCTCGCTGTTTTGAATCTTCTTCTAAATAACCAAGGTACCTTTTTTCAATTATTCTTAATCCAGTTGTAAAGCCACTAACTTCTACAAGCTTATCTTCCAATTCGCTTGTATTCATATTGGCAAACGAAAAGCCTTCAGTAATATCATCAGACATCTCGTGTAGATATTTGTAGTCTTCCTCATATTTTTGCGTCCACTTAACCATTGCGCCTGAATCTAACTGACCACTAGCAGCATAAATAGCTTTTCTAGACTTATCTGTTGATTCAAGAAGATTCATGACAGACTCATGTATTAATATCAAATCTTGACAGCTTTTTCTTAGTTCTATACGTAAATCTAAAGATTTAAAGTTTTTACTATTCCGATAACTTAACACACCTGTTATGGCACCAACGCTTCCTAGGATCATCGGGAGATAACTTATCCAATTCGGTTCAGCTGACATAAATTTCACCTTTATAATAATTAACGAAAATACTGTATCACCAATTGTTAAACAAAGCACAATTTCAAAACAGTACAGTTAAAATCAAAATTTAGCTGCATTGATGCAATTATTTCAATATTGCATATACGCCAGTTTTTCGGAAAAGTTTCAAGAAGTTTTTGGAAAACCCTTAAGTGTTGGTTGTTATGTGTTCTAAATATAAATTAAGGCAGACTATTAATGCTGCTTGATGAAAACTTAATGCTCTTCAAGCTGACTAAATAAGATTAAAATGATGAAAATTTTGTTTAGGTGATTTGAATGGCTAAGAATGAATCGGTAAAAACCAATACGCAAACGGCAGGACATTTACTGAAAATATTATCCTGGTTAGTGTTTTTTATTGCAGGTGTGATGGTTTTGTCTGTGTTAGCTGTTGATTTGATGGCGCCTGAGTATGAGTCACCGAACTCTACTTTCTGGCCTATTATGCTGGCGTGTTTTGCATTTGGGGTTTTGCTGCTTTTTATTGCTAAAGCGCTACATAATCACCTGCAATGGGCGCGTTATATGGCTGCATTTATCTCAGTTATCTCACTGGTTGCTTTCCCTATAGGGACTTTTATGGGTTTGTTTATCCTTAACTATCTACGCAAAGGCTGGGACGAGGCTTAATATGCCCTCTTTTACCGCATATTTTGTCAAAAACCTTTAAAATAACGCAGTTTTCAATATTCATAGGTTTGCATGGCATCCATAGTGCTAAACAATCGTTTAAGTGTTAATCAATTAGGTTGTATTCGCGGAGACAGGGTTTTATTTAAAAACCTATCGTTTCAGCTAGCCAGCGGCAAAATCCTGTATGTGCAGGGCGAGAATGGTAGTGGTAAGACTACCCTGCTTCGCACTCTGTGCGGCCTTTCATCACCCGCTGTAGGTGATATTCAGTGGAATGAGCAGTCTATTAAATCGCTTGCGGAGGATTATCACGGTCAAGTGCTCTATATTGGCCACTATGCAGGTATTAAAGATGATTTAACAGCAGTTGAGAATATTCTATTTTCATTAACATTGGCTGGTTATGTGACTGATCGCTCGCAGGCAATTGCTGCATTGGAAGCGCTAGGTATTGCTCGCTGTGCTGATCTGCCTACCCGTGTTTTATCACAAGGCCAGAAGCGCCGTATCGCGCTAGCGCAATTATGGCTGCAAGATCTACCTGAGCAAACACCCATGTGGATACTTGATGAGCCGTTTACTGCGCTAGATAGAAATATGATTAAGAATCTAACACAACATATTGAAAAATATTTAAATAATGGTGGGGTAGTTGTCTTTACTTCACATCAAACACCTGATTTTAATGCAGATTTGGTGCAATCTTTAACGTTAGGTGAGCATGCATAAACAGGCAATAGGCTCCTTTGCAGTGATGTGGCGCATCTTTATGCGTGATATCACGTTAGCATGGCGTCGGCGTTCTGATCTATTGAGTGTTTTCTTCTTTTTTATTATTGCAGCCAGTCTATTCCCGCTTGGTTTGGGTGCTGATCCTAAGCTATTGCTTATGATTGCGCCAAGCGTGTTGTGGGTGTGCGCCCTTCTTTCTTGCATGCTTTCATTACCGCGTATGTTTGCGGCTGATTATATTGATGG
>JBFIGM010000217.1:0-2706 GCA_041602315.1 Methylophilaceae bacterium | reverse complement strand
TTTGTATTTAGTGATACTACGCCTTATTGTTCATTGGCTGCAACGCGTATGAGAGAGGCTGAACAGAACGTAAAGATAGTCCAAGTAGAACTTTGCGAACAAAAAGATCATGGTAAATGGTTGGAAGATGAGTGGGCTGCTGCCAAAGCCAGCAACGAAAGCCTGACAACCGAATTGGTCGAAAAATCTGAATTATTAACTTGTTCAGAGAAAGCATTAACTAAATTGCAAGCTCACAGCCAGTGGTTAGAACACGAATGGAATGCGGCCAAAGCCAAGGTAGACGAGCTTAACCATTCATCTCATCATTGGTGGTCAGTAGCCGATGGGCTCAATCATGACTTGCAGCGCATTTATCATAGTAAATCTTGGCGCATTACCCGGCCACTACGAAAATTGATGCAGGCCCTCAAATGGCTGCTGTTACTGCCAATACAAGCCGCACTCTGGATGGCCCGTCTTCCCAAGCGAACAATCCGTTGGCTATTACTCAAGGCCATGGCTTTTACACTCAAACATCCTGGTCTCAAATACCGAACAACCCTTTGGCTACATAAGTACCCTCGCCTCAATATCAAACTGCGGCAATTGGCACTGGCACGTGGCCTAATAACTGAGCAGCAGGATAATCTTTCATTACCAGCACAACCAGGGACGGAATTGGCTGCGGGCCTTTCTTCTCTAACAACCAGCGCACACCATGTTTATGGAGAGCTAAAAGCCGCCATCAACAAACGCTATAAGGAGAGTGCCTGATGAGAATCGTGATTGACATGCAAGGCACTCAAACTCAAAGCCGTTTGCGTGGGATTGGCCGTTATACGCTTTCTTTAATTAAATCAATTGCCAACAACTGCGGTGAGCATGAAATTATATTGGTATTGAATGGGCGATTTTCAGAAACTATTGGACTCATTCGATTAGCATTTGAAGGCATACTTCCTCAAAAAAATATCCGCGTCTGGGAATCTCTAGGGCCTGTAGCTGAATGCAACCCAGAAAACGCTTGGCGGCGAGAAGCAGCTGAGCGTATCCGTGAAGCCTTTCTATTAAAACAAAAGCCGGATTTTGTCTTGATAACCACTTTATTTGAAGGGTTTGATGATCACTTTATTTCGAGTATAGGGACCCTTGATCAAATCACCCCTACAGCGGTGATTCTCTACGATCTTATACCACTTATGAACCCCGAGCTCTATTTGGCAGATCCATTAGCTTTGGCTTGGTATAACGGTAAAGTTTCTCATTGTAAACGCGCTCAACTATTGCTTTCTATTTCAGAGTCTGCAAGACAGGAAGGCATTAAATACTTGGGTGCAAAAGAGGATGCTGTTGTCAATATTTCAACAGCCGCAGATGGAGAGTTTCAACCACTCCAGCTTTCGATTGCCCAACAGCAAGAACTAAGGTCAAAGTTTGGCTTGTCGAAAGAGTACCTTATGTATTCAGGGGCAACAGACGATAGGAAAAATCATCTTCGCCTTATTGGGGCATATGCGAAATTACCCCACTCAGTTCGTTCCCAGCATCAGCTAGCCTTTATCGGTGGGCTGCCAAATGAGCATCGTGAGCGGTTCTTGAATTACGCAGTAAAATGCGGACTGAGTAAGGGCGAGTTAATCATCTCAGGACGCGTTAGTGATATTGAATTGGTTGCTTTATATAACCTCTGCAAGGCTTTTGTATTCCCTTCATGGCACGAGGGGTTTGGCCTGCCTGCCCTAGAGGCAATGATGTGCGGGCGAGCTGTCATAGCCTCAAATACGTCCAGCCTGCCAGAGGTCGTAGGTAATTGTGATGCACTATTTGACCCATTTGATGAACAGAGCATAGCAACAAAAATTAAGCAAGTGCTCACAGATGACGCTTTTAGATCAAAGCTTGAGCTGCATGGTATAGAACAGGCAAAAAGATTTTCTTGGGATATTTCGGCCAAGCGTGCAATTGCTGCGATGGAAGATTACCTTGAAACGCAAGATGCGACGCAAAGAAATTCAGCTGATCTCCTTAATACTGACAGCTTACGCACATTACTTATTCAAAGTATTGCCCAGTTACCCCCTTCCTTCACGGATGATGATCTGATTAGGGTTGCTTCTGCAATTGCACAAAATCAACAAGCACAAAATAAACGGCAATTATTGGTGGATGTTTCTGAGCTAGTCATGGTGCCCGACAGAAATACCGGTATACAGCGTGTTGTGCGAAAGGTCTTAACTGAATTATTTCAAAATCCTCCAGATGGGTATCAGATAGAACCTGTCTATGCGAGGATCGTTGAAGGTTACTGTTATGCACGTCAATTTAAACAGACCTTTTTAGGAGATAGGTCAACGGAAGTTATAGATGAGCCTGTAGAATTTGACTCAAATGATCTTTTTTTAGGTCTTGATCTCGTACACACAAAAGTGCTTAAAAAACATTTCTATCAACACTTACGGAACCATGGTGTGAAGGTGTTTTTTGTAGTGTATGACTTATTGCCTACATTACTTCCCAAATATACAGAAGACGAAATAGCTGAACAATTTACCGTGTGGCTTGAAACCATAATTCAAAGTGATGGTGTCATTTGTATTTCAGAGTCTGTGGCAAATGATATGAGAAATTGGATCAAAAAACATGATCCTGAAAAGCTTCGTTCCTTCAATATTTCCTGGTTTCACTTGGGTGCGGATATTGAAAACTCCACTCCTTCTCATGATA
>JBFIGM010000216.1:0-2714 GCA_041602315.1 Methylophilaceae bacterium | reverse complement strand
CCTGATCTGCATCTATATAATTTGTAAAAATGTTTGATGCTTAAAAGTAAATCAATAAAAGAGTCATCCACAAAAATGACAAATGATTTTGTTCTGGCTTTTAGCACCTTAGACATGACTGATGATGCTAATCTTTTTAGGTTTAGATCAACTTGAGTAGGTAAATTATTAATATCTGTTTTTTGTGAATCTACACCTGCCCAATCATGAGCTAACTGCCAGAGACTTCTGTAATCTTCGCTATCGATATACATTATCTAGCGTTATTACTTGCCCATTGTGCTTCGAAAGTCTTTTTAGCTCTTGCATAATCATTCGCACATTTCATTAAGTCTTTATTGTCATTAGATGACTCACAGCCTCTAATAGGCTTATAGAAATTTTCCCAAGCCAGTTCTTTACTGCGTCTTTCATTGATTGCAGCTTGTCTCTCTTGTTCATTACGTCGATTCAGCATTTCTAGTGCCATTAACTTTTCTTCTTTAGCACGTTGATTAGCTTCAATTTTTTGTTGATTTCTTAGCTGCATTTGTTCAAGACTTTTCTGCGTTTGATAATTTACCGCTGACATTTGCTGATTAAAAACATTTATTGCACGTCTAATTTGCCATTCGTCATATGCTGACTTCAAGAACCAAGCGACAAGGATTGCAGCAAGTACTGTGAAAAATATAGTTAGAGGTGTAATTGGGCTCGGTGCAGGTTCATTAAAATAATCGTCTACACTATTTACATTACTACCTCTAATTTCATCTTGATCTAGCTTCATTGTTTGATCCTTTTTTTATTAATTTTGTTACTCAATATTAAGCACCTCAAACTAGCATTTAGAGCATTCGCTAGACTCCAAGGCAACTCCAGCATATCCACTCCCCATCATCATATATACCATCACCTGTTCCAATGGAGTCAGAACAATGGCTGCAAACAAAACCCATTCTGTTACGCATATTATGAGTAGATTTACCCTTATGACGACTTTTTTCCAAAGTGCTTGGAGGTGATGCAAACCTGCCGCAATTTGTGCACCATCTACCACCATTGTGTTCAACTGTTTGTGCCAGTTTACATCTAGCGCATACAGTAAGCTCTGGCTGCGCTTCATTTAACCCATATTTAATACTAACTTTTGTAGTCAATTCAGCTACATCTTCAATACGTTTACAGCTAAAACCAATATTCTCAAAATGACTTAGTAATGGATCAAAGCCTTTATCAGCAGAAAGAATATAACATTCTGTTTTTGGTGCGCTTTCATAGATTTGTCCTAATTTAAAAGCAATATGAAAATCCAACCCATTCTTGCCAACGCCATTTACTTTCAAATAATGCACTACAACTAGCCTATTAGTTTTAGCAATTTTCTTTTTGATTCGTGGCTCTTCTTGAAAGTGGCCTACAAAAATGATGACCGCGTAGCTACTGTCAAGATTTGACAGATCTAGATTTGATCGATTTTCATAATCAACTAATATTATTTTTTTAGTCATTGAATTATTACTTGTAGAACAATATGGATACGATATTAACTATATTTTGTATTACCCGCTATAAATATGCTATGGATGGATATCTCTTTGCAACGGAATAACTTGTGCTTTGTGTTTTATACCAATACATTGAGTAATGTAGTTTGTGATTTTTTGCATAGGCGCTCTTAATCGTTCTACATCAGTAATAATATAACCAGCAGTAACATCGTTTGCCATTTTATGGTTAAGTAGCCTTTTAAGTGAGTAAGCAGAGATATCCAAGCTTTCTGCTATCGTAATAAAGGTGCGTCTTAAGTCGTGGCATGAAAACTTAACACCACTTTCTTGCACAACTTTCTTAATTTGCTTTTTAGGGTCAATGAGATGCCCAGTATTTAACTCATTCGGAAAAACATACTGTGTTAACGCTTGCTCTTTCCTCTTCTCCAACAAATCATATAAAAAGTCTGTTAACGGCAGTGTGTGGTCGGTATGATTTTTAGTATCTGTGATAATCATCGTTCTATCTTTTAGATCAACGCGATTCCATGTTAGCTTTGCAGCTTCTGACCTTCTTAAGCCTGTAAAAAGCAAAACGAGTAGAAAGTCTCTTACTACTTCTCTATTGGGAGCAATTGAATCATTGGTTAAATTCATAACCGCGCTATACCAAGGTGCAAGATCATAATGTTTAATTAACGTACTTCTGCGCTCTTCTCGGTGCCAAGCTCTTAGCTGCGTTAAACGATTTACTGGATTCTGTCTGAGAAATGACTCTCCATTATTGTCCTCATACTTTACGATTGCGTAATTCAAGATCGCTCTTAAGTTGCGCATTGTTTTATTGGCACGTGATGGGCTGAATTTAGATAGTTTACGAAACCTTGCCTCAACCATATCTTTGGTAACTTCGATAATCGGTTTGTTTAACCAATCACCCAGATAGCAGGTAAGTGTTTGGCGATAATCTTGGACAGAACTTGGTTTTAAGTTACACCTTAATTCAAGATAACTTTCTAGCACTTCAGCCAATGTTACTAGTTTTGCTCTTCTGGCTTTTTCAACGTCGTGAGGGTTTTTACCTTCGGATATTTCAGACAGTATTTTCTTAGCTCTGACTCTTGCTTCCTCAACACTAATGACATTATGTCTTGCGATTGTTGCTCGAATCGTTTTGCCATGCAGTTTGCTTTCAGCGATATAAACCTTAACTGTTTTACTGGCTCTTAAGCCAAAACCTTT
>JBFIGM010000215.1:0-2867 GCA_041602315.1 Methylophilaceae bacterium | reverse complement strand
TAGATTAGAAGGAAAAAAAATGGATCATCAACAATTTATTTTAGATAATTTAAAACGTATTTTAGATGTTACTGATAAAAGCAAAGCTGCTGAGTTGGTGAAGCTTGTGAAGAGCTCAGGCGCAACATTTATTGGTGGTGCTGGCCGTTCACTTTTGGTGTCACGCTTTTTCGCAATGCGTTTAGTTCACTCAGGGCATAAAGTGTATATGGTTGGTGAAGTTGTTACGCCAGCGATTAAAGAAGGCGACCTGCTAATTTTGGTTTCAGGTTCTGGAGGTACGGCAACATTGCTACCATTCGTGAAGAAAGCCAAAGAAGTTGGTGCTAAATTAGCAGTGATTTCAATGAAAAAAACATCACCAATGGCAGATGCTGCTGATTTAGTTGTTCAAATCGGTCAAGATGATAGCTTCCCTCTAGTTAAAGGTATGCCAATGGGTTCACAATTTGAGCTTTCAACATTGATATTCTTGGAAGGTGCAATTTCTGAGATTATCTATAATGAAGACTTAACTGAACAAGGCATGCGCGCATTACACGCAAACTTAGAGTAAGTCTAATAGATAAAAAAACCCGAGATTACTCGGGTTTTTTTATGCATTTAGAAACGGCTTCTAAATCAATACACTTAATTTGTTTGCTATGTAAAGCTGTAGCAATCAACGCCCCTTTAATATCAAGAGATCTCAGCAAGAGTAAATCATCTCTGTTTCTCACACCACCAGCAGCATAAATAGCATGCTTTTCTGATTTTCCCAGCAACTTCTCTATTATTTCTCTGTCGATACCTTGATTTGCTCCTACATTGGCTAATGTCATACTGATGACTTTATGTGGCCAATATTGCGAGTTGTTTAATAATGCCTGTGGGCCAGTATATTCATTTGCGATGAAGTCTAAAGATAAATGAAAAGGTGTTTCAAGGGTTGATGTTAATTGTTGGTAATCATGCAATGTTGTGAAGGACTCGCTTCCAATGATCAACTGCGTATAAGGCGCTTGCCATATCATGGCCTTTTGGAAGCTATTAATACCCGCATCAATCCAGATAGTCAGTTCAGGATAGCTCGTATGAATTTGATCTATGTAGGATCTATGTGACTGAGAGGTATATTCTATTGATTGAATCGCATTCAAATCAGCGATATATAAGGTATCGAATGGATAAATATCCATAAAAGCCTTTACAATATCAATTGGCTTTGTAGAGGAGGTTAAGGACGAAGTAATTGGTAAGTAATGGGTACGATCTCCTCTTTTGGCATGTACAACCGAGCCATTCAATAGATCAATCACTGGGATAATGTGCAAAGTAAGCCTATAAAAAAAATATTTGTTTGTGAGTTTATCACTGGCGGCGGTTTAAATCATCACGAGCTTAATTCATCATTAGTGAATGAAGGTTTATTGATGAGAGATGCTTTATTAAAAGATTTGGCTTCTCTGTCATATGAGCTATATGTCACAATAGATAGACGTTTAGAATGCCATAATGCATTGGCTCATACCGTACATATTCAAGCTAGTCATGACGTTTGGTCAGAGTGGGAAGCAATAATCACGCAAGTTGATGCTGTTTGGCTCATTGCACCTGAAACTGATGGCTATTTGGAAAAGTTAACTAGCCTTGCAGTAAAACATCAGAAAATTATCATTGGCTGTGGCTTAAAGGCAATTGATATCTGCCGCAGTAAGCTGTCAAGTTATCGCTTTTTCAAGCAGCATGAGATCAATACGATAGAAACCTTCTTGAGTTCGAATTGGGATAAAACATTGTCTAGTAAATGGGTTGCTAAGCCTGACGATGGGGCAGGCTGTGAAGACACATTATTCTTTGACGATGCTACTCAATTGATGAATTGGATAGCTGATAGTGATATGGAGCATACACATGTTATCCAACCTTATATTGAAGGTGTTCCAGCAAGTATATCCTGTATTATGCACAAAGGGCACGCCAAGTTACTCAGCTGTAATAAGCAGCTTGTTTCAATCGAAAATAATGTTTTTGGGTATCAAGGTTTTTTGGTGAATGGCATGCACAAGCACTGGGAGCATTTTGCTATTTTGGCTAATAAAGTTGCAAAACTATTACCAGATGCATCTGGTTATGTAGGTATTGATGTGATAGTTAGCTATTCTGGTAATGGGGAATTTGAAATTACACTGACAGAAGTTAACCCACGCCTGACAACAACATACGCTGCTCTCAGAGACGCCACGGGGCTAAATCCTGCAAAATTAATTATTGATATTGTAATGGAAAGAGTTGATCAACCATGGCATGTAGCTAGAAATGAGGTTTATATGGAAGTTGCACATGTCTAAAACAATTGGATGGGATATTGGCGGTGCAAACCTGAAAGCTGTATTGTTAGGAGAGCAGGGAGAGCTGTTATATGCGAAGCAGTTGGCTTGCCCTTTGTGGTTAGGGCTTGAGAAATTGACTGAGTCTATCATCAGTATGCTAGAGTTATTAGGCTGTGCAGCTTACTCAGTCAATCACGCGGTTACAATGACGGGTGAACTAGTTGATTTGTTTAATAACCGCCAAGAAGGTGTTATGCAAATTGCACAATGTGTATCAAAACATTTAGGTCAAGATATTTTATTCTATCAAATGGCTGATCATAGCCAGCAAGTATCATTTGTTTCCATTGACCAGGTTTCTATTGCTTCTAGTGCTATTGCTTCTGCTAATTGGCATGCCAGTGCAAGCCTAGTCGCAAAAAAACACCCATTTTCCTTGTTAGTTGATATTGGCAGTACAACAACTGATATTATTTCAATCATTAACGGTCAAGTTATTAGTAGCAACTGGACCGATGCACTGCGTTTACAACAAGATACATTGCTTTACACTGG
>JBFIGM010000214.1:0-2903 GCA_041602315.1 Methylophilaceae bacterium | reverse complement strand
ATAGGGAGGCACCCTGAAAACTTGGGTTTTAAAATCTAATGCCTTACTGACTTAAAATTGAAAAATCCAACGCCTTAGTACGCTTTGTACACGCTAATTGAGAGAAAAACAAGAGCAAAATACATATTTTTGCAAGAAAAATACAAAAAAAAAGCATTTTTTGGTGTTTTTGTTGCTAAACATGTCTTCTAAGCCTATACTGCGTGCGTTATTAAAGATGTAAACTAATACTTAACGATGGAGGCTATATTTGGCTAAAGAAGAACTTATTGAAATGAACGGTGTGGTAACTGAAGTATTACCGGATTCTCGTTATCGCGTGACGCTAGAAAATGATCACGAGTTAATTGCCTATGCGGGTGGTAAAATGAAAAAAAACCATATTCGCATCTTAGCTGGCGATAATGTAACTTTAGAACTATCACCTTACGATATCAATAATGGTCGTATTACTTTTAGACACATTGAAGCTGGTAGCAATAACTACACACCAAGAAAAAAGCGCTTTTGATCAATTATTAAGAGATCAAATGATGGTGTAAAAAAGCTCCAGAAGGAGCTTTTTTTGTTTTAAGGCAGCATTCTCTTCATGGTATCGTCTTTATCGATAAATTTATGCTTTAATGCACCCGCAATATGTAAGATGAGTACCAATACTAATATTAGTCCTGCTACTTCATGGACTTCGTGAAAAATTTCACGTAGTGGTTTGCTATCAATACCTGCAATAAAATCTAATCCAAACCACTTTACACCATACTTGCTAGCTATGGACATAACTAAACCACTGGCAGGGATAGCAATTAGCAGTAAATACAAAAGATGATGTGCACCAGTGGCTAATTTAATTTCCCATGGTTTGTGAGTTGCAAGTGGAGCGGGTGGCTTGTGCCCTACTCTCCAAATAATACGCACTATAATCAACGCAAGTAAAGTAATGCCAATTGATTTATGTAAGTTGAAATAAAAGGTCCTTGGTGATGCTTCTTCTGCAAGATTCCAGGTATAGATGCCCCAATTAAATAAATCATAAGAAATCTGTTTAGGCGCTTCACGTGGTAAGTCTGTCATAAACCAACCCAGTGCAAGCATGCCGAAAATACCTAGTGCAATCAGCCAATGTAAGATAATGGCAACTGTTGTATAACGGTTATTCATGAATCCCCCTCAATGATCTCAGCATTATTATAAAGTAAACCAGCATGATTGGTTTGTGTGACAATCATCACTACATTAATGTTTACTTTAGCAGTAATATTCTAACCGTTATATAAGAAAAGAGACGAATGATGCAGAGATTATTACAAATAATGATTTTGCTACTCCTAAGTAGTTGTGCAAACAGTGAGGTAATAACGAAAAAACATTTTCTAAATGATATTGGTGATGGCATCTATGTACATCATGGAGAACATTTAGATATTGATACAGGTTACCAAGGTGATATCTGTAATATCAGTGTTGTGATTGGTAACAAAGGCGTTGCTGTTATAGACACAGGCGGTAGTTTAAAAGTTGGTCAAGCTGTGCTTGCTGCGATTCGTGAAATTACTAGTCTACCTATTCTGTATGTCATTAATACCCATGTGCATCCAGATCATATATTTGGCAATGCTGCTTTTGTAGCAGATAAGCCGACATTTGTAGGGCATGAAAAATTAGCAGAAGCGATGCAATTGCGAGCAGAGGCCTATCAAAAGCTAAATGAACAATATTTGGGTGAAGATGCTAAAGGGAGTGAGATCGTTATTCCAACAGTACTAGTAAAAGATAGTATGGTGCTTGATTTAGGCGGACGTACGTTAACTCTTCATGCTTATCCAAATGCGCACACTAACACTGACATTTCCGTTATTGACTCAAAAACAGAGACACTCTTTGCAGGAGATTTACTGTTTATTGAGCGTACGCCAGTCATAGAAGGTGATATTAAAGGACTCATCAGTGTCTTAGATGAGTTGAAAACGTATAAGTCAGTCAAACAGGTTGTACCTGGCCATGGCCCTGAAACGAAAGATTGGGTTACTGCTATCAATAACGAGTTACGTTATTTAAATCTTTTACTTAAAGACATTAGAGCTGCTATTGAAAATGATGTAGGCTTAGAAGCAACCATGAAAACAGCTGCTGCTAGTGAATGAGATAACTGGGTTTTATTTGATGTCGCTAATCGGCGTAATGTGAATATGCTCTATCCTGCATTAGAGTGGGAATAAAAAAAGCGGCAACTGCCGCTTTTTTATTAGCAGAAAGATTATTTTTTAAGGTTGTCTAAACTGCAACCAGTTTGTGGGTGTAGGCTAAGCAACAACATGCCGCCAGCAATACCAATATATAAGAAAAATACTTCAGGTATAACATGACCTAATACGATGGCTAAGAAAATTGATAAGACGGTTAAGACAAGTGCGCAAATTTTGGTTTTATAACCCAAGAGTAAGCCAAAGCCAGCGATGAGTTGAACTAATATTAAGACTGGCGCAAAAACTGCTGGCAAGCCAAATTGACCTAGTGTCACTTGGTACTGCACATAGCCATCTGGATTATTCATAATACTGCTTAAACGCAAGAATACTAGACCTAAAAAAACAAGTGCTAGTAAGATTCGAGCTGTTGCTGTTTGATACTTTTGCATCATTTATCCTTCTAATTCACATATTAAATTTATGCATGCATAATGCCCGTAACTATAACTCACTGCAAGCATTACAAAATTGAAACAAGCATTTTATATTAAACAGGTTGCTGGGTCGACTTATGAGGCTGAACTACGACTCATACGAGAGTCAGTATTTATTAGAGAGCAGTCGGTACCAGAATCTTTAGAATGGGATGGTTTAGATGCTGATGCGACGCATTTAATCGCCATTGATAATCAAAATCATGCACTAGGTTGTGCGCGT
>JBFIGM010000213.1:0-2909 GCA_041602315.1 Methylophilaceae bacterium | reverse complement strand
GACCTTAAATACAAACGTGTTCGAGGTAAATTGGAAGGCAAGAAATTAGTCCCCTACCCTACAAGAGCTCAGATAGAAGCCGATCCATCACCTTTAGCTGGTAAAGAGCTTTTTTGGATAGATGACATCATTGATGTCTTCTTTTTACATATTCAGGGCTCTGGTGTTGTGCAGCTAAAAGATGGCGAACAAGTTCAAGTTGGCTATGTAA
Organism: Methylophilaceae bacterium; assembly: GCA_041602315.1. GTDB lineage: Bacteria > Pseudomonadota > Gammaproteobacteria > Burkholderiales > Methylophilaceae. Next base: position 2,698 of record JBFIGM010000213.1, on the reverse strand, counting down.
ACCAAAATGGTTATCCATACCAATCGATAGGTCGTTTATTGGTAGAGCGTGGTGAATTAACACTCGATAAAGCATCAATGAAGGGGATTAAAAACTGGGCACGTTCGCATCTAGACCAACTTGAGGAGCTACTCAACAGTAACCCAAGTTATGTGTTTTTTAGAGAACTGCCTGCAGGGCTACCAGGTCCTTTAGGCGCATTAGGGGTACCCATTACAGCAGAGCGCAGTGTCGCCATTGACCCTAAATATATTCCATTAGGCGCGCCTATTTTCCTATCGACAACGGCACCCAATAGTAGCAAACCATTAAAACGCTTGATGATAGCGCAAGATACGGGTGGTGCAATCAAAGGTGGTGTGCGTGCTGATTTCTTCTGGGGTGCTGGTGATGCAGCTGGTGCCAAAGCAGGCGCCATGAAACAACAAGGTAAAATATGGGTACTGTTGCCTAAAGGTTTTGTGCTGCCAGAATAAGCTTTTATTTACACTAAAATTAGGCTGATTGAACCACGGAATCAGCTCGTTGGTATCTGCTTCGATTCGATTTACAGGCGTTTGAGCAATATTTCACATCTCCCCAAACCTTTGCCCATTTTTTTCGCCAATGAAAGTCACGCTGGCAAACAATACATGTTTTGCTTGGCAGTTCATGCTTTTTTCTCATCGCAGCCATAGGCTAGTTTGGTAATTTATATTGTGAAGAACCATATGCTCGCGTAATTTTCACCGACCTTATCTGTAAATGTTTACAAGATTTTGTCCGTACTCGTTTACGCCAAAGTTTATAACTGCCAAAAGTTAACCACTCTTTCATTAACATTTTTAATGCATTTTCATCTAAGCCATAGCGTTGCTGAATGACATCAAAAGTTGTTTTATCTTCCCACGCCATCTCAATGATTCTTGATTTGTCGTGTTCGATAAGTGCCCAATCAATTGGTAGTTTGCTGGTTTTTTTCATGTTACTACATTGTTTAAACAGAAAAATTAGTCATTAAAGTCATCGCTAAGTTCATCTATCACCTATCATCAAAGCAAAAAAATTATGCCTTAAGAAAAAATTTAAAAATATTTGTAAGTTTTTTTGTTGTACTCCTACTAATGCTCACCAGATACTATTTGGTAACTAATTTAACTTTTTTTAACTAGGAGTATCATAATGAAATCATTTTTTAACGTAAGCGCATTAGCTTTAGGCTTGAGCCTGGCTAGTTCCGTATATGCTGGAGCTTCTTTGCATACAGGTGGTGATGTTTATCAAGCACCAACTTCTGCAGTATCCGAAATCAATTTTGCCAAACATTACGGCCAATTGTTTGATCAGTTAGACACTAATCATGATGGACTGCTACAAGCATCAGAATTTCAAAATGCCAGCAATATACAGCTTGTTAGTCTAACAAGTGGTGGCTACCAACGTAGCCCTATTACAATTAACGCTAGCAATAAACCCTTAACCAAAAGCGCATTTATTGCTTTGCAAAATGTAAAAGCTACTAAAAAAGCTAAAAAGATGGCGGAGCAGTCTAACCCACAAGAATGGTTATCTGACCATATTGGAAATGGTTAAACGACACTGATTCTATAAGGCCGCTATGGTCTTATAGAATCAGACTGTGATGAGATTATGCTTAATTTTTTGGATACAGTATGATGTTTAATTATTACAAATTGCACTTTTCATCATGGCAGATCGCTTACACTGGTTACTAGAAACATTCGACCTACATGCTGACGTCTTCCAAGCAGGTAGACTATGCCACAGTGCTGATTATGATGAGTCGGGTAATGTCGGTTATATTCACATTTTAAAAGAAGGCCAGCTAGATCTAGAAACGGTTGGTCAACCAACACAGCGCTTTAACGAGCCTGTTCTGATTTTTTACGTTAATGCCAAAAAACACCGTTTATCTCCAGTCAATGAGACAAAGATGGTCTGCGCAACCTTCAATTTTGACCAAACGTTGGGCAACCCATTAACAAAGTCATTCCCAGATGTTTTGTGTGTTACTTTTAAAGAGATTCCACAACTAAAAAGTGTTCTGGATTTACTTTTCGATGAAGCAATCGATCATCACTGTGGTCAACAATCTATACTCAATCGTCTAATAGAAGTTACCATCGTTTTATTAATTCGCCATTTAATGGACCAAAATAAAATTCATATAGGATTACTTGCCGGGCTAGCAGACAATAAGTTAGCTAAAGCGATTAATGCCGTTCATGAATCGCCTGCAAAAGCATGGTCTTTGGAAACATTAGCAATGGAGGCTGGCATGTCACGCGCACGTTTTGCCGCACACTTTCACCACACGATTGGCATGACACCACATGCTTATCTTACCGAGTGGCGTATCAGTAAAGCAAAATCTTTGTTATTGCGCGGTAAATCACTCTCTTATGTTGTAGATGCTATCGGCTATAGCGGCTTGAGTGCATTTTCACGTGCCTTTTATGCATTAGTCGGTATGCCGCCCAAAGCCTGGTTAAAACAAAACGAACAAACAACACCGAATGCAAAGCCATCGTCGTTATAGTCGTTAGCAAGACAAGTCATCTTTATCCAGTAGAGACAATATGTCAAAAAACTGAGACCCTAAGTCCCGCCACAAAACTTACTATTTAATTGTCAATTACGACAACTAAACCCGTAAAACTTAGGAGATATAAGATGTTTAATAATCGTTTCAAAAGAG
>JBFIGM010000212.1:0-2943 GCA_041602315.1 Methylophilaceae bacterium | reverse complement strand
CCAAAGAAAGGAATCAATAACAGTGAACGTTTGAGTACCCATACTTGTGGCGGAAAAATCAATTGTAATGCTAACGTCTCCCAAGCCGATTGATGTTTACAAAGAATAATGCTTGGACTATCTGGAATATTTTCGCGACCTCTAACAGTAAAGCTTAAGCCACAGCTGATGCGCAACCACCATAGCATGCAGCGCGCCCATTGACTCAGAAAGCGGTAGCGTTGCATTGGCGCTAGCGGAAAAGTCAGTAAGCCGATTGTGGTAAAGGGGATGGTAAAAATCCACATGCCAAGATTAAAGATAAATGAGCGTAAATAAATCATATCAAACAGCGGTTAATGTTTTTTGACAATATAATTAGCAGCTTCAGCCAAATTGTTAAAGATGAGTGTGTTCTCTGGTAAGTTACCTTTTGCTAGCGTTTCTTTCCCCTTTCCAGTTTTAACTAACATGGGCTGGCATCCCGCTTTTGCAAATGCTTGCAAATCTCGCATAGCATCTCCTATGGCAGGTACCTTTTTTAAATCAACTGCAAAGCGATGACCAATATCTGTAATCATATTGCTCTTGGGTTTTCTGCATTCGCAATTGTCACTGGCTGCATGGGGACAGTAAAAAATGGCATCGATATGTCCACCAACCTGAGCCACAGCATGTTGCATTTTGTCATGAATAGTATTCAGCGTAACCATATCAAATAAACCACGCGCAATACCAGATTGATTCGTTGCCACCACAACGTGAAATCCATGCTGGTTGAGCAGCGCGATGGCCTCTAAACTACCAGGAATCGGAATCCATTCATCTGGGGTTTTAATAAAGAGATCACTCTCTTTATTAATCACACCATCTCTATCTAAGATTACCAGCTTCATCTAACACCTTTACTTTTAGTTGGCTAGTTTAGATAAATCTGCGACACGATTCATCGTCTGGTGTAGCGTTTCGAGTAAACCTAAACGGTTAGCTTTTAGTGCAGGATCTTCTGCGTTCACCATTACGTTATCAAAAAAAGCATCAACAGGCTGTTTAAGCACGGCAAGTGTTTGTAATGAGGCTGTATAGTCACCAGTTTCAAATAGCCTGTCAGCTTCTGGTTTAGTCTTAGACAGTGCTTCTGCAAGTGAAATTTCTTGCGGTTCTTTCAGTAAGTTGCTATCGACTTTAGATATAATCTCACCTTCCACTTTACGCAAAATATTACCAACACGTTTGTTAGCCGCAGCAAGTGCTGGTGCTTCTGGGAGTGTTGCAAATGTTTGTACAGCAGCCAAACGTTGAGGAACTTCACTTAATAGGTCTGGTATAACTGATAGAACAGCATCTACTTCTTGTGCGCTTGCGCCTTGATCTCTTAAGCTAACACTTAAGCGGTCATAACAGAAAGCTTTAATAGCATCTAATGTGTCTTTATCTGCGTCAAACTGTGAAAGCGCAAGTTGAATTAAAACGTCAAATTTCAACGGTAATTTTGCATCAATTAGCATACGGATAATACCCAGCGCTTGTCTACGCAATGCAAATGGGTCTTTATCACCAGTTGGTTTTTCTCCAATGCTAAATAAACCGACCAGCGTTTCTAATTTATCGGCCAATGCAACACAAATACCGACTGCGTTGCGAGGCAGTTCATCACCAGCAAAGCGTGGTTTATAGTGATCTTCAATAGCGAAAGCGACTTCATCGTCAATCCCCTCGTGTTGCGCATAATAACGCCCCATAATGCCTTGTAGCTCAGGAAACTCGCCTACCATGTCTGTCACTAAGTCTGCTTTTGATAAGCGTGCAGCTAATACTGCTTTTGTCGTGAGCGCTGTGCCACCAAGTTGCTCAGCGATCTCACCTGCTAGTTTGGTAACGCGATTGTTACGCTCACCTTGTGAGCCAAGTTTGTTGTGGTATACAACCTTATTCAGACTATCAATTCTGCTTTCTAGTGTTTTTTTGCGATCTTGGTCAAAAAAGAATTTAGCGTCTGCTAAACGTGGTCGCACCACGCGCTCATTACCGCCAACGACCGCACTCGGGTCTTCTGGATTAATGTTAGAGACAATTAAAAACTTGTTGGAAAGCTTGCCATGACTGTCTAGCAATGGAAAGTATTTTTGATTAGCCTTCATGGTTAGTACCAAGCATTCTTGCGGTACTTCTAAAAATGCCGTTTCAAATTGTCCTACCAAAACATTTGGTAATTCAACTAACGCAGTTACTTCATTAAGCAAATCATCATCATTAATTGCAGTTAAACCTTCTTTATCTGCGGCTGCTTTTAGCTGTACGGCAATGTTTTGTTTGCGCTCGTTAAAATTGGCAATGACAGCACCTTCTGTGCGTAGTTGCTCAGCATAAGTATCTGCACTTTTTATTGTGATGATCTCTTTATGTGATTCAAAACGATGTCCAACTGTAGTATTGCCAGCAGTTAAACCCAAAACGCTTATTGGGATAATAGTTTCACCATGTAAAGCAATTAACCCATGTGCTGGGCGGACAAAATTCACGGTTTCCCAGCCATCATTAATTTGGTAAGTCATTACTTTTGGAATCGGCAGTTTAGATAATGCTTCTTCGATTGCTTTTTGCAGCCCTTCATTAAGTGTGACGCCTGTTTTAATCATGTCGATAAACAGATTATCCGTTTTACCATCGTTTTCTGTACGCAGCTTGCTTACAGCAGATGCATCTAGTCCCATTCCATCTAATCGCTTCATTAATGCGGGTGTTGCATTGCCTTCTGTATCTAAACCAACTTTTACCGACATGAGTTTTTGCGCGACTTCTTCATCAGCCGCTTTTGACATTACGTTTGTTAAATGTAAAGCTAGACGACGAGGGGTCGCATAATGTGTTAAAACGCTGTTTGCGTTGCTTAAACCTTGCGATTGCAATGATTCAGCCAGTACTTGAGCAAATGCTACATCTAATGTTTTTAATGCCTTCGGT
>JBFIGM010000211.1:0-2959 GCA_041602315.1 Methylophilaceae bacterium | reverse complement strand
GACCATAAACTCGTCAGTCAGCAAGCGGGAGCATGGATGATGAATTATCAACTTTACCCTTGGATGATAATTGCACCTATTGCTGGTTTTATTGGCGCGCTTGCTGTGTATTTTTGTGCAGAAGCAGATCGATCTGGTTTTGCATTTTTAGGTAGTAGTCTCTCTCTCGCAGGCATTATTCTGACTGCTGGTTTTTCATTATTTCCATTTGTGATGCCATCAAGTACTGACCTAAATAGTAGTCTGACTTTATGGGATGCAACATCAAGCTTGCTGACACTCAAAATTATGTTTTGGGTTGCGGTTGTATTTGTCCCAATTATCATTGCCTATAGCTTTTGGACGTACCGCAAAATGTGGCGTCGTCTTGATACCCATTTCATTCGTGGCAATCAACACTCAACGTATTAGGAGCAATCAAATATGTGGTATTTCGCTTGGGTATTAGGTGTATTATTAGCAGTAGCATTTGGCATTATTAATGTCATGTGGTTAGAGTCCGATATGGATCTACCCGATTAAATGAGTTTGAATATTTATGGGGCTTTTAGTCGAACGCTGTCATTGATCATGGCAAGTTCTGCTTCTTTAGTGATCTTACTCATGCCCCATGCAGTGACATCAGCGGATAACAAAGTTGATCATAGTCTATTAATGACTGTTATGCTGGGGACGATGATTGGTTTTATCCACGGTGTTGGCTTTAAACCGCAATCAAGCTTGTATCGCAAGCTTATTCATCCATTATTAGGTTGGTTGCTTATGTTCGCGGGCTTACTATTACTCTTGGTCCCTATTAGGTAATTGCTATGAGAATTATGCTCTTTGTAATCATGTCATTATTGTCCAGTCAGGTAGCAATGTCAGACGAATTCGACACATTTAGCCAGCAAGGACAACAAGCAATCAAAGAGTTTGCAAGCGAATTAAAAGCATCCCTGACAGCAGCAATGCAAGCAGGCGGTTCAGCTGAAGCAATCAGCGTGTGTAGCAGTGTCGCCCCAAGACTTTCATCAGAATTATCCAAAAAGTATGGAATGAGAATTGCCCGTACAAGTTTAAAAGTACGTAACCCAAATAATGCACCCGATGAGTGGGAGTCAGAGGTATTAAATCACTTTGAACAACGTAAAAAAAATGGTGAGTATTTAAATCGGCTCACCTTTAAAGCCATTAAAAATAGCGAGCAAGGCCTGCAAATGCGCATGATGAAAGCAATTGCCACCGATAAAATCTGCCTAATTTGTCATGGCACAGCAATCAGCGAACATACACAAGCCGTGCTTGATAAACTCTATCCCAATGATCAAGCAACAGGCTATAAGCTAGGCGATATTCGCGGTGCTTTTACCGTCCAGAAAATACTCGATAATAAGTAACAAACTCATCCAATAGCCTGATGAGCCTGTTACCTAATCATGTGATTATTTCAGTGCGACAACTTCTGTTCGGCCTTTCATATCAAACATCAACTTGCCCTCAGCGGCTAACCATCCGATGGCACGTTGTGCAAGTTTGGTCTCAAGCGCAGTCTCTTTTATTAACTTCGCTACGCTAGTTTCACCATTTGCATCAAGGAATTTCCAAATCACGCCTGCTGCACTACCAATTGAATCTGACATACATTAATCTCCAATAACAACAAAACCCGTACAAATAATACAGCATTCTCCATGCCATTTTAATAATTATTTTACTTTTCAATATGTTACAAGATTATTACATTATCTAAATCGTATAAATCAAGTACCAAAATGTGGCATTTTGTACACTCTCGCACCAAAATAATACGTTAAACCAATGATTTACATAAGTTTTATTGCTAGGCCTATAAAATCAATTGATCTAGCCCTTTTGATTCCTCTGATGACCTTTTTAATTTTCGCATACTGGCGCTGAGAATAGTTGGTTCAAGGTGCCAATAGCAGATGATCAAAATCAAGCTGGCTGACCCCTTGATTTCCATAACGCCTCATTCAGCCGACGCGTCAGCGGTCGGCTGCAGTGACTTGTTAGGTTTTACACTTAAGCGAGCAATGTGAAACCTTTCGAAAGCTGCATTTACCTGAGGTAACAGTCCACTAGATTTACTCATCCAATATTCATTGTCGAGTAGCCTTTTCACAGTACGCAAATCCTCTGCTGCACTATCAAGATCGCCTATTTTTTCATAAGCCAAAGCGCGCCAGAAATATACAAATGGAAAATCTGGCTGAAGTGGAATGCCCTTTGACAAAGCAATAATTGCTTTTCCAAACTGGCCATTATCGTAGTAAGCCCAGCCAAGATGATATTGAGTTGGCATTGTGGGGCCACCACTCTCCCTATCTAGCCGATTTGCTTCAAGTGCAGCTTCCAAACTTTCTGGGTACTTTTTGGCTCGTTTTAGGTACAGAGTTAAATTTCTATATTCGTCCATGGATAACTCACCAAATTGCATTCCTGCTTTCTGGTCGGCAACGGCCTCTGGATAATTGTCTAATTTGTAGTTTCCCCATGCTCTGACGAGTAGTGCCGTTTTGCGTGTTTGCCATGGTAAATTCTGTATATCAAGGCACGCCGTGGCATTTTCTACAGACTCTGTGTAATTCCCAGACCGCCCCTTTTCATACGCAATATTACATACCGCGTAATCATCGGCGGATACGATATAGCTGAACCCGAGAAAGAGAGCTATCAATAAAATATTTTTTCGACTTGAGTTCATGGCTATAAAACCTAACGCTATCCTTATCTACACACTGCAATAATTTGCTGGCATGCATCGAGTATTATTTTTCTTGGGGCAGCGATATTCAAACGCATAAAGCCACTACCTGCTTCACCAAAACTAATGCCCGGATTTAAACCAACTTTGGCTTGTTCGACAAAACGTCGTTTAAGCTCGTCATCAGTTAATTCAAGCTTTCGGCAATCAAGCCATAAAAGATATGTGCCTTGTGATGGCATAACCTTAATT
>JBFIGM010000210.1:0-2977 GCA_041602315.1 Methylophilaceae bacterium | reverse complement strand
TTGTTTGACCATCCTGAGTCATGTGCCGCTTGGCTTAAATGGGCAGGTTTGGAAGTGATACAAGATTTTGATTACAGGGAAGTGCGCGAGCAAGAGATTAATCGATTAGCAGATATACTTGAACAGCATTTAGATTGGGGAAAACTAACTAACTATTTACCAAGGGGTTAAGTTAGTGAGCAATCACTTTAATGCTCTCACCCATACACTCAACCAACTGACCCGCACGTATCTTAGCGGTTTTTCTTCGTTCTACTTCTCCGTCTACCTTAACAATGCCTTCTGCGACCATTTGTTTGCCTTGTCCGCCACTCTGTGCGATACCTTCAATTTTAAGCAGATCGCAAAGCGCAATATATTCACCTTTCAATTTAAATTCAATCATGATTATCCTTTTAGATGTAGTGGTAAACCTGCAGCAATAAAGCTTACCTTGTCTGCGATGGTTGCAACTGCTTGATTCAGTCTTCCTTGTTCATCTTGAAATTGTCGATTAATCTCTCCTAAGGGGACAATGCCCATGCCCACTTCATTGCTGACCAACAAAACTGTACTTTCTAATTGAGGCAAAACATCTAGCAGTGCTTGCTTTTCATCTGTCCAAACGATTGTTTCAGGCGAGTCGCAATCTGGACAAATACATTGTGCCAACCACAAAGTTAAGCAATCAACAATAATGCATTGATTAGGTTGATCAAGCGCTTGCAAAGTCTTTGCAAGGTTGAAGGGTGCTTCAATGATTTGCCAATCTTTTGGTCGGCGCTGTTTATGATGCTCAATTCGCTTTGCAAATTCCTCGTCATAGATCTGGGCCGTCGCCACGTAAGTAACTGCCAGCTTACTTTTTTGTGCTAACTGTTCAGCATAGGCACTTTTACCTGAGCGGGCACCACCTAAAATTAAATGAACTGTCATTTATTGCGCTACTTTATCCTGTTGTTGTTGCCATTGCTGCATAATTGCTGTTAATTGTTTTAAACCATGGGTAAATACGGATGGTCCTGGCTGTAAAATATCAGCAGACTTGATTTCAAACAGCATATTATTTTGAACAGCCGGGATAATAGACCAGCCTGCTCTTGCTTTAACTTCCGCTGGTTGAAACTTCTTCCCGCACCATGAACCAATGATGATATCTGGCATTTTTGCGAGCACTTGTGCTGGTGTCACCATGCGATCCTTTGCGCTCTGAAACACTGAGAGTTCAGGGAAACAGTCTTCTCCACCGGCAATATCAATTAGCTCTGCCGCCCAGCGGATACTACACATCATAGGATCATTCCATTCTTCAAAATAGACTTTTGGTTTGCGTGAAAATGTGTTTGCAATTTCACGTGCCGCATTTATTTGCATATTAATATCGGCGACAATAACTTCAGCTTTTTCTAACGCACCTACCAAGCGACCTGTGGTAATGATCATTTTTAAAATATCATCGATTGAGCGTTGATTAAACACATGTACCTCAAACCCGGCTTTTATAAGCTCTGCAGCAATATCCGCCTGCAAATTAGAAAACCCTAGTACTAAATCTGGCTTCAACGCTAAGATTTTGTCTATTTTAGCACTGGTAAAAGCAGCTACTTTTGGCTTCTCTTGTCTCGCGATTTCCGGCCTAGTGGTGTAGCCTGAAATACCGACTATACGATCCTGTTCGCCCAACAGATACAATACTTCAACAGTTTCCGTTGTGAGGCAAACAATCCGTTCGGGCAGTTTATTCATTTGTCTTACTCTGCCAACTATTTTCCATTAACATTTCTGATAGTGGTTTCTCTGTTTTCCAGCCTTCTTCTACCAGCATAGGTGATTTGTAAAAGGAGTTCACATAGCCTAAGCATAAAATTGCAATGGGCTTTGCACCCTCAGGCATGTTTAGCAAATTGGCTAATTTAGGAGGATCAAAAAAACTCACCCATCCCATACCAATACCTTCAGCCCGAGCAGCTAACCAAATATTTTGAATAGCACAGCTTACAGAAGCCAAGTCCATTTCTGGAATCGTACGGCGACCAAAAATATGTGCTTCACGATGATCGCAAAGTGTCGCGACCAGCAGTTCCCCACAATCTAATATACCTTCTACTTTCAAACGCAGAAACTCAGCCATACGCGCTGTATTTTCATACTCACCAATCGCTTTTGCAGTATTGATGCGCTCCTCTTCAACTTGCGCATGGATAGCTTTTCGTATTTTGCTATCCGTAATTCTGATAAAACGCCAAGGCTGCATTAAGCCAACACTTGGCGCATGATGCGCAGCCTCTAAAAGTTTTTGTAATGTTTCGGGTGGGATAGGCGTGGATAAAAAGTGACGCATATCACGCCGCTCAGCAATGACTTTATAGATAGCCGCTTTATCTTGATCTGAATAGCTATGACTCATGATGAAAAGAATTGTGCAGTTAATTCGTGGTTAGAAGGAAAGTAAAAATGTAAAAAGCTAGCGGTGATGTTGCGGTGCTGATATACCGCCTCACCCTTACCAAATTTACTGTTAGCTATAAACATTGGCTCCAGAGTCGTATTGAATACACCATAATGGAAGGTATGTGCGCCAATAATACTGTTATCTACTTCTAAGTGCTGTGTGCCCAATCCTTGTAGTTTATCCATAATTAGACTATCACCCTCAAGCAGTCCAAATGCATCTATACCATTCAGGCTTTTGCTTAATGCCATCATGCCGCCACATTCTGCCAGTATCGGTTTGTTATTGTTACAAGCCGCTACTAAGCTGGAACGCATAGCAGTATTTTGGCTGATACGTTCTAGATGCAATTCTGGATAGCCACCAGGAATCCAATAAGCATCTGCTTCTGGCAGGCTATCGTCGTCCAGTAATGAATAATAAATAACAGTTGCCCCGAGTAATGCTAGGCAATCAATGTTAGCCTGATAAATAAAACAAAAAGCTGCATCACGAGCGACTGCAATAATCTTCCCTTTAAGTAGTGGCTTTGCTGCAATTGTATTC
>JBFIGM010000209.1:0-2988 GCA_041602315.1 Methylophilaceae bacterium | reverse complement strand
TGGACGTGGTTTTTTAGATGCGGATGAGGTTGGGTCTAGTTACTATCGTGCCAACAATCATGCACTGGCTTTAGGCGTGCAGCGAGAGAATCATTTATTGCAGTTTAAGCTAGGCTTGCAAGATATCCCAATACAGGGTTTTCCCAATCAGCGTATGGATATGACGGGTAATACAGCAAGACAGTTTAACTTGTTATATGAAGGCAAATACGACTGGGGTAAATTGGACGCGCAGGCGTATCACGAGCGTGTAAGACATAGCATGCAGTTTGGCGATGATAAACAGTTTTTCTATATGGGTGCACCAGGCATGCCAATGGATACGCTAGGTAGAACCTCAGGACTCAAGCTGAAAGCCAGTATGGATATCTCTGAAAGAGACCTGCTAAGGGTCGGGGCTGAATATCAACGTTATCGTTTAGATGACTATTGGCGAGCTTCTGGCACTGGCATGATGATGTCGCCCAATACATTCTTGAATATCAACAATGGCCAGCGCGATAAATATGATTTGTTTGCTGAGCTGGAATCGCAGTGGAATCAACAGTGGGTGACGCTGGTGGGTTTGCGCAGTAGCACAGTCAAAATGGATACGGATGAAGTACAAGGCTATAACAACAATTTAGTTGGCATGGCTGGATACGGTGCTGCAGCAAATACATTTAACGCATCAGACAGAAGCGAAACCGACCATAATATTGATATCACTACGTTAGCTAAATATACGCCAAGCACTTCTCAAAGCTATGAAGCAGGCTATGCGATGAAAACCCGATCACCCAATGTTTATGAGCGCTTTGCATGGTCTAATACCAATAGCATGGTCATGAATATGAACAATTGGGTTGGCGATGGCAATGGCTATGTAGGTAACCTTGATTTAGATCCTGAGAAAGCCCACACCTTCAGCTTAACGGGTAAATGGAATGATGCCGCTAATAAGGATTGGCAGCTTAAAGCCACACCATACTTTACCTATGTCGATGATTATATTGATGCTGTAGCCTGTACGGAAGTTGGTAAAACTTGTCCTGCTAGGACAGATGGTTTCGTTAATCTAAGCCTAGATAATCAATCCGCACGACTTTACGGGATTGATATCAATGCTAAAAAACGCCTGACTGAAGGTGGTCATCTAGGCAGCTTCATTGCAACAGGTGTCATTAGTTATGTGAGAGGGAAAAATACCAAAACAGATGATGATTTATATAACATCATGCCGCTCAACGCAAAATTTGGCTTACAGCATCAATTAGGTGCCTGGAAGAATCATTTAGAGCTGCAGTTGGTGACAGCAAAAGATAATGTGCAGGCTGTGCGGCGAGAGCTAGAGACAGATGGTTATAGTTTGGTTAATTTTTATAGCAGCTATGATTGGAAACATGCGCGGTTTGATCTAGGCTTTGAGAATATATTTGACAAAGGTTATGCTGATCCATTAGGGGGTGCTTATTTAGGGCAAGGCATGACCATGGCTTCAAATGCTATGGCACCACAGCGTGGTATACAAGTGCCAGGAATGGGCCGCTCGATCAACGTTGGCTTAACATTGTTCTATTAATAGCGTATTAACAGTAAGCGATGCATAAAACCAGATGATGTTTTCACAGAAAATATTTAAAAAAATAAATACAGTCGCATTATTTGCGATTGTGTTTGCATCGCTTGCGCCTAGCATTTCACATGCATTAGCTGCAAAGCAAGGTGTAAACAGCTTTGTACAAGAAATATGTACTACTAATGGTGAAAAAATCACGATTCAAGTCGTCACCAGTCAAGGTAGGCTGCTTGCTACCGAGCTAAATGCACAGAAAAAGCAATCTACAAGCACCAAAACATTAATTAGTCACTTAAACCACTGTCCATTTTGTAGTAACCCCAATATTCATAGTGGATTAGAGCCTTCCATTAGTTTCATTATTACAGTATTGCAAAGTCATATCGAACGACCTGGATTTGTCACTGCTGTGGAGATTAAAAGCTTTACAACACTACCACCGCCTGCACAGGCACCGCCGAATCTTTAATCAAACTTTCACAATAGTGAGTTTGCCATTTAGCAAGCTCGATTTTGTTAAACTGCGCTAACTATCTAGCGCAATCACAGTTAGATTAGAGGTAACCAAATGATTTATATAGAAATTAAAGCAATGATGAAGGCAAAAGCAGCAGCTTGGGGCAGAAAAATTACACTCAATGAGTTAGCCAATGCGACGGGTATAAGCCGGATGACGCTATCGCGCATGATCAATAATCGCGGTTACAGCACGGTAACCAGCCATTTGGATAAGCTATGTCAGTTTTTTGAGTGTGAGCTGCATGAGTTAATTAAGTACGAGTCAGAGCAACACGGCTTAAGACTGACATCTGCAGCATAGCAGTTAATATAATAACGATAAGAGGGACTGGTCATGAAATTAAAATATTTACAGGTTGCTATGATTGCAGCCATCGCAACGATGAGTGCAAATGCCTTAGCCGACCATATTGCTTTAGAGACGATTGATGTTGAAGGGAAACAGATTGAAGGTTCTGTTACCCAGCCAAATATCAATCAAGCGCGCGAAGAGATTAATAAAACCGCTGGTGGCGTAACAGTGGTTGATATGGAGCAAGTAAGAGAAGGCCGGACTTCAAATTTTGCCGACACACTTGGCTTGGCGACTGGGGTGTTAGCACAGTCGCGTTTTGGGGCGGAAGAAACAAGGCTTTCAATTCGCGGTTCTGGCATACAGCGTACCTTTCATGGCCGTGGAATAAGGTTGATGCAAGATGGTATACCGGTCAATTTAGCGGATGGTAGATTTGATTTTCCAGCAATAGACCCAATGGCAACAGATTATATTGAGGTTCATCGTGGCGCTACTGCGTTGCAATACGGCTCTCGCAATCTGGGTGGTAGTGTAAATTTTATTTCTCGGACAGGCTACACAGCTCCAAAGTTTGAAGTGCGGACTGAGGGTGGTAGTTATGGATATTATCGCCTCG
>JBFIGM010000208.1:0-3003 GCA_041602315.1 Methylophilaceae bacterium | reverse complement strand
AGTTTGAAGCATTGGAAGCAGAGATAAACATCTTGCGTGCCGAAGCAAAAACGAACAGCAATCCTATAAAGGTCAGTCATCCATGAGTAATCATTATGCATTAATTTTATGTGGTGGATCTGGTACACGTTTATGGCCACTGTCTCGCACCTTACGCCCTAAACAGTTATTAGCCCTGAATGGTGAAAAAACACTGTTGCAACAAACTGCGCAACGCTTATTAAAACACGTACCAGCATCTAACATATTTACTGTGACCCATGAAGACCATAAATTTGAAGTAAAAGGGCAGATGTTAGAGGTGGCAGAAGAGGCAGTCTCTAATGTATTAGCCGAACCTTGTGCCAGAAATACATTGCCAGCTATTGCATGGGCAGTTAACCAAATTTATACAAAAGACCCAGAAGCGATTATAGGCGTTTTTGCTTCAGATCATGCTATCGATAATGAACCAGCATTTGTGCAAGCATGGGAAACAGCTGAAAAGGTAGCACAAGACAACTATTTAGTTTTATTGGGTATCAAACCGCATGAGCCTTCTATTGGCTATGGTTATATCAAGCCTAGTAATCTCATTGCTGATGGTGAAATGCCTGCATACGAGGTCGCACAATTTGTCGAGAAGCCAGAACTAGAGGTTGCTAAACAATATCTTGCTGATGGGTACTTATGGAATAGTGGCATGTTTGTATTTAAAGCCAGCACTTTTATGCAAATTTTCCAACAATATCAACCTGAAATGGCCAAGCAACTTGCAAATATGACTGCAGAAAATTTTGCCGATACCTATGCCAGCTTTGACAATATCTCTATCGACTATGGCTTAGCTGAAAAAGCAGATAAGGTGGCAGTAGTGCCTGTAGATATGGCTTGGAGCGACTTAGGAAGCTGGGAGTCAATCTATCAGAAGCAAGATAAAGATAGCGACAACAATGTGATGCATGGAGAAGTTTTTGCGCAGGATACCAAAAACAGTCTGCTATGGAGTCAATCAGGTGTACTCGCTACAGCAGGTTTAGATAACATTG
The DNA here is from genome assembly GCA_041602315.1 of Methylophilaceae bacterium. Classification (GTDB taxonomy): domain Bacteria; phylum Pseudomonadota; class Gammaproteobacteria; order Burkholderiales; family Methylophilaceae. The sequence goes on along the minus strand of JBFIGM010000208.1, from coordinate 1,975 downwards.
TCGTGATACAAACTGGCGATGCAACGCTCATTTGTGATAGAACTAAAACAGAAGAAATTAAATCACTGGTTGCAAGAGTTAAAGAGCATAAGCCAGAATTAGCAGAAATTCATCAAACAGCGCACCGACCTTGGGGTACATATACAGTGCTCGAGGAAGGCAACAACTTCAAAATCAAGAGAATTGTGGTAAAACCAGGCAATCGCCTAAGCCTACAAATGCATCACCACCGTAGCGAACATTGGGTCGTAGTCAGTGGCATGGCGCGTGTCACCAATGGTGAAAAAGAATTCTTTGTTGCGCCAAATGAATCAACTTTTATTCCGGCGGGTTGCCAACATCGTCTAGAAAATCCAGGTGTTTTAGACTTGGTTATGATAGAAGTGCAGAGTGGCGATTATGTTGGTGAAGATGATATCGTTCGTTTTGAAGATGTTTATGGGCGTGTAATTGCATGAATTTAACTATTGGAATGGTGAGCCGCGGTATAGGTGCTCACAGGTAACATTATCATGCTAAGCATATTCAAGGCCTTGTGGGCATATCGCGGGTTTATACTCGGCAGCATGAAACGCGAGTTTCAATCAAAGTATCGTAACTCATTGCTTGGTGCTGCCTGGACAGTCATCAATCCACTCGCAATGATTATTGTCTATACGGTCATCTTCTCCCAGATTATGCGGGCCAAGCTGCCTGGCATTGATACTACCTTCGCCTACAGCATTTATCTCTGTGCGGGCGTGCTGACATGGGGTCTTTTTGCCGAAATAGTTGGTAGAGGGCAAAACGTTTTTCTGGATAATGCTAACTTACTCAAAAAGCTCAGCTTTCCACGGCTGTGTCTGCCGGTAATTGTTGTTGCTAATGCGAGTTTAAACTTTGCCATTATTTTCGGGCTGTTTACTGTATTTTTGCTGGTTTCTGGCAATTTCCCAGGGTGGCCATTTCTGGCGATATTTCCATTGCTTGTGTTATTAGTGATTTTTGCTACAGGCCTGGGAACTACGCTTGGTGTGCTAAATGTTTTTTTTAGAGATGTCGGTCAGTTCTTTGGTATTTTTATTACCTTTTGGTTCTGGCTAACACCAATCGTTTATCCTCCTAATATACTTCCAGAAAAAGTTAGAATTTTAATGAGCCTAAATCCAATGGCATCTTTGGTTGGAGCGTTTCAGAAAGTTCTTGTAAATGAAGAGTGGCCGCAGTGGGAAACCTTATGGCTTGTTGCCATCCTTGGTGTTACGTTATGCATTGTCGGAATGAGTCTCTTCCGTCGTCATGCCGGCGAAATGGTGGATGAATTATAGTGGGCACCATTACCGTTAAAAATCTAGGCAAAGCCTACAAACAATACCCTACACGTTTATCAAGGCTGGTGGAGTGGCTTGTGCCCTTTAGCAAACAAAGGCATCAGCTTAAATGGATACTACAAGACATTAACTTTTCCGTAAAGCCCGGTGAGGCTGTGGGTATTATGGGCGTCAATGGTGCTGGCAAAAGCACACTGCTCAAGATGATTACAGGCACCACACAGCCTACAACTGGCGATGTTCACATGACCGGTCACGTGTCAGCGCTACTCGAACTTGGCATGGGTTTCCACCCAGATTTTACCGGCCGGCAGAACGTCTTTATGGCCGGACAATTACTCGGTTACGATGTGGAAGGAATCACACAGCTGATGCCAGAAATTGAGGCCTTTGCCGAAATTGGTGGCTACCTCGACCAACCAGTGCGTATTTACTCCAGTGGAATGCAAGTACGCCTTGCTTTTAGTGTAGCGACTGCCATTCGCCCTGACATACTGATTGTTGACGAAGCGCTTTCTGTGGGAGATGCCTATTTTCAGGCCAAATGTTACAAGCGCATAGCCGAATTCAAGGAAGCAGGAACCACATTACTATTGGTTACGCATAGTCCAGGAGATGTCGTCAAGCACTGTGATCGAGCCATCCTTCTTAAAGACGGGCGTATT
>JBFIGM010000207.1:0-3009 GCA_041602315.1 Methylophilaceae bacterium | reverse complement strand
TGACTGGTCACTTAGTGCTATCAACGCTACACACCAATGACGCGCCATCTGCCGTAACACGACTTCTTGATCTAGGTGTTGCATCGTACCTCATTCACTCAACGGTACTTGGCATTATGGGGCAAAGGCTAGTGCGTACATTGTGTCCTGCATGCAAAGCACCAACTGAGATTTCTGATATAGAGTGGGCGGCTTTAACCAAACCATTTAAAGCAACAAAACCAACAACAGCAATGAAAGCAGTTGGTTGTATTGAGTGTCGTCATACTGGATTCAGAGGCCGTAGCGGTATCTATGAAATGCTGACAATTTCCCCTAAACTGCGCAAGCTTATTACGGCAAACACAGATCTTGCCGATATCAAAAAACTGGCTTACCAAGAGGGCATGCAGCCTTTACTGCTAAATGGTTTAGAGAAAGTTGCTGCAGGCTTAACGACAATTGATGAAGTATTAAAAGTTGCGCCTCAGCTAGATAATTAAACCTGGCAAAGCTTAGTCTTTCTTGGCTTTATCTCGCTGCTTGTTCATTGATACAAACATTGGCTTGATTAAATTTTTCTTCTGTAATGCTGACATGACCAATACAGCGACAATATGGAAGAGCACACATATCATTAGCAAATCAGCAAGAAAAGTATGCGCAACAACAGGTCCATCTTCTCCCCAAAACGCATCAGTTCTACTGAGCCAACCTGAAAAACCAAGCAAAATAATCTGCGCCCACATCAGATATACCGCCACCTGACCAAGTGGATTATGCCCTTTGTGATCTTTTAAGTTTTTATTCCGAATTTCTTTTACATGCTTAAGAATTTCGGCTAGATGAGGCCAGCTAAGATGGCTTGATATTAGTTTGCTGGTTAGTCCATGTAAGACCCTAATGACGATTAGTAGTACGCTAGCGTAACCAATCATACGATGCCAGTAACCAGTATCATTGACAAAATTTATCATCACTGCCAATGCTACAAGCCAATGCGTTAATCTTACCGTGAATGACCAACGTATTGATTGGATAAGGTCGCGCTCACTCACTCTTATTCAACTTCTGCCTTGATAATTGCTAGGGTTTTCATATCAAAATATATCTCAACTTTTTTACTCTCTTTGTTGCGCCCATAAATTTCATAACAATTACCATCAATTTTGAACTTTTTGATTGTGTACCCCTCAGCATCCAATGCTTCTTTGAGCGTATCTTCATTTGCCCACTCTTCTTTTGGGTAAGCAGGGCAATCGGCAGAGGCCCACACATTAATTGGCATCAGTGCTAACAATATTAAAAACTGCTTCATCTCATTCCTTTTTGATTGTTATGTCTTATCTCTTTTAAGTTGCTAACTCCCGTCAGCGCCATTGTCATTTCTAGCTCGTCACGCACGATACGTAATATATGCGCTACACCAAGTGCACCCTGCGCTGCCAAACCCCAAACATAAGGCCGTCCCAACATCACCATATCGGCACCATTTGCCAGCGCTTTGTAAACATCTTGCCCTGTGCGAATACCGCTATCAAAAAACACTTTGGTTTGATCAGAGACAGCACTTTTGATAGTCGCTAATTGACTTAAACTGGTTGGTGTTCCATCCAGCACACGCCCTCCATGGTTTGAGACAACCAAACCCTCACACCCTATTTGTTCTAGCCGCTTAGCATCTTCTGGGTGCAAGATTCCTTTTACGATAAGCGGCTCTTTAATTTGATCGCGTAACCAAATCAAGTCTTCCCATGTAGGCGCTTGCGACATCCAACCATCGAACACCATACTTTGGTTAGCCCCAATCGTAGATGGCTCTAATGGCGCCTCTTGGTTAATAGCAGCGATATCAGAAGGCAAATTGATCATTAGCTGCTTTACGGGTGCATCTACAGTGAACACAATCACTGCGTAGCCAGCAGATATAGCACGCTGGATCAGCCTATGGGTTCTGTCCCTATCTCCTTGCCAATACAATTGAAACCAAAGTGGCTGTTGCGCAATTTCAATAATTGCTTCTAAGGGTTGACTAGCTAGACTGCTCACAATCATTTGACCTGACTGTGCATTTGCTGCCATCGCAGTTGCCAACTCTCCTTCTGAATGAAATAAGCGCTGATAAGCGATGGGCGCAAGAAAAACTGGATGCGCGTAAGATTGCCCAAATAAAGTCAAACTTGTAGTTGGCTGATTCAATTTCACTAGGGGTCTAGGTATGAGCGGTAGCGCATCAAACGCTTGAGTGTTTTCATCAGCTGTAATAGCTCGACCTGCTGCACCCTCCAAATAGCGCCATACATACTCATCTAACTCAGCTTGTGCTAGAGGCTTATAATCCCTTGCTGTACTGATATCCGATGGAAGCGAATTTGGCAGCTGATTAGGTATTTCGCTCATTCAGCCCAATCCCTTAACAAATTATGATAGACACCCGTCAGCTTTATGACCTCATCTGTCTCACCTAGCTGCTGTCTCAGCTTAACAAGCGACATATCTAGATCAAATAGCGTTTTACGATGGGCTGAGCTTCTGACCATACTTTGAACAAACATAAAGCTCGCAACTCGTTCACCTCTGGTTACAGGCATAACAGCATGTAATGATGATGATGGATAAATAACCATAGCACCTGCACCCAACTTGACCGATTGACTGCCATAGGTATCCTCGATAACCAACTCTCCACCATCATAACTATCAGGTGGACTCAAAAACAGCGTTGCCGATATATCTGCACGGATATAACCTGATCCATCTGGCATTGATCGCATCGCACTATCGACATGAAAACCGTAGCTATTAGTTTGACCACTATAGCGATTAATGAAGGGCGGCAAAATTTGTTTTGGTAGAGCGGCAGAAAAAAATAATGGGTCTTGTTGCAGGACTTTTAAAATAATCGTTCTTATCTGCTTAAGCGTAGAATTGCCTTCAGGCAACTGTTGATTATTTTTAACGAGCGCTGCCTGTGTACCAGCCGTACTTCTGCCATCTTGCCATTCTGCATTATTTAACAGACCAGCAATG
>JBFIGM010000206.1:0-3110 GCA_041602315.1 Methylophilaceae bacterium | reverse complement strand
TGATTTCTTATTGGATCAGCAAGTTAAAGCCCTAGTGGTTGCTTGTAATACGGCCACAGCGGCTGCTATTAAAGACATGCGTACCCGTTATGCCTTGCCAATTATCGGTATGGAGCCTGCGGTGAAACCCGCTGCGCAAGCGAGTAAAAATGGTGTTATCGGCGTATTGGCCACAGTCGGTACCCTCAAAAGTGCGCAATACGCCGCCTTGCTTGAGAATTATGGCACAGGTGTTCAAGTGATTGCGCAAGGTTGCGAAGGCTTGGTCGAGTGTGTGGAAAGTGGTGTACTCAGTGATGAAGCCACGCGTAGCTTGCTCCAACAATATTTACAACCACTGTTAGCTGGTGGCGCCGATACCATTGTCCTGGGCTGCACGCATTACCCTTTTTTACGTCCTTTAATTACAGAAATCGTCGGGCCAAAAATCGCGATTATTGATACAGGCAAAGCAGTCAGTGTGCAATTACACAAAAAATTGATGGAAGCCAATCTTTTGGCAAGCTCTTCTCAGCAAACAGAGGTGCTATTTTGGACAAATAGCCCATCTGATGATGCAAGGATTGTGATACAGCAGCTTTGGGGTGAGGGCAAAGCCGAAATTAAGCAGATGGTGTAGCATCTATCAACAGACTATTAGGTGTGAGTAATGAGCAAGTTTAAGTTTCAGCCCCGATGGAAAGAAGAGCTTGTCGTCACCGGTGATGGTGGCCAATTCATACTTGAGCTTCCAATGGGTGTACTTTCTGCATACCTGCCAACTGAGTCAGCCTGGATATTATAATCACCTGAGTGGGCGCGAAATCAATATACCGAGTTAAGACAGGAACTCGAAGAGTGGTGCAAATATAATAAAGCGAAATTCTATATTGATGAAGCTGCAGGTGTAGGGATTGAAGGTAAATGGTCATAGCAAGCTCACCTAACAAGTCAATAAACTTCGCGCCTTCAGCGCTGGACATATCAAAGCTGCACTGGTTATTGAGGCGTTATGGAATTGGTGAAAGATGAGCGATAAAGTTAAAGTCGTGTATAAGATTACTTGGCCCAACGGCAAAATCTATATTGGTAAAGACTTGACCAACAGCATCAATTATTGGGGTAGTGCTAGTGGCGAGTTGATAGAGAAGGACTTTTCGGAAGAAGAAAGAATGGATATGACTATTCGTAGGGAAATTCTTTTCCAATCCATGGATGTCACTGAAATCAATCAAAAAGAGTTGGAGCTAATTAGAGTACATAAATCTAATGATCCCGCCATTGGTTACAATCAGTGGCCAAAGTTCAATGAAAATGTATAACAAACGCAAGCAAACCAAGCTGTCAACTTCAACTCACTTCGCTGCTGTTTGTTGCCGGCGTTAGCTAATACTCAATGATAGCTTAAGTCTAGCAGTGGCATAGCTCAGTTTTAATTCTACGCTGCCCCTAACCATTTCCGTTTTCGTCTTCATCGATATCAATAACTATTTTTTCAATTGTTACCCTGCCAATATGCCGGCCTTCTATGGTTAGGATGCAAAATTTATATCCGCGATCTTCGATACAGTCATTGACTTTAGGCATGCGTTGCAACTTCTCCAAAAACAGGCCAGATATGGTATTGGCATCCATGGTGTCTTCTGGACGGTAACCAGTCGCACGTCCTAAGTCTGTAATAGAGACTAAGCCATGAGCTTCCCATTTGTTTTCTGCGATATTCTGGATATCAATCATATTTTCATCGGTATCGGTTTCATCGAGAATTTCGCCAACGATTTCTTCCAGCAGGTCTTCTAGTGTAACGATTCCGTTAAATTTGCCATATTCATCAACGACAAATGCCATATGCGCCCGACGTACACGCATCAGTTCAAATAATTTAGAAACGCGTTGTGTTTCTGGGATCACGAGTGGCTCGCGGCAGTATTTTGTAAGGTTATTCCAAGGTTCTTTTACGCCATCGAGTAACGCGCTGTAAATATCTTTGACCAGCAGTAGCCCTTTAATTTCATCATCATGATCACTGTTGATAACAGGAAATCGCGAATGGCCAGACTCTCGGATAATCTTAAGGTTCTCATTGAAGTCGGCCGCGATATCAAGACTGTATGTTGAGCTGATTGGGATCATCACGCGACCAACTCTGCGTTGATCGAACTCAAACAGGTTGCGCAACATGCGTGCCTTGCCCAGTTCGATTTCTCCATGTTCGTGCGAGGTTTTAACAAGGCCTTTGATTTCATCGCCCGTCAGAATGTCCCCATGGCTCGCTTCTTCGACACCAAACTGTTTTAAAACCCAGCCAGACGTTTTGTTCAGCATCCAGTTGAAAGGGTAAACGGCGATATACGACCAATGCAGCGGGTAAGCCACTAAGAGCGAGATGGATTCAGGTTTGCGAATGGCAAAGGTTTTAGGTACTTGTTCGCCAACAATGATGTGTAGCGAGGAAAAAATTAAAAAACCAGTTAAAAAGGCAATGGTATGGATGGCTGTTTCAGATAGTCCAAATGAAGTTAGTACTGGTTCCAGCAGTGCTGCGATAGTGGGTTCACCTACCCAACCTAGACCGAGTGAAGCCATTGTGATGCCAAGCTGACAAGCGGCTAAATAGGCTTCAAGGTTATGTTGAATTCTTTGGGTCATGATGGCTGAAGCTTTGCCTTGCTCAGCCAGTGCATCGATCCGGAATCCTCGCGCTTTGACCAGTGCGAACTCTGCTGCAACAAAGAAAGCATTCGTCGCCAGCAACACAACTACGGAGACTAGACTCATTGTAGTACCCATAAAATAGCCTTTTTATAAACGATATTATCTGATGATAACAAAAAATGCATCAGGTCTGATCCTGCTGATGCATTTATGCTAACAATATGATGCATTTTCAATGCATGATAATAACCAAATAACTGTTAGTAATAAGGCTGAAATGTTACACCAATCAGCCGCGAGGACTTTTGCTTCTAAATAGACGTGGATTGCCTCTTATAAACCGACTAATCCAGCGTTCAAGAAATGATTCGTTCTTAGCTGTTTTAAGATAGCCATAACCAAGTACTGAGATAACTAGGGCGCCGAGGGTATCCACAATAAGGTCCCACATGGTATCGGTTAAGCCAGAAGGGTCT
>JBFIGM010000205.1:0-3141 GCA_041602315.1 Methylophilaceae bacterium | reverse complement strand
TGGTTTTAGTTTCGATACGATAAAAAAAGTACTGAGCAAACAAGATAATGACGATTAAATTAAGTAAAAAACCAAGTAGCAATGAAATACGAAAAGCCTTTATAGACTTCTTTGTCTCAAAAGGTCATACGGCTGTTGCGTCTAGCTCTTTAGTACCTCATGACGACCCTACTCTGCTTTTTACTAATGCGGGCATGAATCAGTTTAAAGATGTATTCCTAGGTTTTGATAAACGCCCTTACACTCGTGCCACCACTAGTCAAAAATGTGTTCGCGCTGGTGGTAAGCATAATGACCTTGAAAATGTAGGCTACACTGCGCGCCATCACACATTTTTTGAAATGCTGGGCAATTTTAGCTTTGGCGATTATTTCAAACGTGATGCCATTAAATACGCTTGGGAGCTTTTAACTGAAGTTTATCAACTACCAGAAGAGAAACTACTGGTTACCGTCTATGCTGAGGATGATGAAGCATATGATATCTGGTTAAAAGATATTGGATTACCGGCAGAGAAAATCATCCGTATTGGTGATAATAAGGGTACGCGCTACGCTTCTGATAACTTCTGGATGATGGGTGACACAGGACCTTGTGGTCCTTGCTCAGAGATTTTCTATGATCATGGCGAAGACATTCCGGGTGGTCCACCTGGCAGCCCTGATGAAGATGGTGATCGCTTTATTGAGATTTGGAATAACGTGTTCATGCAGTTTAACCGCGATGAAGCAGGCGTAATGCATCCATTACCCAAGCCTAGCGTTGATACAGGCATGGGCTTGGAACGGATTTCTGCCATTCTACAGGGCGTGCATGCCAATTATGAAATAGATTTGTTTCAAAAATTAATTAGCGCTGCCGCGCGGGAAACAAAGACGACTGATTTAAATAGCCCGAGCCTAAAAGTACTTGCTGATCACATTCGAGCATGTTCGTTTTTAATCGCTGATGGCGTGATCCCAGGTAATGAAGGCCGTGGTTATGTGTTACGTCGTATTATCCGTCGCGCAATTCGTCATGGTTACAAACTTGGCGCACGCAAAGCCTTTTTCTATCGATTATTGCCCGATTTGGTATCCGAAATGGGTGGAGCCTATCCAGAGTTGTTATCTGAACAAAAACGCATCAGTGAGACTTTAAAACAAGAAGAAGAGCGCTTTTTTGAAACCATTGAAAATGGGATGGCTATTTTAGAAACAGAACTCTCATCTACAAAACAAGAATTTAATGGTGAAACCGCTTTCAAACTGCATGACACATACGGTTTCCCGTTAGATTTAACTGCAGATATATGTCGTGAACGTGGCGTCACTGTTGACACGGCTGGCTTCGATTCTGCGATGGCACGTCAAAAAGAACAAGCACGTGCGGCAGGCAAATTCAAAATGGCAACCAATTTAGAATATGATGGTATTGCCACCACTTTCCATGGTTATGACCACCTTGAGCACACAGGCACAATTACAGCACTGTACAAAGAAGGTAGTCCAGTTAATTCACTTGCCGAAGGCGATCAAGGCGTGATTATTCTCGATAACACGCCCTTTTATGCTGAGTCAGGCGGACAAATTGGTGATTGTGGTGAGTTAAAAGGTGCCACTGGGCTTTTTGCAGTTGAGGACACACAAAAAGTGCAGGCCACAGTCTTTGGTCACCACGGCACACTCAAAACAGGCGCATTGAAAATTGGTGATACCGTATCTGCTAAAGTGAATATGCAAGCACGAACAGCAACCATGCGTAACCACTCGGCAACACACTTGATGCATAAAGCCTTGCGTGAAGTGTTGGGAAGCCATGTACAGCAAAAAGGCAGCTTGGTCGATACTGAAAAAACACGTTTTGACTTCCTGCATAATGCACCAATGACTAACGAAGAAATTCGTGAAGTGGAACGCATCGTTAATGCAGAGATCTTTGCCAATATTGAGACACAAGCACGTGTGATGAATATTGATGCTGCAAAAGAAACAGGTGCTATGATGCTATTTGGTGAAAAATATGGCGATGAAGTTCGCGTTTTAAATATTGGCTCTTCTTGTGAGCTATGTGGTGGCACCCATGTGAAACGCACTGGTGATATTGGTTTATTCAGCATTGTAGCTGAAGGCGGTGTGGCAGCTGGTGTTCGCCGTGTGGAAGCCGTAACGGCAAATAATGCTCTGCACTACATGCAGGAGATGGAAGCAACCTTAGGTGGGGTTGCAGGAACCCTGAAAGTATTACCAACTGAAGTGCCTAGTCGCGTCACTGCGCTGATGGAACAAATCAAAAAGCTTGAGCGCGATTTAAACACAGCAAAGGCTAAACTTGCTTCATCGCAAGGCGATGATTTGGCGACACAAGCATCCGAAGTTGCAGGCATTAAAGTATTGGCTGCAACACTTGAGGGAGCCGATGCCAACACGTTGCGAGAAACAATGGACAAACTAAAAGATAAACTCAAGTCTGCAGCTATCGTCCTAGCTTCGGTGAATGGTGACAAAGTCAGTATTGCCGCTGGCATTACAAAAGACCTGGTTACAAAAATGAAAGCCGGCGAACTTGTAAACCACGTAGCATCGCAAGTTGGTGGCAAGGGTGGCGGTAAACCTGATATGGCCATGGCTGGTGGTACAGATGCCAGCCAACTACCCACAGCACTGCAAAGTGTTGAAGGCTGGGTAAAACAACAACTTATACATTAACTTTATAACACAATAATTTATGGCATTAATTGTACAAAAATACGGCGGAACATCTGTTGCTAACGCAGAACGTATCCAAAACCTAGCAAAGAGAGTAGCTCGTTTTAAAGAACAAGGGCACCAAATTGTGGTAGTTGTTTCAGCCATGTCAGGCGAAACAAATCGCCTGATTGCGCTAGCAAATGAAATATCAGCTAAACCAAATCCTAGAGAGCTTGATGTTATTGTGTCAACTGGTGAGCAAGTAACAATTGGCATGACCGCACTTGCACTACAAGAGATAGGCTTAAAAGCAAGGAGTTATACAGGCTCCCAAGTCAAAATATTGACAGACGAATCACATGGCAAAGCGCGCATCATCGACATTGATGGTCAGAATATGCTTAAAGACTTGGATAATGGCTATGTTGTGGTAGTTGCTGGCTTTCAAGGTTGTGATGCCAACGGCAATATC
>JBFIGM010000204.1:0-3156 GCA_041602315.1 Methylophilaceae bacterium | reverse complement strand
GTTGATCGGTTTATGGGTACATCAATGCAATATCCATGTAACTATGGCTATATTCCACATACCTTAGGTGGGGATGGCGATCCAGTTGATATCTTGGTTGTGACGCCAGTGCCTTTGTTGCCAGGCGTTGTGGTACGTTGTCGTGCATTGGGTATGCTTAATATGGAAGATGAAGCAGGGGCTGATGCGAAAGTGTTAGCAGTTCCGATCATCAAGGTTTGTCCACTATATGCTTTTCAAAAATCCTATAAAGATGTATCACCATGGCGTCTAGAAATGATTGCTCACTTTTTTGAGCATTACAAAGATTTAGACAAAGGCAAATGGGTTAAGATTCTTGGCTGGGAAGATATTGATGCAGCCCATAAAGAGATTATGGACGGTGTGGAGCGTTACAATTCTGCAAAAGTAAAACCTGCTTTTTAATACCTATACAAACATAAAAGCGCGGATTGCCGCGCTTTTTTATTTGTTGGCATTGCAATTTTTAACCCGTCATTACACCAAATAAGTTGCCTATCAATGCTGTTGTTGCCATAGCCAAGATGCCCCAAAAAGTGACTCTGATCATTCCAATATAAATATTAGCTCCCCCCACTTTTGCCGCTAGCCCACCTAGTACGGCAAGGGATAACAATGAGGAGATGCTGACGGTCAAGATAGTTTGATCTAGTGGGCTGCATGAGGTAACGAGTAAAGGTAGTAGCGCACCAATCGTAAATGCTGCACCCGAAGCTAATGCCGCTTGTAATGGACGGGCGCTCATGATCTCACTGATGCCTAACTCATCTCGCGCATGCGCACCAAGAGCATCATGCTCAGTTAATTGGATAGCAACTTGATGCGCCAAATCAGCGTTTAGACCTCTGGCAATATAAATATTGGTCAGTTCTTTCAGTTCATTCTCATGGTCTGATGCTAACTCCAAACGCTCTTTGGCTAAGTCAGCAGATTCGATATCTGCTTGGGAACTGACAGAAACGTATTCTCCTGCTGCCATAGACATGGCGCCAGCTATCAAGCCCGCAACGCCTGTTAACAATATTGTTTCATGTGACGTATTTGCAGCGGCGACACCAATGATCAGGCTGGCAGTAGAAATAATACCGTCATTTGCTCCTAATACCGCTGCGCGCAACCAGTTGGTATGGTGTGAGCGGTGGCGTTCAGCATGTCTCAATAGTTCGTCCTTTTCAATGATCGTTAATCTAAATAGTACTTAACAGTTTATTGGTAGTTATCATCCACTTCTTTTTTACCTGTCCACATAGCTTTGACCAATTTTTCTTTATCAATGATGCTTGATGCTATGACACCACCAATGTGCAAAATAATAAGAATGAGTGTGATATTAACAAAAGTTTCGTGTATTTCTTCCCAAAACTCCTCATCTTCTTCGTTTATGACGTGCTTTTGCTGATTTATATTCTCAGATAATGTGTCCTGGCGAGTGTATAACACTTGTTCAACGGTAGCAAAAGGCCCTTTGTTTTCTTCTACTGCATAGAGCTTCATACCAGATAGAACCGTCATCATTAAGCTGAATAATAAGGCTATGACCATAGCACCACCAGCTGGATTGTGCCCTACATAGTGCTGTGGTTTGCAAGATAAAAGGTTTTTTATGTATTGAATGATAATTGAAGGGCGATACATAAATTGACTAAATTTGGCATATCGGCCACCAATAAATCCCCAGATGATACGGATGAAAACAATTATTGCAACGGTGTACCCAGCCCATGTATGTTGCGTTAAGAAATCATCTTCCGTCAAATAAGCAGTAAAAAAAGCAATTACTAACATCCAATGACCAATCCGAATAATTGGATCCCATACTTTCACAATTTTTATTTCTGACATCATATTCTCCTGATTAAAAATAATTCAATAAGAAAGATTTTGGGATAAACTGAATAAAAATACATCCGCCATATGACGTAGGAAACGATTTGATGATTGAAGATAGTCAGCAAGACATTAAGAAACAGCTTAGTAAGTGGGCAGTTTTGCTCTGCGTTATCGTCTTTTCATTAATTCTTCTAGATATTGTTGGCGATTATCAAGATGGTATTGCGATAAGTCATATTGTTATTGAGCTGTTGATTTTGTTAGCTTCTGTAGTTGGTATCGTTTATTTTGGCTGGTTTTATTTCCAGCTTGCGCAATCAAAAATAAGTCATTTAAAGCGGGATTTAGATGCTGCACATCAGCAAGCAAAGCAGTGGCAAGATGCTAATCGAGATTTGGTAGCAGGGTTATCAAAACAAATACTAAAGCAGTTTGACCAGTGGCAACTAACTAAGTCTGAAACTGAAGTTGGCATGCTGATTTTAAAAGGGTTAAGTCACCAACAAATTGCTGAAATCAGGGCGACTAGTGAGCGAACGATTCGAGATCAGGCGCGCGCTGTTTATCGTAAATCTGGCTTAGCAGGACGTTCTGAGTTATCAGCTTTTTTTCTTGAGGATTTATTGCCACCACATCTTGAGGGCTAAAAAAAACCAGCGGCATGCGCTGGTTTTTTATCATGCGGGCGACTAGTGTAACAACGGTACAATTAATAACGCCACAATATTGATAATTTTAATCAGTGGGTTAATGGCGGGCCCAGCAGTATCCTTATACGGGTCACCCACTGTATCGCCAGTGACTGCTGCTTTATGTGCCTCAGACCCTTTACCACCATGATTGCCATCTTCAATGTATTTTTTGGCATTGTCCCAAGCGCCACCACCTGTACACATGGAAATGGCAACAAATAAGCCAGTAATAATGGTACCCATCAATAAACCACCTAGCGCTACTGGACCGAGAATTAAACCAACTGCAATCGGTACAGCGACTGGGAGTAGTGATGGGAGCATCATTTCCTTAATGGCAGCAGTTGTTAACATGTCAACTGCACGACCATATTCAGGCTTTCCTGTGCCTTCCATGATGCCTTTAATTTCTCGGAATTGGCGACGTACCTCTTCAACGACAGCGCCTGCTGCTCGACCAACAGCTTCCATTGCCATTGCGGCAAATAAGAATGGAATTAAACCGCCAATAAACAAGCCAATAATGACCATTGGATTGCTTAAGTCAAAGCTAGCAACAATGCCTTCAACTTCTAATTTATGTGTGTAGTCTGCAAATAAAACCAGCGCTGCT
>JBFIGM010000203.1:0-3211 GCA_041602315.1 Methylophilaceae bacterium | reverse complement strand
TTACATTAAATCTTCGAAGCCAGTATTTTAACTCAATAAGCGCTGACACTAAAATAATCTATAACTTCTACCAACATGGCATTACAAATCCTCAGAATAGGACTCGATGTACCATTAAACCGTTTGTTTGACTATGTAAATGACGGATTTGATGTGCAAGTAGGCGCGCGTGCTGTGGTGTCATTTGCAGGAAGAAATTTAGTTGGTGTGATTGTTGAAATAAGCGATACATCAGAAATTCCTTTTGATAAATTAAAGCCTGTCCAACGTGTATTTGATGACGTTGTTCTAGATGCCGCTTCGTTTAAGCTCATCAAGTTTTGTGCTGAATATTACCACTATCCTCTTGGTCAAGCGATTATGTCTACGCTGCCTTTGCGATTACGACAAATTAAGCCAGCAATCACAAGGAAAAGCTATTTATACCGTCTCAAGCCAAGCGTTGAAATTGAGGCAATACCCAAAAGGCAGATAGTATTGCGTAAGATAGTCGAAGCACTTCATACGAACGAAGGTTTGAACGAAAGTCAGTTGGCTGACATATCTCCTAGTTGGAGAAAAGCCATCGAGACCCTGAATGAAATGCAAGGTTTGACTCAGGTCGAGATAGTAGCCATTAAGTCTTCGCTGCCTACATCGCGTGTCGCCCCGGTGTTGAATGCAGAACAGTCCCAAGTGATTGAGACGGTATTAAGTGATAGAAATACGTTTAAACCTTGGTTGCTCTATGGCATTACAGGAAGTGGCAAAACGGAAGTGTATATCCGTTTGCTTGAGGTCGTGTTGGCGGATGAGAAATCGCAGGCGTTGATATTAGTGCCTGAGATTAATCTAACGCCTCAGTTAGAAGCGCGATTCAGAAGCCGTTTAAGTCAATACCCGCTCGTTACTTTACATAGCAACTTAAATGAAAGTGAGCGCTTACAATCTTGGCAAGCAGCAAAAAATGGAACTGCAAAAATCGTCATAGGTACACGTCTCAGTGTGTTCACCACAATGCATGATTTGAAGCTCATTCTTTTAGATGAAGAGCATGATGGTTCCTACAAGCAGCAAGACGGAATGCGGTACCATGCACGCGATATTGCTATTATGCGTGCCAAACAGTTGAACATACCTATTGTCATGGGGAGCGCTACACCTTCTTTAGAGTCGTGGTCTCTAGCGAAAAAACAGCAGTTCGGTTTATTGCGCTTGAATAATCGTGCTATAGAAACAGCAAGATTACCCAAGATAAATTGTATTGATATAGGTAAATCAATCACAGAAAATGGTTTATCGCCAATCTTAATCAATGCAATCAAGACAAGGTTGGCACGTGGTGAGCAAAGTCTGTTATTTATAAATAGACGTGGTTATGCGCCTGTGCTGCATTGTAATGCTTGTCAATGGGTCGCTCCTTGTTCACGTTGTTCCGCACGCTTGGTGGTGCATCTCAATCAGAAGATTCTGAAATGTCATCATTGTGGCCACACGCAAAAAATACCGATACAGTGCCCAAGTTGTGGCAACACGGATCTAAGCCCTATTGGTCAAGCAACACAACGTTTAGAAAAAACGCTCGAAGCACTTTTTCCTAGCGCTATTATTGCAAGAGTCGATCGAGATAGTATGCGACATAAAGGTGAGCTTGATCGGCTACTTAAATCTATTCATGAAAACAAGATTGATATTTTAGTTGGTACACAAATGTTGGCAAAAGGGCATGATTTTCCACATTTAACGTTGGTTGGTGTACTTGATACAGATACTGCATTATTTAGTCCAGATTTCCGTGCCAGTGAGCGATTATTCTCACAATTGATGCAAGTCTCAGGCAGAGCCGGTCGTGCAGAAAAAGCAGGTGAAGTGTTTATACAAACTGCATTTCCACAGCATGAATTGTTTAATGCGGTTAAAAACCAAGATTATGAGCGTTACGCTGATACATTACTGGAAGAACGTACTGCCATGCAGTTCCCGCCAACTAGTTATTTTGCTTTAATAAAAGCAGAAGCAATAGATTATAAGCAAGTGCTTACTTTCCTTAATAATGCAGTTAAATATGCAAAAGAAATAGATTCTGAGGTTATTGTATATGATCCGTTGAGGCCGCAAATGGAACGATTAAAGAGTATGGAGCGAGGACAATTATTGTTACAAGCATCCAATCGGCAGATGTTGCATCAACTATTAAGGAAATGGATGCCGAAGTTACGCGCAGATAAGTCAGGCGCTAGAATACGTTGGTCGCTTGATATTGATCCTTTGGAGTTCTAACGCAATATAAGCATCCATTTAGGCATTAATATCATAGCCAATGATAAATTGGCGCAGTAGAATAGCGCTTTGTTGCGGCTGTAGTTCAATGGTAGAACGCTAGCTTCCCAAGCTCGATACGCGGGTTCGATTCCCGTCAGCCGCTCCATCATTAATCAAATAAATATACGGGTTTGATTAGATAGATGTATACGCTTTGCTATAATTGCACTATCAATAATTAAGGTAGCGCATGCAAATTAAGGCTGGCATTCCCGAAGGTGGTAACCAAGAGTGTGATGTTCTCATTGTAGGAGGCGGACCTGCCGGGTCAACTGCTGCAGCATTGCTTGCCGAGCGTGGTTATCATGTTATCTTGTTAGAAAAAGCACACCATCCTAGATTTCATATTGGTGAATCATTATTACCTGCCAATCTACCATTGTTAGCAAAATTAGGTGTGGCGGATCAAGTAAAAGCTATCGGTATGGAAAAGTGGGGTGCAGAGTTTGTTTCCCCATATCATGACCACAAGCAGTCAATAGCATTTGCTGATGCAATGGATAAATCAATGCCAATGGCTTATCAAGTGCGACGATCAGAGTTTGATGAAATTCTGATTAATAACGCACGCAAGAAAAGTGCAACAGTGATAGAAGGCTGCTTAGCTAAAGAAGTAGAATTTTTACCTAACAATTCAGGTGTTATTGTTAAAACGCAATATGATGATGGGTCTGTGGGTGAGTTTAGAGCACGCATTTTACTGGATGCATCGGGACGTGATACGTTTTTGGGTAATCGGCTTAAAATTAAACAGAAAAATAAAAAACACAACAGTGCCGCAATTTATGGGCATTTCATGGGAGCCAAACGTGATGAAGGTAAGTCTGCAGGCAATATCACAATATTTTGGTTCGAACATGGCTGGTTTTGGTATATCCCTTTATTGGACGGAACAACTAGTGTGGGTGCA
>JBFIGM010000202.1:0-3220 GCA_041602315.1 Methylophilaceae bacterium | reverse complement strand
TAACCTAAAACCTGACTCAGAAGATATGGCTTTATGCGAGGCTATCATAGTCATGGCACATAAATTAGGTATAAAAGTTATTGCTGAAGGGGTAGAGACGCTGCAACAAAAAGAGCTTTTATTAAAAGCTGGCTGCGACTTCGCACAGGGTTATTTGTTTTCAAAACCAGTAACGGCAACTAATTTTGAAACATTATTTTTACAAAACCAAACATAACTATTCTATTGATATTATTAAATTTAGTAGTCATAACAAACTGCAGTTTCGTCAAAAATAATTCCCAGTATCGATTCAAACAAGATTAGATTATGCAGCTTCGCTTTGCGTACAAAATCTAAAACGGTACACATTTATTTGCTTATGTATTTGATTTAAGAACTACCCTGATAAAGAACCTTTAATCGCAGATTTAAAAAAATAAATATTAGGTATGCTTACTAACGTTTATTTTTAGTAATCATTCGATTCAGGTGAAAATGTCTATTTTCTGGAATACCAATCTAGTCATATTATCAATCCTTACTGCAATGTATGGATCATTTTCTGCACTCTCGCACGCTGAAAGAATGCGCACTTCAGTTGGTACAGCTGCAACTTCTTGGATGATTGCTGGCGGGGTAACGTTAGGTGTGTCAATTTGGGCAATGCACTTTATTGGCATGCTGGCTTTTCATTTGCCAGTTCCGATTTCTTATGATTTGACCTTAACCGTTATCTCAGTTTTACCTGCTGTAGGAGCAGCTTTGTTAGGATTTTATTTCTTGCGGATGCCAGCAATGAAGTTCAGTCGACTAGTGCTTGGTGGACTGCTGATGGGCGTGGGCATTTCATCAATGCACTATACAGGTATGGCTGCATTGAAAATGCAACCATCAGTCACCTATGAATTGCCTGCTTTTATTGCATCAATACTTATCTCCGTGGTGGCGTCAATAGGTGCCTTATTAATTGTCTATGCTGGTGAAAAATCTAAGCTTAATCCATTTGTTAGGCATGCGGTAGGCGCATTAATCATGGGATTGGCGATTGCAGGCATGCATTACACAGGCATGGCAGCCGCAAATTTTGCATCAGGTAGTATTTGCACAGTTGAAGGCAATAGCATTAATCCAACATTACTTGCATTATTTATTTCTGGTGTCGTATTTTTTCTGGTTACTGGTGGCTGGATTGCAAACTTTCTTGATAGGCGAATGATGCGTCAGAATGCGCGAGCACTTTATGAGTTAGGCATGCAAACAAAAGAGCTTGAGATAGACCGCGATATCCTAGAAAAAGTGAATTCTGGAAAACCGCCCTATATAATATTGAATAATTTGGTCGAGCTAGTAGAAACTCAGCACCCAGAAATGCTTTGTGCTGTATTGTTACTAGCTGACGATGGCAAACATTTTGTCTGTCAAGCAGCTCCTAGTTTACCTGAACTCTATAGAGAGGTTACGAATGGATGTGAGATTGCTGAAGGGGTTGGTTCTTGTGGTACAGCAGCCATAAAAGGTGAGCTAGTCATTGTCGAAGACATAAAAAAACATCCGTTTTGGGTTGCTTATCAGGAATTTGCAAATCAGTGCAATATTCGTTCTTGTTGGTCACAGCCGATTAAAAATTATGAAAACCGAGTTTTAGGCGTCTTTGCTATTTATCATAGAACACCTTCAAAACCATCGCAACATGAACTAAACTTGCTAGAGCGCTATGCGCATTTAGCACAGCTAGTACTAGCCAGTAAAGAGCATGAGGATGAAATCAGCCATATGGCCTTTCATGACACGCTCACACAGTTACCCAATCGCCGTTTGCTAATTGATAGATTACAGCATGCAATTGATGTTAGTGACCGAACAGGGCGGTATGGCGCTGTGATGTATATTGATCTTGATAATTTTAAAACACTGAATGATATTAAAGGCCATGAATTTGGTGATCAGGTATTGTGTGAAGTTGCTAATAGATTAAATAAGCTGATGCGCAGAGGGGATACGGTTGCAAGACTCGGTGGCGATGAGTTTGTTATTATGCTTGCCGATATAGATGATGACAAGAACAAAGCCATAATGAATGTTGAAATTGTGGCAGAAAAAGTACTGAATGTTTTAAAACAACCATACATCCTAACTGATTATGAACATCATGGTTCTGCGAGTATTGGCATCAGTATTTTTAAAGGGTGTGACACTTCCGTCGCAAACTTGATGAAACATGCTGATACAGCCATGTATCAGTCAAAACACGCTGGAAAGAATAATCTCCATTTTTTTGATCCAGTCATGCAAGAGGCGATTGAAAACAAGCTGTCAATGCAAAATGATCTAAGAGACGCATTGTTAAATCATCAATTGCAGTTGTACTATCAATTGCAAACAAATAATAGTAATCAGATTATCGGTGCTGAAGCTTTGATTCGCTGGCAACATCCTAAACGCGGCTTTATTCCGCCAATTGAGTTTATTAGCGTAGCAGAAGAGTCAGGTATCATTTTAGATATTGGCCTTTTTGTGTTGAGAACCGCTTGTGAGCAACTCAAGAAATGGGAGTCTGATATAAAGACCAAAGATTTGATTTTGGCGGTGAATGTTAGTGTACTTCAGCTAAAGCAGTATGATTTTGTCGATGTGGTCAAACGTATTCTTAACGAAACAGAAGCGAATCCGTCAAAACTTAAAATTGAAATAACAGAAAGTATGGTAGTTGAGAATGTAAATACGATCATAGAAAAAATGCTTGAGTTGAGAGCAATAGGGGTTCGTTTCTCAATGGATGATTTTGGTACAGGGTATTCATCTTTAGCTGCTATTAAAAATCTACCGATTACTCAACTTAAAATAGACAAAAGTTTCGTTGATGATATTGCAAATAACTCAAACGGTGCAGCAATTGTCAAAACAATCATTGCGATGGGTCATACGCTTGGACTAAATGTCATCGCAGAAGGCGTTGAGACTCAAGAGCAGTTAGCACTCTTAAAACAGTATGAGTGTCCCTTTTTTCAAGGATATTTATTCAGCCGCCCATTGCCGATTGATGACTTTCAAACATTAATTAGTGGCTGGGATACCTGTAACACATGGACAGAAGCCCAACTTAAAACAGTCGGGCTAAGGTAGTAGAGTAATATGATTGGGTAAGCTTCTTAATCAGTAGCATCTTCAATTTTATCGCCAGCATTTTCTACTGCATTGTCGATTGCCTCGCCGGCTTCTTCGGCTGGGCCATCCTGCT
>JBFIGM010000201.1:0-3262 GCA_041602315.1 Methylophilaceae bacterium | reverse complement strand
TAATTCGTGTTTACTGCGGGATAGTATTGATTTCAAGCGGCCCAATACAATAGACTTGATCAACAACATCAGCAAAAATGCACCAAAAAGGACAACAACCATGATAATGGATGGTGCATGTGGCAAAGATAAAAACTGCGCTATTGCTGGATTGTCTAACAAAATAACCTTAAGTCGGAAAATTAATAGGTGATTGATGCAAGTTTTGCACCAACTTGCTTAAGCAAGAATAGACCAATGATTATGATTAGCTTTTACTTTGCTTTTGGTAGGTATTCAGGCGGCACAACATCCGCCCACTCTAGATGATAGTTCTCTGGATTTTGTTTTATCGCTTCTTCCAAATCTTTTTCAGTCACCATCCCATTGATACGCCTTACCAGCTTCCCCGCTGGGTTATATAAAAATGAAATAGGCACCATATCAACTGGTTGACCAATAACTTGGCTAGCAAGCTCGCCATCGGCCATCAATATAGGATAATCAATAAAATGACTTGATGCGAAGTCTGTCAGATAATTTTTTTCAGGGTATTCAAAGCTAGGCCAGTCTATGGTCAACCCAACCACCATTGCATCTTTGTCTTGATGGGCATTATGAAAATTAGTCAGGTCATACAGCTCATGACGGCAATAAGGACATGCAGTAGCCCATACATTAACTACAACCCATTTTCCATGCCCAACATATTCATTTAAGGCATGCGTTTTGCCATCAATACCTTCTAACTTTACTGCATGCTCTGCAGCTGACAACTGATGCGTTGTAACGAACAACGAACTAACTAATATAAATAAATAAAATCGTAACCGCACTTTGTACCTTTAAGCTAATTATTGCTATTCGAACATAATTAGCATCATGCTTCAGTATCTTTAATCACATAAAGCACATTTTTATAATGCTTGTGCCAGATTAAATGATTGGTGGATTTAATTAAATGTGAGCAGTTGATATTTATTGCTATTCAGTGCTTTTAATAGCAACTTGTAGGTATCGTGATCAAAAGCAAAAATCGTTTTACTATTTAGCGCCTCTTCAAAATCCGCCTCATCATGGACAGTGGCAATGTGGCACCATTGATCAAACAAATGTATATCGGTTCTACCTGTTAACGAGCATTGCTCTCTAATGCCAATTTTGCCTTGATACGGCCAGGCCTTTAATTTCTGTGTAGATAGCGCCTGCAGCACTCTTAAATGATGTATTTCCATCGACTCTTTGCCATCACATACGCCTTTGCATCTTTTTAACTGTGCAGCAAAACAGCGGCCTTTACCTGATTCCAAGCCCAATACCTTAGGGCATAGCTGATGCGCTTCTGCAATATTCCGCAACGCCTCAACCGCTTTTCTTTTTGATCGAAAAGTGCCAAATAAATGCCCCAACATACTTGGCTCAATTTCAGACTCGTTGACCAATGTCACTTGCGGCAAGGTGTTTGCATCTGCTGCGATTTGCCAAGTACATAGCTGACGCTCTCTTCTTAGTTGTCGATTATGAATCGGCTGTCGGTCTTTTATTAATTTAGATTCCAGCAATAGCGCACCTAGCTCACCTGCGGTTTCTGTCCACTCAATTCTTTTAATTTCTTGCGAAATTCGCATTTCTTTTGTTGAACTATGGTCGCCGCTAAAGTGCGATAGCACTCGGTCACGTAACTTCACACTCTTGCCAATATACAGTGGCAAATCATTTTCACCATAGAAGAAATAGATCCCTGGTGTATCAGGTATCTCATCAACTAACTGATGATCGATGTTTGCTGGCAAACTAGGCTGTTTGGATAGCTCTGCTGCCGTCTCTGCAACGCGCTCTGCGCCCAACTCGTTCTGGGCAGAAGCCACAAAACCAATCATCAGTTCCACATCACCCATCGCCCGATGTCGCATCTCAGTCGTTAAATGATGTCGATGCATAATCGCATCCAAGCCATGCCCTCGGTGCTGAGGGTAAAGCCTTCTTGATAATTTCACCGTGCATAAAACACGTTGTCTTAATATTTGACCTAGCCGCCTATATTCGCTTTTTAAAAAACCATGATCAAACCTCACATTGTGCGCAGCCATCACAGAACCTTCTAGAAATGCCGCCAATTTATCTGCTACTTCTGCAAAAGTTGGTGCATCAGCCACCATCTCATTGGTAATCCCAGTTAAGCCTTGGATAAAAGGAGGTATGTTTGTCTCAGGGTTCACTAACGTTTGCCAGCGTGCAACCTCAACCCCACCCTCAAATCGTACTAGCGCAATCTCAGTAATACGATCCTTCAAAGGAGTAGCACCCGTCGTTTCTAAATCTAAATAGGTAATAATCGGCAACATTTTTATTTTATATTCATCGCAAACAGATACATTTAACAGCTTTTAGTCCTCAACAAACAGCTTTTGTTCTCATTTTTTAACATAATCTCTCATGATAATACTTAGCCTGCAATCATGAACACACACAATGCATTTCTCTTGTCTAAGAGTAATATACTAATCATAAATTCAAGCAAACCTTCTTGCTGAATAAAACGTTAAAAAAGGAATTTAATTATGTGGACAACACCAGCAGCTACAGAAATGCGTTTTGGCTTTGAAGTGACAATGTACGTCATGAACAAGTAATTCAGCATAATAGAACAACAAAGGGAGCTAAGGCTCCCTTTTTACATTATTGTCATAAAGCATTTACATATTTTGTTTATCATATGAATCAGTGATAGCTGTTACCCACTGCTATCTTTGCAAATAAAGAAATCAAAAGTTTCTTATGGAGATTTAAAATGAACGACTTTCAATATTGTGGTATCCCGAAAAGACACGACCCTTGCGTCACCAATAAATTTTTACAAGCAGCATTATCAGCAGTATTTGTACTGGCTGTTGCAGTAGTACCAGCAGTTGCTGTAATCAAATTTTTTCTAAGTTAATTTACCTGAGCAAGACCATCTAAAACCGCATTGATATGTGGTGAGGGCTTCGGCTGGGCTTTAATTATGTTGTTTTATTGGACGCGGGTTCGACTAAGCAATCACTGATTGCTTGGACGCGTAGCTTGCGGAGCGGGCCTTTAGGCAGAGGTTTTCGCGGATGCATCGCTAAAGCTGAGCATTCCCGCCTGCGATACACAATAAAAAAGCTACCCATATTGGGTAGCTTTTTTAGTTATTGGTGGAGCAGGCGGGAATCGAACCCGCGTCCGCAAGCCCTCCACAGACAGTTCTACATACTTAGTCTAGTTGTTGTCTTTAATTTTGCATCCACCAACCGACAAG
>JBFIGM010000200.1:0-3283 GCA_041602315.1 Methylophilaceae bacterium | reverse complement strand
TGTAGGGTAGATTGGCTTACAGCATTTCGCCACATTGGTTTGTAGGTTTCCTAATCCTTCTAACGTAACTTCGCTTGTAACCTTATGCGTATGCGGTTTAAGCGCTCTGGCAGGATTAAATTTTTCAACTGGCTTTGGATTAACCACTTCTTGAATAGCAGAAGCGATTTGATGCTCGCTGATATCCCCGCGACCAATCGCAATTAAAAAATCTTCCAATTTATTGAAGTGTAATTTCTGGGCAATTTTTTCTTGATTAATCGCACCGACACCAGCGCGGTGGAGTTCCTTCTCTAATTTATCACGCCCACCTGATAAGTGCTCCTCTGCATGCTCATGCCTAAACCAATGTCTAACCTTGGCCCTTGCACTGGCCGTTACCAAGTAACCAAGCGTTGGTCTTAACCAATCTCTACTGGGCGCACCTAGTTTATGTGTAAGAATCTCAACACGTTGTGCATTCTGTAATTTGTAATTCAGTGGCACAATATGTCCATCCACCTTAGCACCACGGGTACGATGACCTAAATCAGTATGTAATGCATAAGCAAAATCAACAGGTGTCGCATCTTTAGGTAAATCAATCACTTTACCTTGCGGGGTAAATACATACACATTTTCTTTGAATAATTCCGTATTAAATTGTGCCAGTAAATCGCCACTATCTTTAGGCTCCTCTTTCCAAGATAGTATTTGGCGCAACAAAGCAATTTTTTCATCTAAGGCAATATCTGTCTGACCACCTTCTTTGTAGCGCCAGTGAGCAGCAACGCCCAGCTCAGAGAATGCATGCATTTCATGTGTTCGAATTTGCACCTCTAATGCCAACCCTTCTGGCCCCTTCACAGCAGTGTGCAGCGAGCGGTAATTGTTACTTTTTGGCCGCGCAATATAATCATCAAACTCACTTTGAATGGGTTCCCAAAGCGATTGCACCAAGCTCAACGCGCTATAGCAATCCTCAATCGTATCAACCAAAATTCTTACAGCACGCACATCATAAAGCTGATCAAAGGTTAATTGCTTACGACGCATTTTATTAATAATGCTATAGATATGTTTAGGCCTGCCAGAAACCTCTGCTTTGACCCCAGCTTCAGCAAGATGTTGTTTTAGTAGAGATTCAACATTCTGAATATATTGTTCTCGGTCTAGCCGACGGGAATCCAAAGATTTAGCCACTTCTTTGTATAGCTGTGGTTCCAGATAGCGTAAGGAGAGGTCTTCCATTTCCCACTTAAGCTGCCATACGCCAAGCCTGTTTGCAATCGGCGCATAGACACCTTGCACCTCACTGGCAATCTGTACTTGCAATGCAGCAGAGGTATTTGCCAAGCTACGTAATGTCTGCGTGCGCTCAGCAAGCTTAATCAGCACCACACGAATATCCTGCACCATTGCTAGTAGCATCTTCCGCAGGCTTTCAATTTGCTTGGCTATTTCGCTGCTATCTTTATCTTGAACATTTGATTTATTAAGGTCACTAAATGTTTGCACTTGTTCAAGATGCATCAACCCAGCAACCAGATTAAAAACAGTATTGCTAAATCTTGCCTTCAGCGTCTCCTGCCAATTGTCTATATATTTTGGCGTAGCAAATAATATAGCCGCTGCAATCGACTCTGCATCTATATTTAACGTAACAAGAATTGCCGCTGTACCAGTTGCATGGTGTATCAGCGGCATTCCTGTTTCCGAAAGTTGAGAGGCATAGGCCAAAGATGCCAACTCACATGCTTCTTTAATTTGCTTAACTTCTTCTTCTGAGAAGTGCTTTGCTAACGAGGCAATCCACGATTGTGTATCCTGATCCGATATTGCGGGAATTTGTAGTGAGCTAGAGCCATGAATCATAAAGGCTTAATCTTCAATTCTAAAACCTACTTTAATCGTTACTTGATAATGAGCAATTTTACCATCGACTAAATGGCCACGAGTGTCTACAACTTCAAACCAATCCATGTGTTTAATCGACTTCGATGCTTTAGCAATCGCATTTTGAATTGCATCATCAGTACCAATGGTAGAACTGCCAACAAGCTCAATTTTTTTATATGTATGTGGTGTAGACATATCATTCTCCTCGTGAATAAATGTAAAAAACTGCTGAATATAATCATCACCTTTTTATTGGGATATGGCTAGTTCAATCCTGAAATAATTCTGAAGGAAAAATATACAAATATATAAAAAATACTTGCAAAATTATATACGCTTGTATAAAGTTCGCATCAATGAGCATATCGAACTTTATGATTAATGTTCAGTACATAAGTAGCCAAAAATTACTTAAGATTAAGTCTATAACAATAAAAATGTACAAACATTCCACTGTCAATATCTTTTATAAAGGTCATCGAATTCAAGCACGTGTAGCGGACAATTTTTTCAGCCGCCTCCGTGGCTTATTATGGTCAAAGCCACTTAGCCCATCTGAGGGGTTGCTGATTGTACCTTGCAATAGCATTCATACTATAGGGATGCAATATGCGATTGATGCTGTTTTTTTAAGTCCAGATTTTCAGATTGTACATATTGCCACCTATTGTCAGCCATCAAAAATTGTTAAATATAAATACGCAAAATACACATTAAAACTATTAGCAGGTCAGGCATCTGTACATGATTTTAAAGTTGGCTCGCAGCTGAGGTTATTAAAAACGAAATAAAATTATTTCACCAACAATCAAAATCAATAAATTATCAATATTGGTACGGTAAGCGATTTTCCATTGGGATTTAAACCAGCAGTGTAGATTATCCCCATCTGCGCTAGCTGTCCCATGCTATGCTATCGCCTTTACATAAACATAATTAATCCATGACTAATCCGCACAATGAAACCTTTATTCCAAGTAAAGATGCATCATTAGAATCTTCTATTGCAACTTTACAAGCAAAATTATTAGCTCTTGATATTCATGTAGAAGAAAAGTCATGGCTAAACGAAGTAGAAGGTATTTGGTCGGTTCATGTGATTAATCGTGACTGCCCACGTTTGTTTACCAATGGTAAGGGTGCATCTAAACTTGCTGCTCGGGCTAGTGCATTGGGCGAGTTTTTTGAACGGCTTGGGACTAACTATTTATGGACAGATTTTTATCTTGGTGAAACGCTCGCTGATGCAGAATTTGTGCATTACCCAAATGAACAATGGTTTGCTGTTGAAGGTGATGAATGGCCTTCTGCAATTTTAACGCCTGAGCTACAACAGTTTTACAATCCAGAAGGTACAGTGCCTGCCGGCCAATTAGTTGATTTAAACTCTGGTAATCAAGAACGT
>JBFIGM010000199.1:0-3284 GCA_041602315.1 Methylophilaceae bacterium | reverse complement strand
TAAAACTAGGTAGTGGCTTAGATTTTGCGCCCAATAATAGCGAGGCGCATTATCATCAATGTTTAGCGGCGCTGGCGACGTTATGATGCAAAAACAGCTCTCAACACAGCATTTGCACTGGCTCCTCATCAGCCTATTAACCGTTGCATTGCTACACAGCGTCAATCTTCCTCCTTGGATTACTGTCACAGCAGTGGCGCTTGGCATTTGGCGATATTTACTGAATAGAAAACAGTGGGCATTACCCAAAATGCACATACTGATTCCAGTGATGCTAGTGATTTGCATAGGTCTGCTTGTTAGCTTCGGTAATAACTTTGGTCGCGATGCCAGCATTAGCCTGTTTATCATCATGACGGCAATGAAGCTGCTTGAAACAAAGACACTCCGTGACTACATGCTGGTTATTTCAATTGCATATTTTGCAGTAGCTAGCATCTTTATTTTCAGTCAGTCTGCGATCACTTTTCTATTGAGTCTGATACCTATCATTCTACTTACAACCACATTAATCCAAATAAGCTTGCCGCAAACCATACCTAGCATTCATTCACTTAAGTTAGCTGCCAAAATATTATTACAATCGGTGCCTTTAATGCTGGTTTTATTTGTGCTGTTCCCTCGCTTACCTGGACCAATCTGGGGTATCACTAAAGACGCCTATAGTGGCATGACCGGCTTGAATGACAGCATAGAGTTAGGTGATATTGGTAATTTAATTCAAAACAGCAGTGTTGCGTTTAGAGTGCAGTTTGACGAGGAAATCCCTCCACGCAACATGCTGTATTGGCGCGGCCCTGTGCTCTCACAACAGCAAAATAACAAATGGTTGGCAGCAAAGGATAACAACCAAGCTAAACAAGCATTAATGGAGCCTATCGGTGCAAAAATAAATTATACGATTACGCTAGAACCCCATAATCGCTTATGGTTGCTGCTACTAGATATGCCAACGAGCATCCCTAAAATTGCAACACTAAAACAAGCGTATTCTGCCATCGCGAAAGAACCCATTCGAACCCGCATTCGTTATCAGGCATCATCTAGCCTGCAGTACATTTTAGAAAAAACGCTAGATTCCACTCAATCTAAAATCGCATTAAATATTGACTCAGATAGCAACCCTAAATCCTTCAAACTGGCGAAAGAATGGTCTCACCTAGCGCATGAGGAAATTATTAACAAAGCATTACGGATGTTTAATCAAGAAGCTTTTATTTATACCTTACGCCCGCCGCGCCTATCTGATAGCGCGATTGATGACTTCTTGTTTAACACAAAAAAAGGATTTTG
Source organism: Methylophilaceae bacterium (assembly GCA_041602315.1). Lineage (GTDB taxonomy): Bacteria > Pseudomonadota > Gammaproteobacteria > Burkholderiales > Methylophilaceae. The sequence continues at coordinate 1,991 of JBFIGM010000199.1, read as the reverse complement.
TGAGCACTATGCTAGCAGCTTTGTTTACCTGATGCGTGCAGCTGGTATACCTGCGCGCATTGTGACTGGCTATCAAGGTGGTGAAGTGAACCCAAATGGTAACTACCTAATTGTGAGACAATCTGACGCTCACGCATGGGCTGAAGTATGGCTAAAAGATAAAGGCTGGGTACGCATTGATCCGACAGCAGCTGTTGCCCCAGAACGTATAGAACTAGGCATTGATCAGGCAGTAACCGAAGTTGATGAATTGCCAATTTTTGTTAGACCCGGCGCGCAATGGCTGAAAAATGCTTACTTCAGCTGGGATAACCTGAATAACAACTGGAATCAATGGATACTTGGCTATGACAATAAAAAACAACTCGAATTTTTAGAAAAAATCAGTGGCAAAGACTTAACTATGACAGATATTGCTATCTGGATGATAGCAATTATGCTAACGACAATGCTAATAATGGCGGCATTTTTATTAAGCAAAGCATCACGCAAACTTAATCCTGTTCAGAGAGCTTATGCAAAGCATATAAAACAACTAGAAAAATATGGCCTATTTAAAAATCCGTATGAAGGTGCACTAGACTTTGCGCATAGAGCTGCAAACATCATTCCAGATCACGCAACTAACATTCTTGAAATCGCCACGCTGTATAATGCATTGCAATATAACAAACCAAAAATGGATAAACAAACCTTACAATTACTGAAAGACCGCATCCAAGACTTCAAACCTGCTAGACATGACTGATATACACGCACAATTTATGCAAGTCGCATTAGATTTGGCCAAACAAGCTGCCATCAATGGTGAAGTGCCTGTAGGTGCGATTGTTGTTAGCAACGGTGAAATTATTGGCCGTGGCAGCAATGCACCGATTAGCCTGAGCGACCCCAGCGCCCATGCAGAGATACAAGCCTTGCGCGACGCTGCCAAGTCATTAAATAACTACCGTTTAATTGACTGCACGCTATACGTCACATTAGAGCCTTGTGTGATGTGTACAGGGGCAATCCAGCATGCACGCATTGCCAAACTTGTTTATGGCGCTAGCGACCCTAAAACCGGCGCTTGTGGCAGTATTGTGAACCTGATGGCAGAAGACAAACTTAATCATCACACGGAAGTGTTAGGTGGGGTGTTGGCTAAAGATTGTGGCGCTCTCTTGAGTACCTTTTTTAAAGAGCGCCGAAAATCCAATAGCAAATAGCCAATAAAAAACCCGCCTTGGCGGGTTTTTTAATTTTATTTGAATTTAATCATTGTTACCCATTAAAGCCATGAGCAAGTGTAGCAAGTGACTAAACATGTTATGCAAGCTGATATAGATGCTTAGCGTCGCCATCACATAATTTGTTTCACCACCACGTACCACTTGATTGATTTCATACAAGATAAAACCAGCCATTAACAGCACAACGATAGCTGAGATAGTTAGTGATAGTGCAGGCACTTGGAAGAAGAAGTTAGCCAAAATAGCTAAGATCACTAACACAAAGCCAATCGTTAAAAACTTGCCTAAATAGCTAAAATCACGCTTTGTATTGGATGCAACTGCAGCTAACGTTAAGAAAGAAGCCGCTGTACCACCTGCTGCCAAAGCAATTAATTGCGGGCCGTTGCTGAGGCTTAGCGCCACTTGTAGAATTGGACCAAGCAATAAACCCATCATAAATGTAAAGCCAAATAGCAACCAAACACCTGCTGCATTGTTGGCATTTTTAGCGACCAACCAGCTCATCCCATAAACTGCAACCATAATGCCAATGAAGGCAATGATTGGACTAGCTGCAAATAAAAATGAAAAATTAATGCTCATGCCGACCATTGCACCAATCACAGTTGGTATCATGGTCATGCCTAGTAGCGCGTATGTATTACGCAATACCTTATTGCTTGAGCTTGAGACACTACTCTCGCGACCTAATACTTCAATATTATCTGCCATTACAAATTCCTTTATATAAATTACCTAATAGTAATACTGTCTAAG
>JBFIGM010000198.1:0-3308 GCA_041602315.1 Methylophilaceae bacterium | reverse complement strand
GCTTATTCAAAAGTTGATAGCTGACTCAGCGTCATTGCTCACCTATGGAGGCAACATGGCACTACGGTTACGCTATCAAACAATCGAGTTTGGGGATATCGATATACATCTCTGCACATTACGCGATAAACAGCAATTTAACGACCCTGAAGATACTGCACTTAAGTTAGGTATTTCTTCTTCCTTATGGCCATTATTTGGTGTGATTTGGCCTTCCAGCATGGTGCTAGCGCATCACATGGATAGCTACGATTCAACAAATAAACGTATTTTAGAAATTGGCTGTGGTATGGCATTGACGAGCCTATTGCTCAATGAGCAAGGTGCAGATATTACCGCGAGCGACTATCATCCAGAGGTCGAGACTTTTTTAAACAGAAACACTGATTTAAATAACGGTAAAACCATTGCTTTCGAACGTGCAGATTGGGCAAAGGTGTCTCATACGCTGGGCTGCTTTGATGTCATTATCGGTAGTGATATTTTGTATGAAGATGGACATATTGAACAACTAGCAGTGTTTATCGATAGGCATGCCAGACCTACTTGCGAGGTCATTTTAGTAGATCCAGGACGCGGTAGAAAAACCAAATTAAGCAAAGCACTGACTAAATTTGGCTTTGAATCTACCCATACACAACCATTGCATACGGATTATCTAGATGAGCCTTTTAAGGGTCATATTTTGAAGTTTTGGCGTAGTATCTAGATCGGTTTTAATTAGGGGTGCAATTGCCATTAGGTGCTCCGCTTTCGCGATCGACTTGGTGGGTTAGCATTTGGCGAGATTGGGGAAGCACCTGCGGTTTGAATGAGAGGTTAGAAGTTTTCCTAATTACACGATAATCAATAGCAAGTAAGTGCGCAATAAATGAAATTAATGCGAAGCCTCTTCCACATTTAAGCCAGTATTTTGTCGCACGTATAGCTCTTCCCATAAGTTTTCACTACGTCTATCACGCGTCAATAGTGAGAATAGAATCACCATTAAAAAGCCCAACGGAATTGAGAGGATGCCAGGGTTCTTCAATCTAAAGAGTGGCTTCTCCAAACCAAGCAGACTAGTCGTTTGGCCCGTGTATTTAGCGATATCTGCATTGGCTTTATCTATTCTTTTTTCTAGTACCGCTATTTGACTATTGATGCCATCCAACGCTGCTTTACTACGTGTGCGCGTGCTTAAGTCTTTGAGGTGCGTTATTTGTTCTGCAGCAGGTAAAACAAGTTCGGTTGCTGCCTTTTCTGCTACTGCATTCTGACAAATGGTGAAGAGCTCACAGAATAGCCCTTCACTAATTTGCGCTGGTGTAGCAGCTTGGGCTGGTGCGCCATTCAGCACAAGATTGGCATCAGCCAATACTTTTTGCGGGTAGGTGACATTAGGAGAAACCAGTACTAACAAGATAGCAGTGCCTGCACCAACCAACATGCCAGCGACCACGCCATTGGTATTACACTTTTTCCAATGTAAGGTGAGGAAAATAGCAGGTAAATTGCTACTGGCCGCAACGGCAAACGCCATGCCAACCAAATGCGCGACATTTTGCCCTTTAGCCAAAATGCCGATGAGTATCGCTATAATGCCGACACCTATGGAGGCAACCTTAGCTGCTTTCATTTGTTGGGCTGGTGATGCCTCTCCATTTTTTAAGACATTCACATATAAGTCATGCGCGATGGCTGAAGCGGAGGCAAGTACTAGACCAGCGACCACCGCAACGATGGTGGCAAAGGCAACTGCAGCAACAAATGCCAACATAAAGTTACCGAGCAGTGAGTCTGCACCACCGCCTAAGTATTGTGCCAGCAGCGGCGCTGCCATATTGCCGCCTTTATCAATGCCGCCGATGGTTTCTGGCCCAACATGAATGGCTGCGCCAAAACCTAAGAAAAGGGTGAGAACATAAAAACCACCAATGATCGCCATGGCCCAGACCACAGATTTACGCGCTTCTTGTGCGTTAGGTACGGTAAAGAAGCGCATGAGAATATGGGGTAGGCCAGCAGTGCCAAATACCAAGGCCATACCCAAACTGATTTGGTCAATCGGATTTTTTAAGAAAAGGCCTGGTTCTAAAAAGCGTTGCCCTAGTTCCTCTGCTGACATCGTGCTGGCTGCGGTTCCAAGTAATTTGCTGACTTGCGCTTGCACCATCGGGTTATCTACTACCGCTTGTAAGAAGCTAGGTAAGCTAAAGCCAAATGGTAGCCAAACCAAGGTGACTAACACCAAGGAAGCAATCACCAGTAGCACCGCTTTGACTATCTGCACATAGGTGGTTGCCACCATGCCGCCAAAGACAACATAGGCGAGCATCAGCGTACCAACAACGGCGACACTGACTTCGTATTCAATGCCAATCAGCGTTTTGACCAATACGCCACCACCTACCATTTGCGCAGTCAGATAGAACGTGCTGATGGTAATGGTGGATAGTGCTGCAATAACCCGTGTTTTTTTGGGATCGTTTCTAAAAGATAAAATATCACCTAATGTATATTTGCCAATATTGCGGCAGGGCTCAGCAATAACGAGGAGTACTGCGATATAACCCATCAAAAAGCCAACTGAGTACATAAAGCCATCGTAACCATATAGCGAGATTAATCCTGCAATGCCCAGAAAAGAAGCTGCTGATAAGTAATCGCCAGCGATTGCCCAACCATTTTGCAAACCGCTGATACTATTGCCCGCTGCATAAAAATCTTTAGCTGATTTCACACGTTGACTGGCCAAGTAAGTGATGTACATGGTGCCAGCAATAATGCTACTAAACACCAGAAAGGTCAGCCATTGATATTTCATGCGTTGGCCCCTTTGGAAGTTGAAATTTGCGCTACATCATCTACAAGTGCTTTTGCACGTTTATCGAACTCAGTATTAGCTCTACGTGCATAAAATATTGCGATTGCCCAAGCAACGATAAACTGGCTGAGTGCAAAAATAAGGCCTAAGTTAATTACACCCCAAATTTTGATTTTAAAAATATCTTGAAAGTATGCTGTTGCCAACGGTAAACAGAAGAAGTAGGTAAGCGCAAATATCATCATGCGCCACAAAAAACGATTTTTATCTTGATGCAGTTCGATGAAGCGTGGATCTGCTTCAATCGCTTCCCAGTTGATTAATTCATTTTTCACAACGAGTCCCCTTAGTGGAAAAATATTTTTTATATTTTTATTGTAAAGTGATGCAGCGTTTCATTGTGATTGTAGTGCCTTTGACGTAAAATAACATCCCGTCTGCAATAATTCTTATAAAGCCTTTTCATGACCAAATATGTATTTGTAACCGGCGGTGTTGTTTC
>JBFIGM010000197.1:0-3344 GCA_041602315.1 Methylophilaceae bacterium | reverse complement strand
TGAGTGGCAAGGCGAGTTATTCGCTAAACGAAAGAATGGAGAAGTTTTCCCTGTTTGGTTAACGATTAACTCTGTATTTAACGAAGACCATTCACTCAAATATCGGGTTTCTGTTTTCACTGATATGACACAGAAAAAAGCAGCAGAAGCGCTTATTTGGTCACAAGCCAATCTTGACCCTCTTACTGGATTACCAAACCGATACATGTTTAATGATCGGCTAGACCAAGAAATTAAAAAAGCAAACCGATCAGGGGTGCCTTTAGCATTGTTATTTCTAGACTTGGATCGTTTTAAAGATGTTAATGATTCATTAGGCCATAGCATTGGAGACACATTGCTGCGAATTACTGCTGCAAGGCTTAGAGAATGCGCTCGCGAGAGTGATACTGTTGCTAGACTTGGAGGAGATGAATTCACTATTATTCTAAGCGAACTGGAGGATATTAGTAATGTTTACCGTGTAACTGAGTGCATATTAAAAAGCCTGCTAAACCCCTTTCTGTTAGACGGCGAACAAGTTTATGTTTCAGCAAGCATAGGCGTTACCTTTTACCCTTATGACGCAACAAATAAAGAGACGCTGCTGAAAAATGCTGACCAAGCAATGTATGCAGCAAAAAACTCTGGTCGCAATCGAATGAGCTTCTTTACGCAAGCCATGCAAACTGCTGCAGAAAGACAACTGCGTTTAGCAAATGACTTACATCATGCAATAAATGAAAACCAAATTTGGGTTGCTTACCAGCCCATTGTAGACCTTAAAACAAATGAAATCATTAAAGCTGAAGCATTAGCCAGGTGGGAACATCCATCACTAGGCACAATCAGCCCAAGTGAATTTATTCCAGTAGCGGAACATACAGGACTCATCATTGATATCGGGGACTGGATATTGAAACAAGCCATCAGGCAAGTCAAACAATGGCAAGAGTTATCTAAAAAGGAATTCCAAATAAGTGTCAATAAGTCTCCAATGCAGTTTAACGGCAAACACTTAAAAACCAGCCCTTGGCATACACAAATTAAAGATGCCAAACTTCCAAGGGGCAGTATCATTGCGGAAATTACAGAGAGCTTGTTATTAGAGAACGATGCATTTATCAGTGAAAAGCTCTTTGAATTTAGAGATGTAGGCATTCAGGTCGCATTAGATGACTTTGGTACGGGCTACTCTTCTTTATCATACTTACAAAAATTTGATATTGATTACATTAAGATTGATCGTAGTTTTGTCCATAATTTAGGCTCATCTCCAGAAAGCATTGCATTATGCGAAGCTATTATTGTTATGGCGCATAAATTAAATATGAAGGTCATTGCTGAAGGGATAGAAACGGAAGAACAGCTAGACCTACTAAAACAAATAGACTGTGACTATGGACAAGGATATTTATTTAGCCAACCAATACCAGCTGAAGCATTTAAAACGCTACTGATTAAAGGCTAGATATCATCATCTTCTGAAAACCGTTGTTCTTCAAACGGGAAAGCATCATTATGATAGCCTCTCACCTCCCAAAAACCACGTCGGTCAAACTGGTGCAATTCAATGGCTTTTAGCCACTTTGCACCTTTCCACGCATAGCGCTTAGGGACAACCATCCGCACTGGGCCACCATGCTCTTTTGTTAAAGGTTCCCCTAAAACACTGTGCGCTATAATGACATCATCATCTAATAAAGCATCGAGGGGTAAATTGGTGGTATAGCCATCATAACCATGCATGGTGACAAATTTGGCATTATCTAATGGGCCTGCCATTGCTAAAATATCGCGGGCACGCACACCTTGCCAGTCCATATCCAGCTGGCTCCAGCGTGTTACACAATGAAAGTCGGATATATCCGTTATATGATGCAGTGATTGGTATGCATCCCAATCTAAAGTAAGTTGATTTTCCACCAGCCCAAATACTTTGAGCTGCCATTGGTCTTGAGGAATGTCTGGTTTGATGCCTAAGTCCAAGACCGGAAAATTAGTGACTTGCGTCTGCCCTGCTGGAATACGTTCATTGTCTGACAGCTTGCCTGGCTTGTTGCCTTTTTTTGCCAGTGCAATTTTACCTGCAATTAACTTTTTCCAATCTGGCATTAGCGCTCCGTTATACTTGCTTAGGCTTAAAGCTATCCAATAATAAAATACCCACGCCGACTGTAATGGCGCTATCAGCCACATTAAATGCTGGCCAATACAGATTATTCAAGTGAAAAGATAAAAAGTCCACCACATAGCCCAACGTGACGCGGTCATATAGGTTGCCTATAGCTCCACCCAGCACCAAAGCCAAGCCGAAGCTGAATAGCTTTTCATGCTGGTGTTTATTCAGCAAATACAAAATAAACACGCTGGCAACAATCGAGACAGTGGTAAAGAACCATTTTTGCCAGCCGCCAGCATCCGCTAAAAAGCTGAATGCTGCGCCCTCATTATGGTAACGGACCAAATCAAAAAATGAGGTAATAAAAAGTTTATCCCCCAGCATAAAGCTTTGTTGTACTAAATGCTTGGTGTACAAATCGAGCAAGATGACCACAAGGCTAATCGCCAGCCATTGCCATAAGGAACGCTTAAGCATATTGGCGTGACTGGCTGTTGCCAGATAGGTTCTCTACGCAGCGGCCACAGATGGTTGGATGCTCGGCATCCACACCCACATCTTCACGGTAGTGCCAGCAGCGTGCGCATTTCTCATGTTCACTTGGCGTGACCACTATTTTTTGCTCTGTTTCAACTGCCACTTGCTGCACACTAGCCTTAGAGGTAATCATGACAAACCTTAAGTCATCTCCTAGACTTGCTAGCGCGTCATATAGTGGCGCTGCCACATGAAAAACGACCTCAGCCTGCAAGGATGAGCCTACTTTTCCAGTACCGCGCACCACTTCGATTTCCTTAGCGGCTTCTGCACGAATCGCACGAATCATTTCCCACTTGGTTTTTAAGCTAGTTTCATATTCAGCATAGGCGACTGGTGTTATCACATCATCTGCTTTAGACCAATCATGCAGCATTACAAAGTCTTCAGTGTCGGGATATAAAGTCTGCCAAATCTCTTCCGCCGTATAGCTGAGTACAGGCGCCATTAAGCCCGCTAGTACTTGCGTGATTTTCAATAATACGGTTTGCGCTGCGCGGCGGTCATGCGAATCCTCGGCATTGGTATACATGCGGTCTTTAAGGATATCCAGATAAAATGCACCCAAGTCTTCTGCGCAGAAATGTTGTAACGCTTGTCCGACCCTATGCAACTCAAAGCTTTCATAAGCCGCTTTGCAGGTGTTGGATAAATCACTCAACATGCCTAGTGCATAGCGATCTAATTCTAATAATTCCTCATAAAG
>JBFIGM010000196.1:0-3353 GCA_041602315.1 Methylophilaceae bacterium | reverse complement strand
TTAATTGAAGTGAAAGACCCGACTGTTAGAGCTTTGAAGCTAGTGCGCGGAGAGACAGATATAGTGCAAGGCGATTTACCGCCCGAGATGCTCGATTATTTGCGTAAGAAGCAAAATATCCAGATAAAAACTGTACATGGAGTTAACTATTCTTATCTCGGTTTGAATATGCAGGACCCTTTTCTACAGTCATTAAAAGTAAGGCAAGCAATTGCTTATGGCATAGATAGGCAAGCAATTATAGATAAAGTGATGGTAGAGCATACGCGTTTAGCAAATGCAATCTTGCCTCCAGAGCATTACGCAGGAAATCCAAATCTAACTGACTACACCTATGAACCTCAATTAGCCAGACAGTTATTGCGAGAAGCTGGCGTAGAGATGCCGTTGAATCTGGTATACAAAACAAGTACAGATCCACAACGTGTGCGTTTAGCTACCATATTGCAAGCGCAGCTAGCCAAGATTGGTATTAAGGTAGAAATTCGTAGTTTGGATTGGGGTACATTTTTTGATGAGGTGAAAAATGGTCAGTTTCAGCTCTATGGATTAACTTGGGTAGGCATTAAAACACCAGAAATTTATGCTAAAACATTTGGATCAGAAAATACACCGCCAAAAGGCTTTAACCGCGGGCGATACGTTGATGAAGTGCTTGATCAACTGTTGGCAAAAGAGGATTGGTCAGCAGCAACACTACGTATTCATAATCAGTTGCCATACATTCCCTTATGGTATGAGGGGCAAGTGGCGGTAATGCATAAAGAAATTCAAGGCTATTTGCCAAAACCAGACGGTAACTGGGATGATTTGGCTAGCGTAACAAAAGTGCCGTTAAAGACAGAAAATGCACATTAATATATCTGTAAGAGATCAACTATTGACCGTATTGAATACGGATGGAGAATTGCTTGCTCAGTTTCCTGTGTCTACTGCTAAAAACGGTATTGGATGCGAGAAAGATAGTGGTTGTACGCCACTAGGTAAGCATATTATTCGCGCAAAAATTGGCGATGGGGCACCAGTAAATGCCGTTTTTGTCGGACGGCGCCAAACAGGCGAGATATGTACCCCAGAACTGATGGCTGAATTTCCTGGTCGTGATTGGATATTGACGCGTATCTTGTGGCTATCTGGTAAGGAAGTAGGCATTAATCGATTAGGCAATTTAGATACCATGCAGCGTTATATTTACATTCATGGCACACCAGATTCTACGGATATGACAACCGCGGGTTCTCATGGCTGTGTACGCATGCGCAATGATGATTTGATTACATTATTCGATATGGTGTCTGTTGGTACAGTTGTCGAAATTGATAATGACTAATTAAAACATGATTAGTCGTTTGCTGAGTTTTGCTAGTGTTATCTTTGGTGTGCTTGTACTCACCTTTTTGTTAATTCATCTAGTACCAGGTGATCCTGTTGAAGTGATGTTGGGTGAGTCCGCTAGTGCGGCAGATCGAGAAGCATTGCGTGAGCAGTTAGGTTTAAATCAGCCACTTATTGTGCAGTTTGGACATTATTTAAATAGTTTGGCGCATGGCGACTTGGGCCAGTCTATCCATACAAAAACACCCATCATAGAACTATTCAAGACGCGTTATCCAGCTAGTATCAAACTGGCTATTCTGTCATTGATTATTGGCGTTACAATCGGCGTGCCGCTTGGTGTCTATGCGGCACTGAAAGCGGGTCACTGGCAGGATTTACTCGTCACCATTGTCAGTGTGCGCCTTTCTGCGATGCCAGTATTTTGGTTAGGGCCAATGTTAATGTTGTTCTTCGCCGTTTGGCTAGGCTGGTTACCAGTGAGCGGGATGGATGAACCAACATCAATTATCTTGCCAGCCCTCACACTAGGCTTTGGATTAAGCGCTATTTTAACGCGCATGACGCGTACCAGCCTTTTAGAGGTGTTGCATGATGATTTTATTCGTACCGCAAGAGCCAAGGGCTTGAGTGAGAGAGTCGTCATTTTTCGTCATGCTTTGCGCGCAGCCTTGCTACCGATTGTGACGATTGTTGGTTTGCAAATGGGAAGTCTGTTAGCGGGTACAGTGATAACCGAAACCATTTTCAGCTGGGATGGCGTGGGGCGATTGCTAGTGGAAAGTATTGAAAAACGAGATTACCCAGTGACACAAGCATGTGTATTGGCAATAGCATTAAGCTATGTCGTGATTAACTTGCTGACTGATATTACCTACCGTTTCGTTGATCCGCGCATGAGAAGCGCTAATCGCTGATATGAAACTATTTTCACTAACAATATTATTTTTTTGGCTAGCTGCTGTTATTTTGGGCAGGATTTTTGGGCTGCACGGTAATGATATCGATCTAAGTAGTGTACTGGCAACGCCGACTTTACAGCATTGGTTTGGTGCGGATGATTTAGGCCGTGATATCTTGGCGCGGATTCTACGTGGCGTAGAGGTCTCCTTTATCGTTGCTGTCGTTGTCACTCTTGTCACGATGTTTTTAGGCGTTAGTGTTGGTCTAATAGCGGGTTTTTATGGCGGCAGAATCGATAAGTTCTTAATGCAAGTGACCGATATTTTCCTCGCTTTCCCTGGTATTTTACTTGCTATTGCGTTTGCCGCAGTACTCGGTCCTGGGATAGTGAACTTGATGTTTGCACTTTGTTTAACTGGGTGGGTGAGTTATGCAAGGCTTACCAGAGGTCAAACCCTTAGTTTGCGTAATCGACAGCATGTACTAGCCGCTGAATCCTTAGGAGCAACACCAGTAAGACTCATGCGCTATCATATTTTTCCTTTATTAGGCTCGGTTCTCATGGTAGAAGCGACCTATAGTTTAGCCAGTATCATGATTGCAGAAGCCAGCCTATCTTTTTTAGGCTTGGGTATTCAAGCACCAAATGCGTCATGGGGTGCGATGCTAAGAGATGCTGTTCGCTATATGCTAGTTGCGCCACATTATGTGTTGATTGTTGGGGTGAGTTTAATGAGTTTGATATTAGCGATTAATCTTGGAGGCGACTACCTACGTGATAAACTAGACAACCGCGTTGAAGTGTAAGCGGCTGCAAAGGCGCATTGCTTCGTTGCGCGGTGCTCAAAATCCTCATGTACTTATTGTATACTCCGGTTTCTGTGCGCCGTGCGCCTCACACTGCATCCTTTTCGCTCGCTTATTTAAGATTGTTTGAAATTGAAATAATCACTACTTTTTATTTATTACTGGATTACCTTTGACACAACCTACTACTATCCAATGGCAAGAAAACAATCAAACCAAAGAAGCCATTTGGCAATCTGCTGCGAATAACCAGCCACCTAAAAAAATCCAAGTGATTGATGACACGATTAAAGCAGATTTAGCATATA
>JBFIGM010000195.1:0-3357 GCA_041602315.1 Methylophilaceae bacterium | reverse complement strand
TTGGAGTCCAGCAGCCCTTTTCAACTACTTGTTTTAGGCTTGTTTCTAGTGCATTCATCACGATAAGACCATTTTGTGGAATGGTTCGAACGAGATGATGAAATTGCTTTTGAATGGCTGCTAAATCTTCAAATATATCTGCATGATCAAACTCTAAATTATTTAATATAGCCGTGCGTGGATGATAGTGAACGAATTTCGAGCGCTTATCAAAAAAAGCGGTGTCATATTCATCTGCTTCTATAACAAAAAATGGCGAGGTACTCTCTTTATCCTGAACAGGGTTACTGGGTAGACGGGCAGAAACAGAAAAATTTTCAGGCACTCCTCCGATCAGAAAACCAGGTGCTAACCCAGCATACTCCAACACCCAAGCCAACATAGATGCGGTAGTCGTTTTACCGTGAGTTCCCGCTACTGCTAGCACCCATTTGCCTTGCAATACATGCTCTGCTAACCATTGCGGGCCGGATATATAAGGTAGCCCTTGATTTAAAATTTCCTCCATCAATGGATTGCCACGACTCACTGCATTGCCAATCACATATATATCTGGATTCAATTTTATTTGGTCAACATTGTAGCCTTCTATCAATGTGATACCTTGCGCTTCTAGTTGTGTGCTCATCGGTGGGTATACGTTGGCATCACATCCTGTTACTTTAATACCTGATTGCTTCGCTAGTGCAGCAATCCCGCCCATGAATGTACCGCAAATACCTAAAATATGAATGTGCATTGGTTATTTATAAAATTCTATATTTTTTATTAATCACAAAATATTGATATAAAAATTACATCACAAAACCATGCAAAATTCTTATCAACAAGCTTGCTATTTCTTTATTCATTTTTTTGCAAAAAACATTAAAGTTCGACTTTTTTTTGTCGTAAATATTTGTAGAAAGCGGTCCAGCTAAACGACTGCTTAATGTGTAATGATAAGCCAATTTGTGACATTGCTGACAAGTTTAATATGACTAAAGTAAAAATGAGATAAAAATGAACCAACCCATTATCCCAACAACTGACATTGCAATAGAAGAAGAAACCAAAGAAGTTTTTTTGGGTAGACACCCTATCCTAAATGGTAAACAAAAAATTATTGGTTATGAGCTGCTATTTCGTTCAAAAGGTAACGATGATTCAAATACCAGCCTAGATGATTTATCTGCAACGTCTGGAGTTATCGTTAATTTGCTTAGTCAGTTTGGTATTGATCAAATTTTAGATAACAAACTTGGGTTTTTAAATATTGCAGCCAGCTCTATGATGAGTGACACGATAGAGTTGTTACCTCCAGAGCGTATTGTGCTGGAAATATTAGAAGACACGCCGATTAATGCACAGATTATTACACGTTGTAAATCACTCAAATCGTTAGGCTTTAAATTATCAATTGTTGACTATGCTAATCGTCCTGAGCATATCGTGTTATTGCCACATGTCGATTATGTAAAAATTGATTTAAGTGTCACTGCTATTGATAAAGTGCCTGGATTAATTGCTTTAATACGCAAAAACTCAAAAGCGAAAATTATTGCTGACAAAGTAGAAGAAGAATCTTTATTCCATGAATGTCAAACGCTTGGCTTCGATGCGTATCAAGGTTATTTCTTTGCTAAGCCAACCATTCTGAAAGGTGAACAAGCACAGCCCGATCAAATGTGTTTAATGCGCATGATAGGAATGTTACTTGGTGACGCAGATTTATCTGAACTTGAAGCGCTTTTTAAAAATAGTCCAGGCTTAACACTAGGGTTACTCAAGCTAGTTAACTCTGTGGGCATTAATGGCGGTAGAGAGCCAGTTGAGTCTATTCGTCAAGCCATCGTGATGCTCGGTCAGAAGCAAATGTTACGTTGGGTTCAACTACTCATGTATGCTTCACCAAGCAACCCAGCTAGCGATACTATTATGTTACAAGTTGCGAACCGAGCTAGGTTAATGGAACTAATGGCTGAAAAAGTGGAAAGTTACCAAGCGCACTTTAGTGATCAAGCATTTATGGTTGGTATGTTGTCATTAGCTGACACGGTTATTCACTCTCCGATGGAGCAAATATTAGAAGAAATTGGCTTATCTGACACACTCAAAAAGGCAATTCTGGAACAAACGGGTACACATGGCCAATTATTAAAATTGGCAAAAGACATGGAAGTTGGCAATTTTGATTCAACACATTATGAAATCAAAGAGCTAGATATATCCCCAGAAGAGCTGATGAACATTCAAATTGAGTGTATTGCTTGGACAACAGCCCTTAATCAAGCCAAATAACCTGTTTTAAGATAAATTAGGTGCTAACCAACGCTCTAGATAGTCTTTCGACAAGTCTCTGCGTTTTGCCATATCTGCCAGTTGGTCTGCACCAATTTTATCAACACTAAAATATTTACTATCTGCGTGAGCAAAATAGAAGCCGCTTACAGACGCCGCAGGTATCATTGCGAAGTTATCCGTCAACTGCATGCCAATTTCTTCACATCGCAGAAGCTTAAATACATCCGTTTTGACTGTATGATCTGGGCATGCAGGATAGCCAGGTGCCGGACGTATACCTTGGTACTTTTCTTTAATTAGCCCATTGATATCGAGCTTTTCATCTTTAGCATAGCCCCACAGGTCAGTTCGTACACGCTCGTGCATGTATTCTGCAAACGCCTCAGCCAAACGGTCGGCCAATGATTGAAACATAATTCCACTAAAGTCATCATGTGCATCGGCAAAACGTTTGGCTATTTTTTCAGTACCTAGTCCACCAGTCACGGCAAACAGGCCAATATAATCTTCGGCCTCACCTTTTGGTGCAATGAAGTCAGCCAAGCATTGATTCGGTCTTGCTACACCATCAATCACTGGCTTTTGCGTTTGCTGACGCATGCCGTAATAGGTGAATGCGATTTCACGGCGCGTATCATCCGTATAAATCTCGATGTCATCATCATTCACGGTATTGGCAGGCATCAAGGCAATCACACCATTTGCTGTCAGCCAGCGACCATCAATGATTTTTTGCAGCATGTTTTGCGCTTCGTTAAATACTTTTGTCGCCGCTTCTCCCACCACTTCGTCTTCAAGGATGGCAGGATAAGAGCCAGCCAAATCCCATGTTTGAAAAAATGGTGCCCAATCAATATATTTTGCAATCAAACTAAGGTCTATGTTTTTAAACTCTCGTCTACCAATAAATTTAGGTTTAACCGGTGCATCTTTACCAGTAAAACTTAACTGTGCTTTATTTGCACGTGCCTTTTCAATCGTTATTAATGGCACGCCTTTTTTGTTGGCATGCTGTTGCCGCGTTTTTTCATAGTCGGCTTGTATCTCTGCAAGATAAGCACCCCGTGTTTCTGG
>JBFIGM010000194.1:0-3378 GCA_041602315.1 Methylophilaceae bacterium | reverse complement strand
TTTTTATCAATTATTTAAGTAAGCTGTTTTTGAGTTTGTTTTCTTTATTGCTGTTTTAAAAGGGAAATGGTTAACCAATAACCAGAAATGAAAGCCTTAACGTTAATATTTGTGATATTAATAGCGTTGCTACAATATCCGCTCTGGTTAGGTAAGGGTAGTTGGCTCCGCGTCTGGCGAGTGAATCAGCAAGTAACGCAACAAACAGAACAAAACAAACTATACAAACAGCGTAATGATGCATTAAGAGCTGAAGTGCGCGACCTCAAGCAAGGTAACGATGCTGTTGAGGAGCGCGCACGCAGTGAGCTTGGCATGATTAAGTCAGACGAGGTTTTTTATCAAGTCATTGATCAGGCCATGCCAAGCAAACCTGAGCAGCCAACAGCTGAAGTAATCGACTAATTAGTCTTGCTTATCGGGTTCCAAGCTGTAAGGTAAGGTGCCAAATACAACAGGACTATTTTGCCAGTAGTTGTTGCCTGCCTCTTTTGCTTCAATTCGCATTTCAATGAGCGCGTCAAAGCCTTTGTCTGGGTTAGGAGCGATATTGACTATTTGACCAACTTCATTTTGCTGTGCATTCACTATCTTGTCGCCTGTATTTGGTTGCACGTCACTTTGTATGACTGCTTTGTAAGTACGGCGTTTGACTGTGCCTAGATAGTGTGTTCGCGCGACAATTTCTTGTCCTGTATAGCAGCCCTTCTTGAAATTAATACCATTCAATATATCTAAATTCAACATTTGAGGCACGAATTGCTCTTGTGTATTTTCTGTCACATCTGGTATGCCAGTTTGAATATCCAGCCAATCCCAACAAGGCTTACCTACTAGCGTACAACTACTTTTAATGCTATTGAAAGTGTTAAGTGCATGGGTTTCATCAATCAGTAGTTCAAAGCGTTGATGGCCTTCGATACTGGGCAGTTTTAAAATTAAACCAATGGTTTGATTATCCTGATCAATTGCTGACGTAGCAAAATCTTGAGAAGGTATGTTATTGAAATGTTTAAGTAATATGGATGCCGCTTCTGGGCCATTAATACCCAATCGAATCATCTGGTTGCTAGCGTCTGTAATTTCGACTTTTGCGCGCAATACGTACATTTTCAATCGTTTAATGATTGCGGGCAGCAATGATTGATTGAGTTGTAGATAGATTTTTTTGTTGTACGCAAAAGCAAGGAAAAGTGCCAACAACCTACCTTTAGGGGTGCAATATCCACTGAAATGGGCATGCTGCCCATCTAGCGATTTAACATCGTTAGTAACCTGTCCTTGCAGGAATGTGACTGCGTCTTCACCGTTTATAGCGAGTAGCCCAGTGTGAGAGAGGTCGCAAAGTATATTGCTATTTTGTGTATGCTTAAGTTCATCAACTGCATCTCCAAAGTGCTGGATTACACCATTCTGAAATACCGCACCTTCTGCTTCAATAGTCGTTTGCCAATTCGTTTCTGTCATGCCAATATTTGCCTTATATGAAAGCCCAGTTTAATCAATCGATTGATATTACGTTGAAACCAACATTGTTATTATTGGGGCTGCTATTGAGTATTACAATAGTAAGCGCCACTATCATAGCAACGATACCTATTATTTTTTCGTTAAAGCTAGTTATTATCGCTTTAATTGTCTTTGCTAGCTTGTATTATATTTTACGTGATTGTCTATTGTTGTTGCCATGGTCTTGGCAGCGTGTCGTGGTAAATCATTTAGGCGAGTTGAGATTGACGAACCAACAAGGGCAACAATTTAGCCCAAAAGTCCATGCAAGCAGCTATGTACATTCGCAGTTGATTGTTTTAAATTTAGCGGATAATACATCGCAAAAAAGGTTTATTAATCATTTGCCAAGTTTAATATTGTTTTTAAACGCAACGAATGCTGAGCAACATCGCCTATTAAGGGTTTGGTTGCGCTGGTGGAAGCATACAAACGACTAACCTATGTAGTTGTCATGTGCAATTGCCGCTTCTTTATCCATGTGTCTTTTAAATGATTTTTTATATAATCCTATCGTTTCTGCCATCCTTCTAAATGGATGTTTGCTGTAATAAGCAGAGAGTAATAATATTCCCGCAAGCGCAGCTAATATCCAAGCAATATCAAATGGCGCGATATCACGACGTGCGGGTTTCTGTTTTTTCATCGCAGCTAAAACATTCTGGACTTTGTCACCACGTGTATAGATTGCACCAATTTCTTCGCTAATTTCTTTCAGGTAAGCCTCATCAAGTTTGGAAATATATCGGTCATATTCCCCTGAAGCGATACTATCGTCTCTAGTCCCAATATTGGATTCAGATATTTGTGCAACACCTGGTTGCAGGGCAAAGCTTTCATTAGACCAGTAGCCAATCACTTGATTATCTTGGCTTAGTTTTGGAATAGCTGCGCCTTCTTCACTACCAACGCCGACAATCAGCCAGTCTTTTGCATCTTGAATGCCTTTTAAATCTTTTGTATTAAAAACATGCAGTTTTGGTGCTTCTTCACCATCCGTAAAAAAAACAACCTGTGATGTTAACTCTTTTGGAAAAGAGCGTAATGTTCTGGAAATGCTATATAGGTTTTCACGTATCCGACTGTTGCCAGACCATGCTGTACGCCAATCCAGATGGTCGATGGTATCTTTTATGGCGTGAAAGTTCTCACACACTTCTATGGGATGGTACAACGCTGCTGTACTAACGCCAGCGAATAATGATAAACCTACTTTAGTACCGCATGGTAAGGATGATACGACTTCATGCATTAGATTTTGCATATGCTCCATGCGCGTGATTGTTTTGCTGCCAACTTTAATGTCTGGCGTGTTCATACTTTGCGAAATGTCAGCGACTAGCATATAAGTATAGATATTATGCTTTACTGGAACAGTAGGGCGAAACATTGCCGCAATCAATAAGATTAATGCGCCACAAAGCAGGGCTGAATCTCTGTTGTTCTTTAAAAAAGTAATCAAATTATGCATATATTGCTTTATTTCATCTTTAAATAGGCTTATTTAAGGCAAACCCACTGGGATATTACCCATAATGATGCCTGGGGAGTCTGAGTCGCTAATGCCTGGGGTTGGATTTTCAGGTAGTAGCATCATGATACGGTCAAGGTTTCTGCGTGTACCCCAATTACTGTTGTCCAGTTTGATTGCATTTTTATATGCCGTTTTAGCTTCTACAAGCAAATACTCTGCTTCGTCTCTTGTTCTTGGGTCATTGCCGCTATCAATCCTGAGCGCCTTTAGAAAAAACATGTTGCCGATATTATGAAAAACAGCCGCACGGTTGCTGGCAGAGCCGGTATTGGTTAAACCAGAAACTAATTTAGTCGCTTCTTTATAGTAATCTTTCTTGGCACGCCAGTAAGCTT
>JBFIGM010000193.1:0-3392 GCA_041602315.1 Methylophilaceae bacterium | reverse complement strand
TTACATTACCTTGACGTTCGCGCCGTGCTGCTCGTTCTAAACGCAAACGTTCTAATTGGCGTACACGACCTTCATTGCGGGTACGGCGTGCTTTAATACCTTGGCGTATCCACGCCTCTTCTTGTGCTAGCACCTTATCAAATTTAGCGGCATGTGTAGCCTCAACTGCCAGTAATTCTTCTTTTTTGACGAGGTAGTTTTGATAAGTCCCCACAAAATCGGTGAGATGACCACGATCTAACTCCACAATTCGCGTTGCAAGGCGATTTAAGAAGCGCCTGTCATGGGTAATGAATAATACGGCGCCTTTAAACGACAGCAACAGCTCTTCTAGCCATAAGATTGCTTCTAAATCAAGATGGTTGGTTGGCTCATCCAGCAATAATACTTCTGGCTCCGCAACCAGAGCCCGACCTAAAGCAACGCGTTTGCGCCAGCCACCAGATAGTGTAGAGATGATGACGTCAGCATCTAAACTTAGTCGCGTTAACACTGTTTCAATTTTAGATTGTAGTTCCCATCCATTTTGCGCATCGAGTTCATGTTGCAACAGTTCCATTTCTTTCATGAGCTTATCATAGTCCGCATCTGGCTCACTCATTTTATGGGTAACATCATGGTAGGCAACTAATAACTTTTGTAAGTCTCCAAGCCCTTCAGCAACCGCTTGGTATACAGTATGATCAGGATTAAGTTCTGGTTCTTGCGGTACATAAACCGTACTGACAGATTGTGCAGTCCATAATTTACCATCATCGAGCTTAATTTCACCGGCAAGCGCTTTTAATAAGCTAGACTTACCAGCGCCATTACGTCCAATCAAGCCAACACGCTCGCCAGCATCCAACTGAAACGAAGCTTTATCTAACAGTGCGTGATGACCAAAAGCGAGTGAAGCATTGTCTAAAGTGATATAGGGCATTGATGGTCTCTAATTTGTTTTAGCAGTGGATTTGCCAGCTAGCATTGCTCGGATATTGGCCATTTTCTCTTTGCCAAACTCCTTGCTTGCATCTGGGTCATTAAATGGATTACCAAAATGGCGGACATCATCTTTGGGTAACTCTGCAATGAAGCGACTTGGTTCACACCTTTCCATTTCGCCAGCGCGTTTACGTTTTTTACACCATGAAATATTCAGTGACTTTTGCGCACGTGTAATCCCCACATACATTAATCGTCGTTCTTCTTCAATCTTATCATTATCAATCGATTCTCGATGCGGCATGATGCCTTCTTCTACACCAATGAGGAAAACATGCCCGAATTCCAGCCCTTTAGCCGCATGTAACGTACTGAGCTTGACAGCATCAGGTTCGCCTTCTTCGCGGCCTTCTAAAATGCTGATGAGGGCAACCATTTGTGTGAGCTCTAACAGTGTTTTTTCTGCTTTTTCATTACCGAATTCTGTACTGCCTTTGCTTTTGTTTGTCAGCCAAGCGACAAACTCTAGTACATTGTTCCAACGGGTTTCTGCTGCACGCTGCTCTTCATGATCATATAAATAAGCTTCATATTGAATCGCTTTAATTAAATCATTGAGGACTTCTTCAGCAGGCTCGCGTAGTGCACGCTCTTGTAATTTATTTATATATTGCGTAAATGTGAGTAAGTCATCTAATTGCTTTTGCCCAATTTCATTTTGGAACCCGCCTTCAAATGCTGCCGCAAATAATGAAAGGTGATGTTTGCTGGCATATTCCCCTAATCTTTCCAGCGTAGTGCTACCGATGCCTTTTTTCGGCGTCGTTGCAGCACGAATAAAGGCGGGGTCATCATCCTCATTAGCGATCAAGCGTAAATAGCTCACAATATCTTTAATTTCTGCTTTATCAAAAAATGATTGTCCGCCCGATATGACGTATGGGATTTTATGATTGCGTAAATGCTGCTCTATGATACGCGCTTGGTGATTACCACGATATAAAATTGCGTAATCTTTATAGTACGTGCGGTGCTCAAATTTATGCGCCATCAATTTCACTACCACATTTTCAGCTTCATGGTTTTCATCAAGCGCAGCACTAATCTGGAGTAAATCGCCTGTACCTAAGTCACTCCATAGTTTTTTCTCAAACAATTTTTGATTGTTGGCAATGACATGATTAGCTGCACGTAAGATACGGACAGTAGAACGGTAATTTTGCTCTAACTTGATAACTTTCAAATTACTGAAGTCTTTGGTGAGTTGTTTAAGGTTTTCGACGTCAGCACCGCGCCATCCGTAGATAGCTTGGTCATCGTCGCCTACGGCGGTGAATTGTTTTGAAAAAGCGGTGAGTAACTTTACCAGTTTATACTGACAAGCATTGGTGTCTTGGTATTCGTCTATCAACAAATATTTAAGCTTCATTTGCCATTGATGCAAGATGTCAGGATGCTGCTCAAATAACTCCACAGGAAGTTTAATTAAGTCATCAAAATCAATGGCCTGATATGCTTTTAACGTTTGTTGGTATAGCTGATATACCTTTGCTGCAGCATGTGTTAGTTCTTCGTCTGCGCTAGCCTTTGCTTGATCGGGATTGATAAAAGCATTTTTCCATCCAGATATCTGCCATTGCGTTCTTCGTAGTAATTGCTTGTCTGTTGTAGCTAGAATGTCAGAGAGAATTTTATAGCTATCTGATGCGTCTAAAATGGAAAATTGAGGTTTGTAACCCAATGCAGCAGCTTCTTTACGTAAGATTTGCAAGCCCAAAGAGTGAAATGTTGCAATGGTTAAGCCTTTAACCATATTGCCAGTTAATAACTTACTGACACGTTCTTGCATTTCAAGTGCTGCTTTATTCGTAAATGTGATTGCGGCAATTTCTTTTGGCGCGTAACCAACATGATCAATCAAATGTGCAATTTTCTGGGTAATGACCCGTGTTTTGCCACTACCTGCACCTGCAAGCACCAGTAGTGGTCCATCAATATATTTAACAGCTTCACGCTGGGGAGAATTTAGAGTGTTTAACATTTACTTCCATTGAATTCAGCACGCATTTCTGCTGAATAAAGTCATTGTGTCGACATTTTAACTGTTTGCGGATAATAATGATTCCCTAAATACAAAATACCCTTTAATATTCATCTCATATGCCAGAATTTGATCTAAAAACCATCATTTTTATGTCGATGCTGCTGACTTTTATGCTATCGATGTTGTTAGGTATTACGCGTGTTCATCACAAAGGTCTAAAAGGTCCCGGTTATTGGGCAATCGGCAATCTGGTTGTTGGCCTCGGCATGGTACTAGTGCTCATGCAACTCGATGATAAAGTTATCTTCTTGCCAGGTACTGCGTTGATTGGTGCAGGCTTAAGTTTGTATATTAATGGTATACAAGCCTTTTCCGGTAAGGCGCCTGATCATCGGGTGCCACTCACTGTTTTTGCCTTGCTATT
>JBFIGM010000192.1:0-3443 GCA_041602315.1 Methylophilaceae bacterium | reverse complement strand
GCAATTTCTGCCATGCCCATAGGTGCGCCTGGATGACCAGAATTTGCTTTTTGCACCGCATCCATGCTCAATGCACGGATAGCATTGCACAAGTCTGTACGAGTTGCCATTGTTATCTCCCTAACGATAGTTATTGATTGGTCTTACATTAAACACATAAAACCTTTAGTTGAATTCCTAAAAAAGCGCGTAAATAAACGGCTTCTCTACAAAGGGTAAATTATTGCTTATATAGCACTTTTGAGCAACAGCATTGCTTGGAAAAACATAGGTTTTTTTGAGATTATCCGAAAAAATTTAATTAGTTAGCCTAATAATACCGAAATGTCAGTAAAGCGCTTACCAAAAAACATTAACTTGATAGATTAAAAGAAACAGGCACCAGGCCGATTACACCCAGTGCCGTCTCCCGAGGAAACTGTTGTTTATTTGATTCGTCTTGCGGTTACTCTGACGACAAAAAATAGCAGTGCAAATGCCATTGTCCAGAAGCCAGAAACCACTGACATAGGCACTTGAGAATGTGCTTCTTCTTTTTTTGCAGATTGCTTGCTTGACACACCAATTTGATTAATAAAGTGTGACTGCCCTGACTGATGTGCGCTGATCGATAATTGATTTTCCACATCCAACTTAGCAATCACTGTTGGCTTATTATCCTTAGCTCCCAGCGTTAGAGAAGTCAGCAATGAGACCCCTAGCAAAATTGAAATAATTAACTTTTTAAACATATTTACACTTTCTAACTTAAAAATAGTTCCAATGATTGGTTTACTATTTGCAAGTTAGATGCCAGTAAATATATATATATTTCTAGTTAATAATCAATAGTTTATAAATTTACAATAATCAAACACTGTCTCATTTTTGACATTAGTGATGATAAACTGAATGCTGCCTAGACATCCGTTGATACGGATTGCAACACACTTTCTATCGTCATACAGTTGCCTTTGGCATCATCAAATGTCAATAGGGGCGCTAAATCATTTAACACACAATCACTAAAATGCTCTATTTCTAAATTGAAGTGATTGCTCATTGGCAGCTTTTCTTCCACACTAACGCCGTCTTCAGTTTCCCAACTAATAACAGGCACATCTGTACCATAAACCCATACGTTATGACACTTAATCCAGCCTTTATCACCGATAATCTCATACTCCGCTTTGCGGCTACGCTCGAAGCTGATATCGAAATGGCCAAACCTTGCCCTTCCTTTCTTATCTGGACCAAAATCTAATACCCCGCTTGTGACAATATCGGCGCCATAATCATTTAATTTTGCGTGAGCAATAACTGCTGTAGGATCGGCTGGCACACCATCTTGCTGAAAGCACCAACGCAACGTGTGAATCGCATAAGGCCCAATATCCCACATTGCACCGCCACCTTGTGCCACACTACGGTCTATGCGATACATCCGTGCAGGCTGCATTAAAAAAGAGAAGCTAGCCCTTGCTGACAGCACATCACCAATTAAACCACTATCAATCATCTGCTGTATTTTTGTATGCTGTGGATGGAAACGATACATAAAACCTTCCATCACTTTGACACCTTGTTTTTTTGCTGCCGATTCAATCGTATCGATATCAGCCAACTTGGTTGTCATTGGCTTTTCAATCAGCACATGCTTGCCTGCTTGAATAGCTTTGACAGCCCATTCCGCATGCTCTTCGTTAGCCATTGGGCAGTATATCGCTTCAATTCGTTCGTCCGTTAACAAACTCTCCATATCGTCATAACAACTGACTTCAGCATAGTCAGGTACTGGTGCATATTTTTCTAGCACCGCACGCGCTGCGCCAGATCGGCGACTAGCAATTGCAACAAGTTCTGCGTTTCTGGCTTCCATAATGGCAGGGAGTAGACGTTGGTTGACCCGAGCTGCGCCTAAAATTCCCCACTTTAGTTTTCGTTCGCTCATCTTTTACCCTTGTGTCATTATTAATTGAAAATACATTATACAATGCATAAAATCGCATAAACTAGATGCTAATTACTAACTAATATTTTTAAGCATTTATGACCACCCAATTAAGCTCTCTAGATTGCCAAACCTGTGGTGCATGTTGTGCACACTTTCGCGTTTCATTCTATTGGGCAGAAACAGATGCGCATCCACTTGGTAGTGTGCCGCAAGCCATGACAACTGCCATTTCTCCCTATCACGCTGCCATGATTGGTACCACAACTAAACCGACACGCTGCATCGCTCTTGCTGGGATTATAGGAGAGTCTGTCGGCTGTACTATCTATGAAAAGCGCTCAAGTACCTGCCGTGAGTTTGAAATGGGTACAGAAGCTTGCTTCAGAGCACGCAAATTACACGGTCTAGATGCGACTTAAAGATTTATAAAATTGACAATAAAATCAATCCGTTAAATTTAAAAATCCTCCGCAAAAATTTTTAGTGACTTTCTCCACAGAAACGCTACAATACGCCAAAATCGTATAAACATTTCTTTACAGTACACGCTGCACATTTAGAGACTACTCACCCCAGCTCCCGACTCGCCCCCACCTATATGCTAATTTCCGAAGTAGACCCTCTAGTGCCCGCAATCCATGCGATTGCGGAACATGGCTATGCCATTATTGATGATTTCTTAGCGCCAGCAGAAATTGAGGTGCTTGCAGAAACAATTAAAGCAAAATGGCTTAATGGTGAAATGGTTAGTGCTAAAACGGGGAAGGCTGGCTTAAAAAATCAACAAATTCGGGGCGACTATATTGCTTGGCTAGATGAAACAGACACCTCACCAGCAGTGATGGCCTATTTTAGACAAATGGAAATGCTCCGCTTGCTGCTTAATACTCAATTATTTATGAATGTTCAGGAGCTAGAAACGCACGTTGCTGTTTATCCAGTTGGCAGCACGTACCAAAAACATTTGGATCAATTTAGCCATGGATCTGCAGATCAGATACAACATCGCCAATTAAGCGCCGTGTTATACCTGAATCAAAACTGGCAAAGCCAGCATGGTGGCGAACTTAGGTTACATATCGATGATAGTAATCACCTAGATATATCGCCAAATGCAGGCCGCATTGTCCTTTTTCTATCTGCCAAATTCTGGCATGAGGTGTTACCAGCGCAACGAGAGCGCCTCAGTCTGACTGGCTGGTTTAGAACGCGCAGTCATTTAGTGATTTAATACGAACCGCTTTACAATACGATTTAATACTTTAATGATTAAATCTAGATGCAATTCGCCAATCTAAAATGGATTAATGAGGAACCCTACTCTCTTGATTTTTGTGACGTCTACTATTCATCAGATGATGGTTTAGCGGAAACAGAATATGTGTTCATTCAACACAATCAATTAGTGGAACGTTTTACGAACCTGCAATCTGCAACGTTTACTGTTATAGAAACAGGCTTCGGTACTGGACTTAACTTCTTTTGCGCTTCACAACAATTTCTACATCAT
>JBFIGM010000191.1:0-3471 GCA_041602315.1 Methylophilaceae bacterium | reverse complement strand
TCATGGCAGAACATAATGTATGTAAAGAAGCTTTTGATAAGCTATGCGAAGATATTAATGCCGATGGCAAGTCTGAAATTAAAGAGTCAGATTACTGGTTATTTGAGCTAGGCTTTCGCTCGGCAATTGAAGAACTATTAACGATTGCTGATGCAGGGCAGCAAAGCAGAAAATTTGTATCACCGCGTTTTCAAATGTTAGCTGAGCGGATTCTGCACTCACGGCCTCATTAAATTGAAAAAAGTAGCTTCGGCTACTTTTTTTATGTGTAACGTTTTCATCAACATTAATAATATGCGTATTTTTATTTATATCAACTTAGCACTATTATCTATAGCGTTATTTGCTTGTAGCAATGAGAGTAAGTTACCTGCACTGCCATCAAATTCAACCGTACTGATTTTAGGTGATAGTTTGAGTTATGGCACAGGTGCTACAAAAGGGGAAGACTATCCTACGCTGTTAGCTCAGCATACTGGCTGGCATATTATCAATGCAGGCGTGCCTGGAGATACTACAGCGCAAGGTTTAGCGAGGTTGCCTGATCTATTAGCTGAGCATCAGCCGAGTTTGTTAATCATTGAACTGGGTGGTAATGATTTTTTAAAAAAAGTACCGATTACACAAACGGAAAATAATTTAAAAGCGATTATTGAACAAGCAAAACGCAATCAAGTAATCACACTATTAATCGCAATACCAGATTACCAACCAGTCAAAGCGGCGTTTGGCGGTTTATCTGATCACGCGCTATATGAAAAGCTTTCGCATGAGACACAAACGCCTCTAATCGAAGATATTTTTTCTGAGGTGTTATCGAAGAATGCACTCAAAGCAGATTACGTTCACCCTAATGCGATGGGTTATCGTCAGGTGGCGTCGCAACTGCGTGCATCTTTAATTGATTTAGGTCTGTTAAAAAATTAGGTAAGTGCTGGCAAGTTAATCAGGTTAGATATTGTCACATACATGTGATGGTTTGCCATCAGGCCCCTCTTCAATAGGTGAATAAGGTTTTGGCATCATACCTTGCATCATTTCACCGCATCTACTCATTTCTTTTAGTGCTGGGTCATTCTTCATTTGCATACTGTACTCCATAGCAGTAGTCATGGCTTTATCGCGTTTACCAGCTTTACATAGCGCTTTGATTTCAGCCTGCATTTTCTTGCCTTTTACTTCGAGTGCTTCTAGTTTGGATTGATCAACTTTTTCCATACAGGCTTGTGCAGCTTCAGCCTGCTTCATCATTTGCTGCATTTGTTCCGGACTCATTCCTGTTGGATTCGCGTGAACAAAATAAGGAAACGTTAATGATAAAACGAATGCGTTGGCACAAAGAGCAAGTGCTAGTTTCATGATATTCCTTCGATTAATTTATACGCAGTGTTAAAGATTATATGATGAGATTGTTTGATAGATATGATATTTTTGCGATGCGCTATGTTGCATCTAATTTAAACACCTAATTGGTCTCGCATCTGGTACCACAGCGCGCCCATCGCCGTGAACGGTACACGGAACAGTCGTCCTCCAGGGAATGGGTGGTGAGGTAGGCGAGAGAATGCGCTGAAGCGTGTAGTGTCCCCTTGGATGGCCTCGCTAAGAACGCGGCCAATAAGATGAGTAAACGTGATGCCATGACCAGAGCAGCCCTGAGAGTAATAAATGTTGGGAGTTAGGTTGC
The DNA here is from genome assembly GCA_041602315.1 of Methylophilaceae bacterium. Classification (GTDB taxonomy): domain Bacteria; phylum Pseudomonadota; class Gammaproteobacteria; order Burkholderiales; family Methylophilaceae. Next base: position 1,784 of record JBFIGM010000191.1, on the reverse strand, counting down.
CGACCTGTGGCATGCGAGAGAGCGTCAGCAGAAAGTTGCCTGTCCAGCCGAAATCAATCTTCACACCTTTGAGCTGAGGGAATACTCTTTCCATATTCGGACGGATTAGCTTGGTAACCTCTTTGGGGTCACGCGCACCGTAGACTACACCTCCGCCAAACAACATGCGTTTGTCGCCAGAGAGGCGGAAATAGTCAAGCAAGAAGTTATTATCTTCCACACAATGATCTGAGGGTATAAGTTCATCCGCCAATGCGCCGAGAGGCTCAGTAGCGATGATTTGAGTACCACAGGGCATGGATTTAGCGGCAAGCTTTGGTTCCAGATTACCAATGTAGGCGTTACAAGCCACAATTACATAACGCGCACGCACTTGCCCTTGTTCTGTATGTACGATGGCGGGTTCACCACGGTCAATCTTCACCACAGCACAGTTTTCGTATATCGTGCCGCCTAAACTCTCTAGCGCAGCTGCTTCGCCTAGTGCTAAATTGAGTGGGTGGAAATGACCACCAGTGGGATCGACCAGTAGTACCGCGTAGCGCTCAGTATTTACATATTTACGTACCTCAGTTGGAGTGTCGACTAAAGTTAGACCAGGATGCCCCCATTTTTCCCAGAGCTGTTTTTGTTCTTCTAAGCCCTTGGCTTTGCGCGGGCTAATGGCAGCAAAAATCCCACCGTCTTTTAGATCGCAGTCAATTTTATATTTCGCTACACGTTCACGGATTACCTGTGCGCCTTCAAACATCATGCGTGCCAGCGGCTCGGCCATAGCTTGACCATAGTTACGCTCAATTACATCTATATCACGCGAAAAGCTATGTACAATTTGCCCGCCATTACGACCTGAAGCCCCCCAGCCGACTTGTGCTTGCTCTAGGACGACCACTTTTAAGCCTGCTTCAGCTAGCGCAATACCAGCTGAGAGGCCGGTATAACCCGCGCCTACGATGCATACATCAGCTTCAGCGCTACCCTGTAGTGTTGGACGCTCGGGAGACTTGTGAGCTGAGTGGGCATAGTAAGAAGGCGCGTGAGATGTCTGATTGCTAGTGGCAGTAGAAGTGACCATTGTGTCTCCTGATAGGGGTTTGCAAGCAAATACGCGTTCAGCAAGTCATGCTTGTGGATTAATCCTTATTTTGCACATAAAAACCTTACTGTGCCAATAATCTGGGCAAAAAATAACCGCAGTTGTAAGATGTATTAAATAGTATGATAAGCCGTATGTAATTTATTGTCTTAATTTCAGCAGTATATTTCTTACTGGTGTGGGGATAGCTGCCCCGATAGCATCTTCAATTGGCATCCAAATAGCATTGGGGGCTGCTTGCTTGTTTGCGCTGGTAACGGTTAGCGGTTGCGGCGTAATCGCCAGTTTGTAATGGGTAAATGCATGATTCACAATTGCTAGCGTTTCTTCTGGCTCTGTTTCTAAACCAAATAGTTGTTTTGCCGCTTCAGATGCAATGGCATTTACATTGACTTCAGGTAGGCTCCATAAACCAGCCCATATGCCTTTTTGTGGGCGTTTTTCCAGTAAGATTTCTTTACCCATGCGGATAATCAGCATGGCGGTTTCTCTTTCTGGTAATGCCTTTTTTGGTTTAGGGGTGGGTAACTTATGGGTTTTGTCATGAGCGAATGCTAGACAGCCAACATTTAGCGGGCACTGATTACATTTGGGTTTTGTGCGTGAACAGACTAATGAGCCTAAATCCATCAGTCCTTGGGTGTAAGCGATGGCGTCTTCAGTAGGGTTTTCGCGTTCAGCTATTGAC
>JBFIGM010000190.1:0-3475 GCA_041602315.1 Methylophilaceae bacterium | reverse complement strand
CTTGAAAATATGTGGATGTAGTGCGCCCGCAACCCGGACAAGCTGTTACTAACGGCGTAAATGAGCGTATGCCCATTGTTTGCAGAATCTCTTGCGCAACAACGACTTCTTTCGTTCTGGATTCGTTAGGTTCTGGCGTCAAGCTCACTCGAATTGTATCGCCAATTCCTTCTTGCAAGAGCAATGATAACGCAGCAGTTGAGGCAACTATGCCTTTTGAACCCATCCCAGCCTCTGTCAAACCCAAGTGCAGCGGGTATTCACAGCGAGCGCTTAGATCCTTGTAAACAGTAACTAAATCTTGAACATTGCTGACTTTACAAGAAATAATAATCTGGTTCGGATCAAGACCAATGGCCAAGGCCTGCAGTGCGCTTTCCAAGGCAGATTGAATCAGCGCTTCTCTCATCAGCGCATCTGATGATAATGGTAATTCAGCTTTTGCATTCTCATCCATCATTTTTGCCATTTTGACTTGGTCAAGACTGCCCCAGTTCACCCCAATACGGACTGCTTTCTGGTATTTAATCGCTGTTTCTATCATGCTGGAAAACTGCTCGTCACGCTTACTGCCTTTTCCAACATTCCCAGGGTTTATTCGATATTTTGCTAGGGCTTTTGCGCAATCGGGATAAGCTTGAAGTAGTTTGTGGCCGTTGTAATGAAAATCTCCAACCAGCGGTACATTGCAACCCATCGTATCCAAGCCAGCTCTGATTGTACCAACCTGTGCTGCAGCCTCAGGAGAGTTAACCGTGATTCTTACTACTTCACTGCCAGCTTGCCACAACTCATATACTTGTTTAATCGTTTCTTGTGCGTCAGCTGTATCTGTATTCGTCATGCTTTGAACAACGACTGGCGCAGGTACCGTACCGTACAAACCACCACCTACAGGCACATGGCCAACCATCACTTGTCGAGTACTTTTACGCATAATTCAAATTTAGTGAAAATAAAAAGAGCAATTGCATCAATACATTATCTATCTAAGCGAACACGCGCTACATTTATGCGCGTGTATGGTGCCAAATCTATCGGCTTGCCATCTACCATGAGTGTTGTACCATGGGCATTTCCGACGACAATTTCAGCTGGGTGCCAGACATCGACCACGTCTCGGTTGCCTGCATATAGAATTTTGTTATAAATTTCTTCCCCAGAAGTGTTTACAATACTTAGCCATGTTTCCTGTTTAGCAGAAAAGGTTATTCTTGTTTTACCAGGCGCTGGTGCAGTATCTGTTACTTCCTGGTTTTCATTTTCAGCTGTACTAATGTCTGATTGCGTATTGTCTTGTTCCGCAGCATCATTTTCTGCATCCGAGGTTAACTCGGTAACATTTTCTTCTATAGGAACATTATTAACTACTGCATCAGTATTTTCTGTGTCTACTGCTTCGTTTGATGTGCTTGTACTGTTTTGGTCAGGCATTTCCAATTGGAAGCTAGCATTGTCATCCTGCATACGTTCCGTAGCCGGCAATGCTAACTCTGGTAAAGCCTCAACAATTTCTGGTATTGGATTAACTGGGCTGGGTTTCTGCACAAAATTTTGATAGAAAAACCAAACGCCAGCCACAATCAATAGTATCAAGGTCAACACGAGATAACGACTCTTATCTGAATTCTTACTCTCAGATATTTTCATATTAATGCCTGGATTTAAGGCGTAAGCATGCCGCTCATTATCTGGCCTCATCTCGTTATATGCAGCGACTAAAGGCTCAGATGGAATTTTTAATAGCTTTGCATAATTTCTGATAAACCCTTTAACAATAGTGGCCTCTGGCAATGACGCAAAGTCATCAGCTTCTAATGCCTGAATTTGTTTGGCCCCTAACCTTAATTGCTTGGCCACCTCTTGAACTGTTAAGCCTTGTGCTTCACGAGCGCTGTTTAATGCCCCACCACAGTTCGTTTTTGGCTCTTGCACCTCATCTGTCGAGCTTATATTTGTATCCGCTGACTGCTCGTCTACACCGGATAATGTAGCGCTGTTTTCAACGCCTATATTTTCTGATTCTACTGATTCACTTTTTTTAGGCTTTCTTGCCATTTCAAACCCTTAAACGTTTTAAAGATTGACTAATCAACTGAATACTGTTTAAGCAATAGTTGGGTTTCTTTTGCTTCAGGATAACGCCTACGCAACTCTAACGCGTAACTTGCCTCATCATTCTTGTTACCTAGAGAGCGTGCTATTTGGACACCTAACCATAATACCTCAGCACTGGGTGATGCAACCAAGGCATTCTGTAATGTTTTTTTCGCCTCTACAACCTCTCCTCTTTTAAATTGAATTTCAGCAAGCTGATGTGCCGCAGAATGCGTGAGTGGTTGTATTTGCAATGCCTTTCTTAAATATTTTTCAGCACTAACAGTATCATTTCCTCGCTTAGCACAAATTCCTGCATTAGCATAAGCCAAGTTTGGGGTTGTATAGAGCGGATTTTTAACCGCCTCTAGAAACTGTACTATTGACTCATCATAACGACCTCGATCGCATAAAAAAGTACCATAATTGTTGTGTGTGCCAGATATGGATGGATCTAGCTCAATTGACTTTTTAAAGTTATATTCTGCTTCTTCATCTTGTCTAAGTACAGCTCTCACCATGGCTAGTCCGTTATATGCCATTGCATAAGACGGCATAATTTGTGTTGCTTGTGTAAACTCGTCAAGCGCTATTTCTAGTTTATTCTGCTGTAGGTATGCAGCGCCTAAATTAGTATGCGCTTTAGCACTTGCCAGCGCTCGACTATCAACTTGATTTGAGCCAGCATTGGTGCGTGGAGTGTTGTTTGCACAAGCCACCAACAGACAAACAAAGGTCAGAACAATCAAGTTTTTAATTTTTAGTTTCATTGCGCCACCTCAATAGGAACATATTTAGCACTGCGTTGTGTTTTATCTAGGACTTTACCAGCTAATTGACCACAGGCAGCATCAATATCATCACCTCTAGTCTTACGGACTGTTACCACATAGCCTGCGCTCATTAAAATATCACGAAAAACGCGGATATGACTAGGTTTAGAGGTCGCATATCCACTATTTGGGAAAGGATTAAAAGGAATTAAGTTTAACTTACATGGTACAGCTTTAATCACCTCTAACAACTGATGTGCATGTTCAACTGTATCATTGACACCATCAAGCATTACATATTCAAAAGTAACAAAGTCTCGTGGTGCCTTCTCTAAATAACGATTACATGCAGCCATTAAATCTTTAATTGGATATTTTTTATTAATCGGCACAATGACATCGCGTAATGTATCATTCGGTGCATGCAATGACACAGCCAATGCCACTGGGCAATCTTCTTTTAAGCGATCCATTTGCGGCACCAATCCACTTGTTGACAACGTCACACGTCGACGGCTTAAGCCATAGGCGCTGTCATCCAACATAATTTGCATCGCAGTTACCACATTGTCGTAATTAGCTAAAGGCTCACCCATACCCATCAT
>JBFIGM010000189.1:0-3504 GCA_041602315.1 Methylophilaceae bacterium | reverse complement strand
TTAGATGCTGCTCGATTATCTGTGCTTCCTGGGAAATAATTCACATTACCAATAATTGCATCGTCATTATTAAATGTATCCAAAAAGTTACGAGCATCATAATTTCCGCCACATTGTAAATATCCAGCATCGCCTAGTGCTCTATTTTGTCCTTCTAATATCGCTCCTGGCGCTACAATTAGAGCTACTATATTATTAGCAACATAAGTAGCATTAGCATCAATAATATCTATTTGCCCCTGCCTATCCCAGTTATATATTAAATCGGTTGATGGGTTTCTTTTATAACTCCCAGATACTACATACCATAAGCACTCTCCCCATCCATCTTTTATCGCATGAAAATCCAAATCTCTCCAAGGTAGCTTGCCTAAAACAACTCGATTCTGTCCACCTAAATTTCCAGCTTCAATCCCTTCACCCAATCCTCCAGCGATGTCAGGATTTGGCAAGTAAATAGCTTCGGTAATTTTAGCGCCAAGCTCAGCTTCTTCTACACGCACAACCTCACCCAAAAGCGCTGCTTTTGCTTCAGCCAATGCTTCAGATGTCTTTTGCTCACGTTTCTGATTAATACCATTTGTATCAATGGCATTTATCGTATATATGACAACTGTGAATGCCAGTAAAAAAACCAGCATTAATAATGCTAAACCTTGTTCTCTATGGCCGACTTTCATTACCTATCGTGCCTGAATTTTTACTAATGCTGTAACTGGGCGATTTGTATACGCGATTATTTGCAGGATCATACTCTTGCCCAGCTTTTAAACTTAAACGCTTACCATTGGCAGGAATTCTAATGGGAATAGCATTGCTATTTATAGTCAAATCACCAACTTGTACATCTTGATTGCCAGAATTTTCTTGCAGCGCTTCACCATTGATCCATACTGTCCCATCTTTGCCGTCGCTGCGCTTTACATAGCCTTGCACATTAATAGTATTAGGCAATGCAACTGGTTTACTTTCGATAACTGTGGCTTCTACAATGGTTTCAACGGGTTTATTCTTTTGTTGCTCTCTCAATTGGTCTAATCGCTCACGTTCTGCTGGCGTAGAAAATAATCTACCTAACGCATCATCTGCATAAACTGGCTGCATAAATTGTAAGCTTACACTAATAGCCAAAATCAAGCGTTTCATTACAAACCTTTTCCTAACTCAGGATCTCGTAATGTTATCCAATCAATATCACAGACTGCTTTCAAATTAGCAGTCATTTTTTTACTGTCGATGTCTGTACCGATTGGCCTTGTTATTTCGCATTCCCGCACCAAGAATGGTGGTGTTTCTTGATGCAAATCTTCTATCAAATGAATAAGGTCACCCTCATGCAACATATCTAACTTTAACTCCATAACAGAGCGATTGATAATATGATTACCTGCATTGGTTATAAAACTTGGCTGGTATCTTTCTTGCTGCCCAATACTATAGTCTATGCTGAAGAGATTGTATTGCCCGTGAATTTGCCTTAGGCGCTCAATCCATTCTATTCTTCGTTCTTCACCAATAAAGCCCTGCGCTAGCAAGCGGTTATATTCCGGTAAATATTTAATGATGGTTTCTTTTTCTTGGCCTGATGACTCAAATTTTTGTCGCGCTTGATTATATAGGCCTTGCTCTATCTGCAGCGCTTGCTTTTCTTCTGTACGATATTGATCTGCAAAGCTTGCGAGTAAGCCAGCTGCTATCAGAGCCAGCCCGAGGCCTAAAATAGGAAATCTTAATTGTCGCCAATCTTTTTGCGTCAAAGTCATTCTAAAGACTCACTTTCTTCAGACTTTAACACCACTTTTAATTTGAAGATTGCTGGTGTTCTTTGGGCTGTATTTTCATCACGTGTACTACCTTGTAAGTTTGCTAGCGAACTGACATTGACTGGCTCTTGCAAGATTTTTACTTGTTCAACAGATGGGTTTGCTCTTAATTGGTTAGCAAATCGACTCACACTTGCCAATGCTGCACGGTAATCACCTTTAAAACGTCTTATTTCTGCATTGATAAAACCAATTTGCCTTAACGCTAATTCAGGCGTTCCAGCTACTTGTTGTGTAGCACTATTACCTAGTGCGCTTTCGTTACCATCTTTTATATCTAGCTGATTTGTTTGCACCCATCGAATCCGATTTATGGCAATTTCTGGCTTATCTTTCAATGCAGAACTAATAACCTGCATCATTTTTTTGGGTGTTTCATGATTAATTGCACCTGCTATTTCTACTGCTGCTTTTAAATCGGGCCCTGGTACAGGCGTTTCTGGGTAGTTCTGCGCAACAAGCTCATATTGTTGTAGTTGCTTTTCTTTCATGGCAGCTGTTTCTTCGATATTAAGCCTTGTTTGGTAAGCTTGAAAAAAATAAATACCAGAAACCAATACGCCTGCCATCAATACCAGAATGGTAACTAAATTAATATTACGACATAAATTTTTGATGTTATGTGTTTTTGTTAGCTCTGCTGGTGCCAGATTATCAGGAATATTGCCATTTGCCAGTAGCTGCATGTGCAACAACTCTGGATGTGATTTAACAACGTCCTGACTAATATTGCTGTTTTTTGCAAAAGTGAGAATATCAACAGTTTTACATTCAATGCCTTGGTCTTGGCTAATACTTTTTGCGATGTCATCACTGGTTTCATCAATTGCAGGTAAAATCATTTGTAGCGGTGTTTCCGCTGCAATTAAACGCTGGCTCAATAAATACAGACGCGTTTTTTCAATCTCCACGAGATAAAAATAGGAAAGTTGTGCTGGCTTAACATTGGTCATAGGTGTTAAGCGGCTCATGCGCAAACGTCCGTTATGTAGATAAGTTTGTCGCAAACCAGAAGACAAGCGCTCACATAACAAGATATGTGGCGACATCAATTTCATTTGTCTGACAATTACCTGACTGACCATAGGAAGCAAATAAACACCAACCAACGGTATGTGTTCTGCTTGTATGGAATCCATCCAGCCTTGCATAAAATCGGTATTACTTAGCGCAACAAATAAAAAGTTGTCATCTTTTCGCTTGTTTTTATCTCGATTGATGTAATGCGCGGCGCGATAGGTACTATTGCGATTAAACTGACTGAGCTTACGTGCAACAATCTCTCGTCTTGCACTCCCTGTTGTATGTGGCAAGGCTTCTAACTTATAGTCTTCCTCAATGGCATCAACCATCAAATAGACATTAATGTCCTTATACTTGGATAAAAAAACACTAAACGCTGTGTAATCTTCATCATGATTCTCAAAGATCTGATATGACTGCAGCTTTGACCCATGCCAAAGCCCAGCGGTTAAGCTTTGGTTAGTGATACATAAAATTAGTTTTTGTGAGCTACCAAGCATTTATATCTTCATGTGACTAAATGAGTCATAAACTGGACCAAGTACTGAGACCATAATAAACATTAAAATCAAACCTAAAATGACAGTCAAAGCTGGCTCTAGCATTTTTAGCATTTTCTGCATCAATTCGTTAACATCCCTGTCGTAAAAATAACTGA
>JBFIGM010000188.1:0-3519 GCA_041602315.1 Methylophilaceae bacterium | reverse complement strand
GCGGGCACGACTATCAAGATAACTCGCTGCAACACTACGCGCTAAGTTACGAATACGACCAATATAAGCTGCACGCTCGGTGACGGAAATAGCACCACGCGCATCGAGCAGATTGAATGTGTGTGCTGCTTTTAGTACCTGCTCATAAGCAGGCAGTGCAAGCTTTTCGTTCATTAAGTGTTGTGCTTGTTTTTCGTGCGCGTTAAATGCGGTTAGCAAAAATTCAATATCTGAATGTTCAAAATTGTATGCTGATTGTTCTTTTTCATTTTGTAAGAACACGTCACCATATTTTACGCCTGGAGAGTATTCCAAATCATACACATTCTCCACACCTTGCAAATACATCGCCAACCGCTCTAACCCGTAAGTGATTTCACCCGTAATAGGTTTGCAGTTAATTCCACCCACTTGTTGGAAATAAGTAAACTGAGTGACTTCCATCCCATTTAGCCATACTTCCCAACCTAAACCCCAAGCACCAAGTGTTGGGTTTTCCCAATCATCTTCTACGAAGCGGACATCGTTTTGTTTCAGGTCAAAACCTAACGCTTCAAGCGAACCTAAATACAAATCCATAATGTCGGAAGGCGCTGGTTTTAATACAACTTGAAACTGGTAATAGTGTTGTAAGCGGTTTGGGTTTTCACCATAGCGACCATCGCTAGGACGGCGACTAGGCTGCACATAGGCTGCTTTCCATGGCTCCGGCCCTAGTGCCCGCAGAAATGTCGCTGTGTGGCTGGTACCAGCGCCAACTTCCATATCGTACGGTTGCAGTAACGTACAGCCTTGTTTATCCCAATAAGATTGCAAGTTTAAAATGATTTGTTGAAAAGTTAATGCCATTGTTATCGTTGCGCGTAAGCTAAAAGGTAAGATTTTACATGAGAATCCGTTGCGAAGACTAACTTAAGAAACTGTTTGCGCGTTACTTGCGCCAATGAGACAGTTAATCTTTTACGTCATTTGACGTAATAACCATATCTTGACTGTTATATGCATTGTATCTAGCAAGCTAATTTGGTAAATTGATTGCATGATTTCCGTTATGACAAAACGCTTTACTTTTGCACTGATTCTCTGCTTGGGCATCATGCAGTTGCTATTGCCATTTCTGCACGTTCACTATAACGGTGATCAAGCACATGAGACTGTTGGTTCTCAGGTGTTACATCTACACACGCTAGATGCTAATACTGCTTCTACATATTTACCTGTTCAGGTTGAGGCCGATACACATACACATCTTGTAGACCGTAGTCTGGATTCAACCATGGTGAATGTTGATCAGGCAATCCTTAATCAAGAAGCAATAGATGTAATCAGTTTTAGCGCAGTTTTGTTTGGCTTCATTGCATTTATTTTTGTTACATGGTTTGTTAGACCCGCATCCGTTTTTCAATATAAACAAGCATTTTCTTATCATCGGCCGTTGTCACACGCGCCTCCGCACGCCTAAAACTAATCTTTAATTGGTGCCGCTGGCACCTGTTCTATAGTTTTTAGGAGTGTTCAATGAAACTATCTTCCTTGCTATTTAGCATTTGGATAATGCCTTTCATTTTTACTACGAGTACTGGCATTGCTGCAGAAGATGATCTGCATAAAGATATACTGCATATCAACTCTTCACTGAGTTTGAAAGATGTATTAAACGAAACGGTTAAACATCAACCGCAGCAAGCTAATCTTAATTCACAGCAGTTTGGTGTGTCGGCAAAGCAGGCGCTTGCAGACAGTTGGTTGCCAAATGCACCTGCTATCACGCTGTATCATCAGAATGACCGTATAGGTAGTGGCCGAAATGAGCGTGATTATCAAGCGACACTAGAACTGCCTCTTTGGTTGCCAAACCAGCGTGAGGCGAGAGAGAAGGTTGCTGAGTTGAGTGCTTTGAATTTAGAGGCTAGTCAATCTGCGCTAGCCATACAAACCGCCGGTTTGTTGCGAGAAGCTGTTTGGGGTATTGCATTTAATGAAAATGAGCTTGCCTTGACTGAGGCTAAGTATCAAAGTGCATTGGCTCTAGAAGAAAAAGTAAATAAAAGTTTTCAGGCTGGTGAAGCAGCAAAAACGGATTTGTTACTAGCCCAGCAAGAGACACTAGAGGCATCTAAAAATAAACTACTGGCGCATGCAGAGCTAATGCACGCGAGGTTTCGCTATAAATTGGTGACAGGTTTAAATCAGATTCCTCAGGATTTTAGTGAAGAAAAGTCTTCGTTGGATAACTATGAACAATCACCTGTTTGGCTTGCTGTCCTTGCTAAGGTCCAATATGCAGAAGAGCAACGCAATCTTGCCAATATTGAGAAAAAAGAAAACATACAAGTTTTAATCAATGCGAGAAATTCCCAGGGCGCATTTGATACGCAATATAACCAAAGCATGGGGCTCAGTATTCGAATACCTTTTGCCACACCAGCAAGAACCACACCAATTACTGCTGCTTCGGAAATGAGTTTGGGCCAGGCGCTATCAGAGCGTGAAGAGCTTAAAAGAGTATTAGAGGCGGCACTACATGAGGCCGAACATAACCTCGAAGTAAGTGAAGATGAGCAAGCGCTAGCCAAACAGCACTGGGAAATAGCCAGTGAGAGTTTGCGGCTTGCAGAAAAAGCCTATGCGCTCGGAGAACATGACCTTGCTACGCTAATTAGAATTAAAAGCCAAACCTTTGATGCAGAGCGAAAATACCGTGCAGTGCAAATACAACATCAATGGAATATTGCCAGATATAACCAAGCTGTAGGAGTTTTACCATGAATAAATTAATAAGCATTATCAGCATTGCATTGTTATTACCGTTAACTGGGTTTGCTGAATCATTACCTTTAAGCAATGCGCAAATCAAACAAATGCAAGTAACAACAAAGCAAGTGAATGAGGGTGCTGACCACTATATGCGTCAATATAGTGCTGAAGTAACACTGCCAAACGATCAAACACAAATAGTGAGTATGCCGCAACATGGATTAATTAGTGCTTTGCGAGTTGCTACAGGGCAGGAAGTTGAGAAGGGAGAAGTGTTAGCTGAGATAAGTAGTAATGAATTGATTGGCTTGCAAGGCGAGTATCTGCAAGCAAAAACCAAACTAGCTTTGGCAATACAAACAACTACACGCGATAAAAGTTTAGCTGAAGAAGGTATTATCCCAAACAGGCGCTATATGGAATCTAAAAGTGCGCAAGAAGCTCTTCAAACCGAGGTGATGCAAAAGAAGCAATCATTACGCTTGGCGGGAATGACTGATGCAACAATTAATCGTTTGAGTAGTAGCAACAGCATGCAAAGCTAGATTAAGATTGCCGCTCCGATGAAAGGCCAAGTGATTACGCAAAATGCCAAAGTAGGTGACCGTCTCGATAGTGGGATGCCGCTGTATCAAATTGCACAGCTAAATCCATTGTGGTTGGAGATGAACATACCAATTGAAGATGCTGCCAAAATTCAAAAAGGCTTGAAAGTAGAAATACCCAACATAGGTGTTAGTGGTCAAGTTATCGCTATCCTGC
>JBFIGM010000187.1:0-3540 GCA_041602315.1 Methylophilaceae bacterium | reverse complement strand
GTATAAGGATTTAGATGATTTCTTTGATAATTTTTTGATTGATTCACAGAATTATCTGACTAAACTCAGAGAATATCCTAACTTTGGCGATGAAGATCCTGATTCAAAATATACGCCAGAACAAATAAAGCAGATACAGTATTTATGCCTTTCCAGCCTAGCTATTTATCACAATGTTTTTTCAATAATGGTTTATGGCAAGAGCCTGTCAAAGCTAGTACAAGAAGCTATTGGAGGGAATGAGAAGTCATTTACTGATGCTGTGAAGGTTGACCATAGTTTATTAACTGAGCATCCATACTTTAGAGAACGATACGCTAAGGCACAGCAAGATCAAGAACTTAATTTCATTCAAAAAATCCTTACAAAGCAATCAGCCCCAAGCTTATCAGGCAGAATCAAGCATAAAGGTTTGTATGCCATGTTTTACTTTTTGGATATGGTTAAAGTACTCGATAAATTTACAAGTAAGGAGCTTTTTTATTTATATGATGATTGCGATATTAAGGACTTTGAAACACCTCCATATGATTTAAATTCTTTTTCTGATCACCTAAAAAAATATAAGAAAAGTCGTTAAATTGAATTTGTCAACATTGTGAAAATAAATTTTTACTTCAGTGTGTAATTTCTTTAGATGTAAATAATAGGTATCCAATCCAGTAACCGATTTGGGACGCTGGTACTCAATTTCTAGGAGTATTTGGATATGCCATCTAATCAGCAGTTAAATCATTCACAAGAACACGTTTCGCAGGCTACCACACGCACACTGCACGCGCAGTGTGCGGCGGATAGCCGAGAAACAGTAGCGGTGCCTAGTAACACAGCTACTAATAACAGCAATAATGATAATAATAAGATCAAGATATTAAGAATTGGGGTTGATAGTCTTTACCTTTCTTATCAAGGTGAACTCTATGATCGAGTCAATGAGCGACTTACTACACTCAGACATTTAGCCCGTTCCGATAATCCAGAGCAAAAAGCCAAAGCACAACTAAAAGTAGGGGATCACTTATTTGAAGTCAAAGATAAGGGGACATCCAAGTTTGCCTATATTCTTGAAGATAACGCCTTTCGTATTCAGTTATCACGCCCTAATAAAGCGGTTCCTATGGCTTATGTCAAAGTCTCTAGTGAATACCTGACGTATAAGACACCAGAACAAGCAGAAAAACATCTTTACGACATTTTGAATGAGCTCGGTGTCCTTCAATCAACAGCGAATGTGAGCCGTATTGATCTGTACGTGGACTTTGTCTCGCATCAGAATATGGAAGCATGGACACGTGAAGCATGGGTCACTAGAGCAGGTTCTGTAAATGCTTATGCTTCGGATAAACGCTTTACTGGTTGGGCAATTGGCATGGGAGGTGTCATTGCTGCAAGGCTTTACGATAAATTACTAGAAATCGTTAAAAGTAATAAAGGTTATTTGCTTCCATTATGGGAAATGGCTGGGCGATTAGAAGGTGAACCAGTCTGGCGGTTAGAGTTTGAGTTTAAACGTGACTTCTTAAAGCAGAAGGGAATTATTCCATTAACTGAAGTACTGTTTTATTTAAACGGTCTTTGGTCTTATGCCACAACAGAATGGTTAAAGCTCACCATCCCAAATGAAGATGATCAAACACGTGCTAGATGGCCTGTGCATGTACTATGGCAACAACTGGCAAGCATTGATTGGGAAACTAATAACTCGCCGCTTAAAAGTCGTTTTAGCAATCAGCGTATACCAAATGATGAGGCGACCTTAGATCGTGCTTTCAGTGCGTACACAACATGGATGGCAGCACATGGTCATGATGATCCAGATAGTGCCTTACGAACATTTTTTGATGTGTTTACATACCATATCTGCGAGAAAGCGAAGAAATACGATCAACACGTGGATGAGTACATTCTGAGCAAGGTATTACCCAAAGCAAGAATGTTTAATACCATTAACAATAACCTTGAAGAACAAGACCTCTCGTATCAATCTGAAGCCTATCGTAGAGCTTCTGACGGTGAGTAATCATGAAAGATAACGTTCTGCCTTTGCCGCCTATACGTTGTCTTTCTAGAGAGGAAGCAGCTTCTTACTTAGGAATAGGTGTGACGCTCTTAAGTGAACTCGATATTCCAGCGGTGAAACTTGGTCGCCGTCTAGTATATGACAGGGTTGACTTAGATCTTTGGTTAGAGGAATATAAGCAGCGAGGGCGGGCCGGAAAGGAGTTTATATGGCCCGTGAAACCGGAATCTATAAGCGAGACGATTCGGCCTATTGGTGGATCAATGCGACACTCGCAAACGGCAAAAGAATACGCCAAAGTTCTGGGACTACAGACCGAGCAGATGCTGAAGCATACCTAGCAAAAGTTAAGCTGGATGCCTATCGGGAGGTGCATTTTGGTGTGAAGCCCCATCGCACATGGCAAGAAGCTGTTGTTCGGTATCTCGAAGTAAAAGCAACGCTCAGAAGTTTTCGTGATGTAAGGCGGATTTGTGCTCACTTACATCCCTACTTAGGTAAGCTAACATTAAACCAGATTAACGGTGACGTGATTTGGTCAGTGGTACAAGGTGAGCTGAAGAAAGGGAATAAAGCAGCAACGGTAAATCGCTACCTAGCGATTATTCGGAATCTGTTAAGAACAGCACGTGACGAATGGCAATGGATTGATCATATTCCAAAGATTAGTTTGTTGTCAGGAGAAGTAGAGCGTGATCGGTGGCTTACAAAAGAGGAAGCAGACAATCTTATTTCAGTTTGTCCTCCCCATTTGGCAGCTATTGTGCAATATGCTTTAGCTACGGGGTGCCGCGCTCGAGAGATTCTTGGTTTGGAATGGAATCGTGTTGATTTGAGTCGACAAACCGCATGGTTAGACCAAACGAAGAATGGCACACCTCGAGGGGTTCCATTAAATAAAAGTGCTGTCGCTGTACTTCAGCAACAAGTCGGAAAACATCCGCGCTATTGTTTTACTTATAACGGTGAGCCAATTCGATACAACATATCGAATAATGCTTGGATTGCCGCATTAAAGAAAGCAGGACTCGAGGATTTTAGATTTCATGACTTGCGTCATACTTGGGCTTCTTGGCATCGCCAAGCGGGAACAAGCTGTGATGAGCTGAAGGAATTAGGTGGATGGAAAACGCGGTCAATGGTTGATCGGTATGCAAAGTTTGCAACGGAGCATTTGGCAAAGGCTGCAAAACGATTGGATCATTTTGGTGAAGATAACGTGATTGAAATTTCACGTTTTTGTCACGTTCAGGCAACAAAAAAGGCCTAGTATAAACTAAGCCTTTGATTTTATTGGTGGCCCGAACTGGAATTGAACCAGTGACACGCGGATTTTCAATCCGCTGCTCTACCAACTGAGCTATCGGGCCATCTTTGCAACGATAGAATTAATTTGCAAGTCGCGCATTATATCAAAGTTTGCATTCAAAGAAACACTTAATGATATTTAATATTTCAAATAGTGCAAAAATATTTAGAAAGACTAGTATTAAGTATGTAAATTAAGCATATAATTTACG
>JBFIGM010000186.1:0-3541 GCA_041602315.1 Methylophilaceae bacterium | reverse complement strand
ATATTTAAGCTGTGCTGGATCCAAATTTTTTGCGCCAGGTTTTTTTGCTGTATCAGAAAGCAAATTACCATTTTGATCGACTACAGTGACATTTGTAGTAGGTAGATTAGGCACACTACTCGCCACCAAATGTACAACAGCGCTCACTTGGTTGGCATCTAATTGTCTGCCCGGTAATACGTTTAATAGTACAGAGGCAGTTGGTTTTTGCTGATCACGCACAAACACAGACTGTTTTGGAATCGCTAAATGGATAATCGCAGACTCAACTGAATCGATTGCTTGAATACTGCGCTCTAATTCACCTTCCAGACCACGCTGAAAGTTAACTTGTTCTACAAATTGCGAAACACCAAACTTCTGTTTTTCTAATAGCTCAAAACCAATGTTGCCGCCTTTAGGTAGACCTTCTGATGCGAGTTTCAATCTTGCTTGATGAACTTGTGCGGCAGGAACCAAGATAGCTGTCCCGCTATCCGAGAGTTTGTATGGGACATTCATTTTATCTAACGCAGCAACAATTGCCCCGCCATCTTTATCAGTAAAATTTGAAAACAATACTCGGTAGTCTGGTTGCTGGCTCCATAGCCAGAAAACAACCATCACTGCAATTACTGCTGCTATTCCAGCAAGTAAGAATAATTTGCTACCTATTTGTTGAGGTAAAAGGCTAGGTACCCCGTTATTTAAGGCTGCATCTTGTGCCATTGTTTTTCTCTCCACTTCAATTTTGCTTGCGTCATGCGATGCGCGCTACACGCTACACGCTACACGCTATTACAAAATCACATTGATGACTTGTTAAATCCCATTATGCGGAAAACTTTAGCTTTTCAATGCTTGAATAAAGCGCTTTTTTCCATCTTATTTCAAAGCTACTATCTACAACAAAATGTTAAATTAGCTACATGTCAATTATTAAGATAAATGGCTAAACGGAGGCACAAATGAAAACAGGCGGTATAGACTCAGCAAGAATAGAATCTATGTTGGCGCAGATGAAAGCTGCGGCACAGCGACCACAGGTGCGCGCTACGAATGACCTTGGCATCGCAAATGAAATACAAAAAAGTGAAAAGTCTGATAAAGTCAATTTCTCTGATGCTTTAAAAGCCTCCTTAAATCAAGTTAATCAAACACAACGTACCGCTGAGACATTAAGCAAAAACTTTGTACTGGGCGATGACAGTGTCAGTCTTTCAGATGTCATGATTGCCGGCCAAAAATCAAATATTGCATTTCAGGCAACAGTACAGGTTAGAAACAAACTTGTTTCTGCATACCAAGACATTATGAATATGCAGGTATAAGCATAAGTCTTTACCTACTAATGCTTTTTTAGCTTATTTCGGGCAAGCTTAACTGTGGTGCTGGAACTGGATGCCCTGATTCCAAAGCATATAACCATGCCAAAATTTCTGCTATTGCCTGATATAGTGATGGAGGAATATGATCATCTAGATCCACTTGCATCAACATCGCTACCAGCTCTTTCGACTCATGGACTGCAACGCCATTTTCTTTTGCTTTTGCAATAATCTGCTCTGCTATTAAGCCACGTCCTTTTGCTGCTATTTTTGGCGCAAAGTCATTCACATCATCATAGGCAAGTGCAACAGCTTGCTGCTGTGGGCTTGCTTTAGTCATCACTGGTAACCGTCAAGCGCTCTAGTGCCTGCCCATGTCGAGTTATTGCATTTAGTAAAGAGAGTTTATTCGCATTCATTAATGCTACAGCGACCTTTTCCTCTGCTGACATACCGATCTGCATCCGTCCATTGTGGATGCTAATCTTTGCTGTCACTTTACCTAGGTGAGGTAAATGCAAAGTCAAATCACTAGAGATAGATTCACTCAACTCAGTTTCGCTAGTTTGTTGTCGCTGATTACCTTCTTGCTCATTATGCAGATATACATTCCATTCCATCGGTTGATTTGGCCAAACTTCTCCATGCCACGATAATCGCTGATGCTCCAGAATATGCAATTGCTGCGGCAATATTGCCTGTAAATTTTGTTGTAGCTGATTTTGTGGTTCTTGCTTAATCGCATTGAGATGACGATGACCTTCAACAAAAGCTTTTAGGTGAGATTCATAAAACAAGCCACTGTTACTGATAGCTGCTCTTAGTTGTTGTGCGACGACTTCTGGGTTATTGGGTCGGTGACTAATCACTTCCTGTGCCACGAACTTTCCAGAAACACCGGTAGCTTCTGCTTGTTTAAGCGCTTGATCAATTAATTTTGCCGCATCGCTAACACTGGCCGTCGATACCGTGTTTCCAGTAGGGGCTTTGAGCGTTATCTGCGCCAATTTTGCTGTTAATCCAGCATGCTGTTTTGCTAAGTTTTCAGCTCTGGACTCTAACGCCTGTGCCGCTTGTCCAATTCCAGCAACAGCAGTGAGCGGGCTAATTTTAGCCAAGGGCTTAACGCTCATCATGTTGCTAGATTTATCCATCAGTTGTCATTGTGTTACATGCGTAAATGCTTCACTGCCTTATTGTTTGTATGTCCGCTACTCAGCATATTGTTAAGCTTCATCATCCAGGGCGCCATCAAATTTCTAATTTCGCGGTCGTTGGCCAAAATCACTTTGATACTCTTAAGCTTACGCTTATAGGCATCTCCGGCTTCGGGCTGCACTTCATCATAATCACGTATCTGCTCTACATAATCTGCACAAGTCACCTCAAGCCCTGCAAGCTCATCCCAATCTTGATTTTGTGCCGCCCGCAACATCTGGTTCGTCACTTCTGCAACGGACTCGTATAATGAACATACTTTTTCGTAACTCATGATTAGACCTTTTCCATATATGCAATTTCGTTTTTCTTAAGCGTTTCTTTTGAAGGTGCCATTTTCGCTGCATCAGTCTTACTAATCTGCTGCCATGCACTTCGCAACTCTGTCAGCAAACGTATTACTTCCTTAATAGGCTCTTCTATAACCTCTATATTTGCTTTAACCAACTGATTAGTCATATAGATATAAAGTGCATCTAAGTTAGTTGCAATATCACCACCGACCTCATGATCCAGGCTCATTCTCAATCCAGATTGGATAATTCTGATGGCTTTATAGATATAGTGGCTTCTATTTTTGTAATCATCTTGCTTCACATAAGGAATTGCTGCATTGCAGGCAACAATCGCGCCGTCATAGAGCATCACAATGAGCTCTACAGGGTTTGCCGCATCAATACTGGACTCAATACTTATCTTTTTATATTGATTAATATTAGCACTAGTTCCGAACATATCTTTTCCTCTAAATTTAGTGATTAGCTACTGCTACTATTACTGAAAGCCTGGCTGATAAAGCTCTGTTGCGAGCTCATGCCAGCTAATACGACATTCAAGTTGGTAAACTGTGCTGTATAGCGCTTTTCTAAACTAGCAAGGCGCACTTCACGCAATGCCACTTCATCTTCAATCGCATCAATTGCATCATTGATATTATTTGTTCTATTCGTCAGTGTGATGTTTAGTGAGGTGGTTGCCCAATCATTTAACTTGGTGGCAAAACCCTCACTTGAAGT
>JBFIGM010000185.1:0-3655 GCA_041602315.1 Methylophilaceae bacterium | reverse complement strand
TTCCTATTTCTTATTCGCCCATTAATGGCAAGCTATTCTAGAAAAAATGAGTTTGAGGCAGATGACTATGCGGCAAAAAATGCCAATGCAAAGGATTTAGTCGAAGCGTTAGTTAAACTTTATCGTGATAACGCATCAACACTAACACCGGATCCATTACATTCTGCTTTTTATGATTCACATCCGCCTGCAAGCATTCGCATTTCAAAGCTAGCAGCGTATACTAGCAGCTAACACTATTTCGGTCTGATGCAGTATGCACAAGCTTTTATTCCTATATTTAAGCATTATCGCCATCCATGCATCTGCATCTGATTTTTTTGCAGATGCAGACATTTCGGCAGGTAAAGCGCTTGTCGAAAAAAATTGCATCAGCTGTCATGCTTCGAGTTATGGTGGAGATGGCTCTGAAATTTATACGCGACCATTCAGAAAAGTCGAATCTGCCAAAGCCCTGCTGACACAAGTACGCGCTTGCAATACTAATTTAAATTTACAATGGTTTGACGAAGAAGAGTTCAACGCGGCGGCCTACCTCAATAAGCACTACTATCAATTTGAATAATCAACAACAAATCTTGCAAGGCTTAGTGACCGCAGCCTATGGTAAGCGCTATCAAGTAGAACTATCCGATAAAACAAAAATCAGTTGTGTCACTAGAGGTAAAAAAACTGATTTAGCATGCGGTGATATCGTCAATATCAAATTAACGGATAAACATGAGGGTGTTGTTGAGTCTTATGAACCACGCACCAGCCTACTCTATCGTAGCAATGCCTATAAAAGTAAAACACTTGCAGCCAACGTCACGCAAGCAGTGATTGTATTAGCAACGCAACCAAGCTTTTATGAGGCTTTGCTTAACCGCTGTTTAACCGCTGTAGAAGCAGCAGGCATTAAACCGTTAATTGTATTAAACAAATGTGACCTAGAAGAAGCCAATAATGCAAAGCGTAAACTCAAAGTGTATGAAAGTTTAAATTATCAAACTGTTTACTTGTCTGCAAAAAAAGATATTTCCCCTTTACGGCCTTTTTTGTTGAATCAACAGAGTGTACTTGTTGGCCAATCAGGCATGGGTAAATCAACCATAATTAATGCACTGCTTCCAGATGCGTCGGTTAGAACCCAAGAAGTCAGCAACACGCTTGACAGTGGCAAACATACCACTACTGCTGCGCATTTATATCACATTGATGAGAATAGCTCGCTCATTGACTCACCAGGCTTGCAAGAGTTTGGCTTAAGTCACTTAACCCAAGCAGAAATAGAACACGCATTTATTGAGTTCAGGCCATTTTTAGGGCATTGTAGATTTAGTGATTGTACACATCAAGTCGAGCCCGACTGTGCCATAGTCAAAGCGACTGAGAATGGCGACATCCATCCAACCAGATTAGATTTTTACAGAAAGCTATTGAATGAAATAACCGCTCAATAAATTGTGCTACTATTAATTTATTGTGACTAAAACGGCTTTTATATCACACCCTGACACCATGCTTCATGTTATGGATGGTAGTCATCCAGAATCTCCTGCGCGCATAACCGCCATCAAGAATGCTGTATTGGCATCAGATTTAAACACTAAATTAGCTTACTATGAAGCGCCAATTGCAGAAAAAGAAGCTTTACTTAGAGTACACAGTCAACGTTATGTAGACTATATATTCAACATTGCTCCCAAAGCTGGCCTAGTCAGGCTTGATGGAGATACTGCAATGGGGCCAATGAGTTTACAAGCAACGCTACACGCGACAGGCGCTGTTATATTAGCCACGGATTTAGTGATGCAAAAAGAAGTAGATAATGCTTTCTGCTGTATTAGGCCGCCTGGACACCATGCTGGGCGAGAAAACAGTGCGGGTTTTTGTATATTCAACCATGTAGCGATAGCTGTTGCCTATGCATTAGAAAAATATAAATTAAAACGCGCAGCTATCATTGACTTTGATGTGCATCATGGTGACGGTACAGAAGACATTTTCAAAAACAACCCCAATGTTATGCTGTGCTCTACATTCCAACATCCTTTTTATCCATATAGCGGCGCTGAATCTTCTAGTACACATATGCTCAATACACCCTTACCTGCAAACAGCGACGGTAAATCATTCAAAACGATCTACCAAGATAAGTTTGAACCCGCCTTGGTAGCTTTTAAGCCAGATATTATTTTTATTTCCGCGGGATTTGATGCACACATCAATGACCCTTTAGCAAATCTTGCACTAACAGAGGAGGATTATGTTTGGATTACGACAAAGATAAAAGAGATTGTAAAAAAATGTAATCACAACCGCATTATTTCTTCTCTTGAGGGTGGTTATCATTTACCATCATTAGCAGAAAGTGCGCTAGCACATATACAAACATTGAATAGTTAGTATGAATAATATTAAACATGAAAAAATACCAGTCAGTGCCTTGGAGCTTGGCATGTTCGTTGCAGAGTTGGACAAACCTTGGATTGAGTCCGACTTTTTGCTTCAAGGTTTTGTGTTAGAAAATACTGATGATCTAGAAAAAATGAAGTCCACATGTGCACATGTATACATTGATCGCACAAGGTCAATTGGCCATCAATTCATTGCAGCAGAAAAACCAAAAGTTGCTATCAAACGTGCACAGACTGTAAGAATTACCTCAACACAACAACCTGATAATGTAAAAACGCCGACATTAAATAAAGCGAGACGTGGTGAAAAAGTGTCTTTCGTGGACATTCTGCGTGAAGTAAAAAATTACCAGCCTGTAAAAAATGCAATACCTAATGAGGCTGAAGGCACAATTTTTAATGTTCGTCAGGGCGCAGATGCTACGCTACAAACAACACTTCCCTACAATGAGAATAAGCAATCCAACAATCAGGATGCAACAGCTGGTTTTATCGATAGTGTAGGTGGTTTTATTAGTAATTTATTTTCTAAAAAGAAACCAAAGTCACCAGTTAAATTTGAAAATTTGGACATTGAACTGAGTCACTTAACGGAAGATGAAAAGGCTATCTATGAGCTAGAGCCACCAGTAGAAGAGGAAATTGCGCACATTTACCCAGTTTTTGAGAAATCTGAATTAGTTACAAGGGATTTGTTTAATAATATCGCGCTCAATAACCAAATAGACATCACTGGTGTGAGTGATGTGCTAGATAATATGGTAGAAAGTATCGGACGTACTCCCGATGCACTACTATGGCTCGCCAAACTGAAAAAAGCAGATGGCCTTGCTTATAATCTAGCATTAAATGTCTCAGTCACATTAATGGCATTTAATAGTTTTTTAGCCTTCCCAAAAGAGCAGATAAAAATATCGGGCTTAGCAGGGCTTTTACAAGATGTAGGTAAAGTTAAATTATCTACTGATGTTCTATTAAAAAATGGCAAATTGACACGTGAAGAATATGAATACGCACAGAAACACGTAGATGAAAGTATAAAAATTTTAAGAGAAACGCCAGGTATCCCGAAAGAAGTGATTAGATTAATTGCAGAGCACCATGAACGCATTGACGGTAGTGGTTACCCTTTCCACTTAAAGGGGGATAAACTTAGTTTGCAATCACAAGCAGCAGGACTAATCGACACTTACTGCGCCATGACCAATCATAGAAGTTATGCACAAGGCGCCTATCACCAGCAGGCATTAGATGAA
>JBFIGM010000184.1:0-3656 GCA_041602315.1 Methylophilaceae bacterium | reverse complement strand
CCCTAGCGTTAAAATATCAACTGACTAAAATGGAAGCAGAAGATAAGCTTAATGACTGGAAGGCTAAATTGACACATTAATTTTATAGTCTTGGCCTTCTGAATAAAACGTCCTATAGGGGCGTTTTTTTAATGCCTGCTATTTTATCTAGAATCTACATAAAGCCATCCATTTATCATCTAGTGTAAAATGCGGAGTTATCCAGTAATTTACACAAAGCAAGCATGCCTGAAAGCAATCACCTCACTCTATTTAACAATATTCGCGTCGTTCTATGCCATACCAGCCACCCTGGCAACATAGGCTCAACAGCGCGCGCGATGAAAACGATGGGCCTTAGTCGCCTTTATTTGGTTTGTCCAAAAAAATTCCCGGATAGCGAAGCAAAGTCACTTGCTGTCAATGCCGCAGACTTGCTCGATCATGCAGTTGTCACTACAACTTTAGATGATGCGATTGCGGATTGCAATTTCGTTATCGCTGTCAGCGGTAAAGAACGATCTCTGTCTCAAGAAGTGGTGAACGTACGAGAAGCGGCGGCTAAAACCAAACAGCTAGCCAGCAACCAACAGATAGCATTAGTATTTGGCAATGAAACAAGCGGTTTAAGCACAGCGGAAGCGAGTAAATGTCATCTTCTTGCAACCATACCTGCCAATCCCGATTATTCGTCGTTGAATCTTGCTCAAGCAGTACAAATCATGTGTTATGAGTTACGTATGGCAATTACCGATGGCAACATTCATTACGATGAAAAACCGGTTGAGCTAGCAACACAAGAAGATTTAGAACGCTTTTACGATCACTTAAAACAAGTGCTTACCTTAATTGGCTATATCAACCCCCGAGCACCAAAAAAACTCTTTGAGCGATTGCGGCGTTTGTATGCAAGAGCGCGCTTAGAAAAAGAGGAAGTACAACTATTGAGAGGCATCCTAACGCTGACGGAAAAGCCAAAAAAACACAGTAAATATTAGTGTAACTGAAGTTTAAAACTGCTTTACTGCGCTGTTGTTTCAGGCGGTGTCGTAGATGAAGACCTAACATCTATAGTCAAAGTTGTAATCACGGTTTTATCTTCTGCCTTAACCTCCACGACATCAGCCAGAGTGAGCCTCTCTTGACTCACACCATTACTTATAAGCGCTGTTTTGATTGCTTCGCCTCTTGCCTGTGCAAGTGTGATTAGATCAGATTTGCTCACCTCAATACTCTCTATGAGTTTCGCTTGCGCTTTTTCATAGTGACCCTCTTCGGGCTCCTCAAACTTAGAAGCCAGACGTTTAAACAAACCCTTATTGGTTAAGTCGTTATATAAGGCATCAACTGCATCCTGAACATCCTCATTCGTTAAATCAATGGGACCAGGCTTCTGTCCATCTTCCAGTTCTACGCCCATTTCTTCCATCACCTGTCGACGATAACGCTCCATTTTTATCGCTTCCGTATCCGCTACAAGACTATAAGCTGGCACAATGCCTAGCGCTAGTCCCTGCCTTTTTGCGAGTGCTAGGCTAACATTCTTAAGCTTTTCCAACTCTGGTGGTGCAACTTCACTAACCCCAGCTTCAAAATGGATGCCATCAAAGTCTTCACCATCACCGCCAAATAACTTTCCTAACACGCGGAATGGCGCTGTCACAATTTTTGTGATCACATTTCTAAATGCTTTCCATGCAATACTAGCAAAGCTGAATTCTGGATTATCAAGACTACCTTTAATCGGCAGGTCTAAATCAATCACACCATTACTATCTTCTAATATGGCGATGGCTAAATCTAGCGGCAGATCCGCAGCATCATCACTTTCAACCTTTTCACCAAGTTTAATTTTATTAATCACAAATTTATTCTCAGCAACCAGCTGTTGCTGCTTAATTATGTAATGTAGATCAACTGAAAGTCGCCCTGAATCAATATATCTGCCTGCAAACTTACCAGAATACGGTGTCAGTTTACTCATATCTAAATTAGCAAAGGCTAGCTTGATATCCGTAAACTCTGTCGCGCTTAGTGGTTGTAATGAACCACTAATTTTGGCACTGCCATAGGCATCAACCTTGCCTGTCATTTCCACTTGCGCAACCTTGTCTGACTTAGTTGATAAGCTATTAACCACACCATTTAAGGAATGTATATTAGTACCAAATTGCGGTGTCAGAGATAAATCGGCAAACTCCAATTTTGCATCGTTGATACTAATTACATCAATATCGACAGGGAAAACATCTGTTGTAGCGTTTTGATTAGCTGACCGACTCTTGGGGCTTACCACAGCTGCTTGCTCTGCTTCAGGTCGCTTAACGTTAATCAGAGAATCCTGAATAATAGGTTGCGACTCATTTGTCTTGATTGCCATTTCGGAGTCATTCACTACTTCAGTTTTCTGCGTATTTTGATTGCTCTCTGCTTTATTTCGCAGGATACGGTTTAGGTTGGTTGTTTTATCTTGATAGATAATAAATTTAGCAGCGGGCTGTTCAATTTTTAAATTCCCCATATGCAACTTATTAGGTGCCAGTGACAACTTAAGATTGTCACTCCCTAATCGCTTCCAACTGAGGAATGGTTTATCATCAGCTTCTTCAACTACTGCAAGATTTTGCACACCAAATTTACCATTAAAAGCAAGTTTAAATACTTCTTCTTGCGCTAGTTTTAATTGACCAGAGACATCCGCACTACCCGTATTGAGTCGTAATAATGCAAATTGGTTTACATAAGGGGCAAAGGGTTTAAGTGATAGTTTTGATAGTTGCAAACGTAAGTCTGCTTTCAATGGAGATGGCCATAAATTGCCATTGGCGCTTAACTGCCCACCCTGCTTCACTGTAAACGCTGCTTTAAACGGTAAAGGTTTTGTTATGTCAGAAGTAACATCATTAAATTCGATGCTTGCATCTTGCACATCCATCACAATTGCACTAGGTGCACTGTTATCTTGTATATGCACATTAGCCTGATTCAGAGCAACACTCGGTACTTTAAATGACCATGCCATAGACGCTTTATTATCGTCACTCTCTTCAGAATCTTCCTTATTTTCTGCGGTGACATCTGGCTGTTTTGCACTCACTTTTTCTTGCTCTTTACTGTCAGTCGATGGTAAAGGTGCAGTGTCTTTAGCATCAAACAACGCCACCCAATTGAGGCTATTATCAGCATTTTTAATAACAGATGTCTTGAGGCCTGATAGCATTATCGATGCAACGTTAACAGTTTTATCAACTAGCCCAATCTGACCATCTGCTATTGTTATTTTTTCTAATGTGGCAATTGGCTGAATATCATTTTGCAGTTTTTCATGCTGCTTAGCCTGTGGAGAAAGTTCAATACCTGAAACCACAACATCTTTAAGCTTGATACTATTTTTTGCCAGATCCAAATTAACCGCATTGAGCTCTGTGCTTGGTATCTTCAGGCGCATTTGCGAACCTTGGTGTAGATCTAATTCATTCAACCTAATATTCAAGTCATTAAATGTTAGCTGTGGTTGCTCTGATTGCATGCCGAAATCTAATGTTGGAAGTGTTGCAATCGCGTTTTTTAAAAGTAAACGCGAGCCATTTGCTTGACTAAGATTGAGGTCTAATAATTTAAAATCTAAATCTTTTAGATGTAATTCAGGCTGTTGATCTTGAACAAAGTCTAAGCGT
>JBFIGM010000183.1:0-3708 GCA_041602315.1 Methylophilaceae bacterium | reverse complement strand
GTTCCGACAGTGTCTGGCAATATCATGCGATTCAGCCAAGAGTGAATGATGCCGTCACCTGGTTTCAGCGTCACCCCACCACGGCTTGAAATAAACTCTGGTAAGGTATGTTGTAAATTAATATCTACTGGCTTTGGATACGCGGCAGTGTGGCAAAAACTTTGCATCACTAAATCACTACTAAACCCTAAACATGCCAGCTCTTTCAACTCATCTCGCGTCATACCACCAGTCGTATCTTGTGACCCAACAGTTGTTGCCTTTGGTTCACAATAAGTCCCAGCACGCACACCTTGCCCTTCTGGTAGGCCACACGCACGTCCAACCATTTTTTGTGCCAACGTATAGCCTTTACCTGTATCAGCTGCTGGCACAGCTTTAATAAAGATGTCGGCATCGCCCATATCTAATGCCTTACGTGCATTTGCCGTCAAGCCTCTACCGATGATGAGAGGAATACGGCCACCAGCACGCACCTCATCTGCAATCGTAATTGGATTCATCTTAAATTCAGAAATGATTTCACCAGCTTCGTTCAGGATTTTGCCTTCATAAGGCTTGATGGTAATCACATCACCTGTTTTCATCTTGTCGACATCACATTCAATTGGGAATGCGCCTGAGTCTTCTGCTGTGTTAAAGAAAATTGGCGCAATTTTGTTGCCAATGACAATACCGCCTGTCCGCTTGTTAGGAATATTTGGAATATCGCGTCCCATCCACCATTGCACAGAATTAATGGCTGATTTACGTGAGGACCCTGTCCCCACAACATCACCCACATAAGCCAAAGGCAAACCCTTTTCTTTCAAGCGCGTGATCGTGTCTATACCATCAGGCATTTTACTCACTAACATCGCATTTGCATGTAGTGGAATGTCTGGACGACTCCATGCTTCCTGAGCAGGACTCAAATCATCAGTATTGGTTTCCCCATCGACTTTAAAGACAATCACTTTGATTTCTTCAGGTACTGCAGGTTTAGCAGTAAACCACTCGGCATTAGCCCATGACTCAATTAATGCTTTTGCATGCTGGTTACCAGCTTTCATTTTGGCTTCTACATCATAAAATGCATCGTACATTAAAATCGTTTTTGATAATGCTTTAACAGCATGCTCGGCCATCGGCGTATCGAGCATTTCGACCAATGCTAGAACGTTATACCCACCTAACATAGTGCCCAGCAATGCAACTGCTTTCTCAGCACTCAGCAGAGGTGAACTTGCTACGCCCTTAGCAATATCGGCAAGAAATGCAGCTTTGACATACGCAGACTGATCAACTCCAGCTGGGATACGATTTTCTAACAACTCAAGCAATAATTCGTCTTGACCTGCTGGTGGGTTTTTTAGCAACTCAACTAGTGTAGCCACTTGCTCTGCCGTTAGCGGCAATGGTGGTAAATTTTGCGATTTGCGTTCTTCTACATGTGCTAAATATTCTTCTATCATACGATTTATCTATTTTCCTAACTTGATGTTTTTAAAATTTCTATCTATTTATTCTGTTAACTCTTCAGCAAAAGACGTTCCACAACTTTTGCTATTCGCCAATACTTCCCACTTGTCCAATATGGCTTTTTGATATCCAGCGCCATGCTTTAACTCCAAAAAAGCACGCACCTCGTAGACGTCGGCAAATCCGTTTTTGTCAGTATCCATTTTAGCTACGTTGTCCTCAACGGTTGGGCCAACATAGTGTCCGTCCTTGTCAGTTAGATACTCCAATAATTCAATGGCGCCTACTGACTGGATCGTGCAGGTCAATATTACGATTAATATTGTATGTAGCCATCTTTTTTGCATGTTTTCACCTCAATTCATACTACCATTTTGATTGAGATTAATCTATTTTATGCGCACAGATTGTGACTAATAGCACTTAATTTTGCTTTCAATCCATTTATGAATCGACAGGTACAATATCAATACTTTTATGCGCAATTTTTTCTTTCCATAATGCAGGACCAGTTTGGTGTACTGATTCACCGTCAGCACTCACCGCAACGGTAACTGGCATATCGACCACTTCAAACTCATAAATAGCTTCCATGCCAAGATCCTCAAATGCTAATACTTTTGCCTGTTTAATCGCTTTACTTACTAAATAAGCAGCGCCGCCAACTGCCATTAAATAGACAGACTCATGCTTCGCTATTGAATCTACCGCTGCTGGGCCTCTCTCTGCTTTACCAATAGAACCAAGTAACCCGGTATTGAGCATTACATCACTATAACTGTCCATTCGGGTTGCTGTTGTTGGCCCTGCAGGACCAACTGCTTCGTCACGCACTGCATCGACCGGGCCAACGTAGTAAATAAATCGATTGGTAAAATCAACGGGTAGCGGGTCACCTTTTTCTAACATCATCGCTATCCGTTTGTGTGCAGCATCACGTCCTGTTAGTAATTTTCCTGACAACAGTAAAGTTTGCCCTGCCTGCCATGATTTTGTCTCTTCTTTAGTTACTGTGTTTAAATCGACCCGTTTTGCATTGGCATCTGGCGCCCAACGCACTGCGGGGTAAGCATTCAAATCAGGTGGCGTTAACTCGGCAACGCCACTGCCATCCAACACAAAATCAGCATGTCTCGTTGCTGCACAATTAGGAATAATAGCCACAGGCAAGCTGGCCGCATGTGTTGGATAATCCAATATTTTGACGTCTAATACTGTTGTCAACCCACCTAAGCCTTGCGCGCCAATCCCTAAAGCATTCACCTTCTCATAAATTTCCAAACGCAATTCTTCTATGCGACTCTTTGCACCATTTTTCTTTAATGTGTGCATATCAATTGGCTCCATCAGTGACTCTTTCGCCAGCAACATTGCCTTTTCAGCACTACCACCAATTCCGATGCCTAACATACCAGGTGGACACCAACCTGCACCCATTTGGGGCACAACATTAAGCACCCAATCAACGATGCTTTCATTAGGATTAAGCATCACAAATTTTGCTTTATTCTCTGAACCGCCACCTTTAGCAGCAATTTTTACTTCTACCTTATTACCAGTCACAAGCGAAACATGCACAACAGCTGGCGTGTTATCGCGAGTATTAACGCGCTTACCCGCAGGGTTACTCACTATTGAGGCACGTAGTTTATTCTCTGGCAACAGATAAGCACGGCGTACACCCTCATTCACCATCTCTTCAATGTCCAAGTTCGAATTATCCGCATTCGACACCCATTGCACATCCATTCCTACTTTGACAAAAGCAACAACAATGCCAGTATCTTGGCAAATCGGACGCTTACCCTCAGCGCACATGCGTGAGTTGGTTAATATTTGTGCCATTGCGTCTTTTGCAGCTGGCGACTCTTCCAGCCTATATGCCTCAGCTAGGGCTTGGATATAGTCTTCTGGATGATAATATGAGATGAATTGCAATGCATCTGCAATACTCTGTATAAAATCTGCTTTTTTAATCTCGCTTTTCATCTTTGTCATCGTCTATCTATGGCTCTTTGCCGTGGCGATATTAGGAGTAATATTTTTGCGTAAAATTTTGCCGTTTTTAGTGCGTGGGAAATCTTCGGCAAGATAGACTACTTTCGGTACTTTATATGCTGCAAGATGTTGTTTACCAAAATCGATTAAGTCATTTGGTGTTGTCTGTGCGTTCGGTTTCAAAATAGCGTAACATGCAACCAGCACTTTGTCCTTTTCCAGTTCCTCGCCTATCGCAGCACAATCAGC
>JBFIGM010000182.1:0-3718 GCA_041602315.1 Methylophilaceae bacterium | reverse complement strand
TGAACCGCCACCTGTGCCAGGTTATGGCGCAGCATCTGGTCTTGCTTTGCGCTTATTGGATAAAACCAATGGTACCGATTACCACGCTTTTGACAAAATCAACCAAGACTTTATGGCTGAATTAGGTAAGCGTAAGGAGCTTTCAGGTTTATTTACGTTTTATGCAGCGAACTACCCACAATATGAGCTGGAGTTTGACAACAAAGCAGCCATGCAAAAAGGGGTATCTATCGGTAAGGCAATGGACAACCTAAACATTATGGTAGGCAGTACCTATGAGCAAGGCTTTATTCGTTTTAACAACTTCTTCAAGGTATATGTACAATCCAGCCCAGAGTTCAGGCGCTTCCCTAGCGATGTCTTAAATTATTTTGTAAAAAACGAAGAAGGTGACATGGTGCCTTATTCCGCTTTTATGAAGCTTAAGAAAAGACAAGGTCCTAATGAAATCACACGCTACAACTTGTATAACTCAGCGACAATTCGGGCGAATCCTGCAACAGGGTACACAACGGATGATGCCATTAAAGCTGTACAAGAAGTAGCGAAAGCTACCCTACCGCAAGGCTACGATATTGGTTGGGAGGGTTTATCTTTTGATGAAGCGCAACGTGGTAATGAAGCGATAGTGATTTTTATCGTAGTGCTTATCTTTGTTTATATGGTACTTGCATCTCAATACGAGAGCTTCTTACTGCCATTCGTTGTGGTGTTATCGCTACCTGCGGGTGTCTTTGGTTCATTCTTCTTGTTGAAAACCCTGGGATTAGCCAATGATATTTATGCACAAGTCGGCTTGGTCATGCTTGTTGGCTTATTAGGTAAAAACGCAGTACTGATTGTGGAGTATGCCGTGCAAAAACAACAACAGGGCATGAGTATACGCGATGCTGCCATTGACGGCGCTAGGGAGCGGTTTAGACCGATTCTCATGACCTCTTTTGCATTCATTGCAGGCTTAATCCCATTAGTCATTGCCACTGGCGCTGGTGCTGTCGGTAACCGCACTATTGGCACCTCTGCGCTCGGTGGCATGCTGTTTGGTACTGTATTTGGGGTAATACTCATCCCAGGCTTGTACTATATCTTTGCCAAAATGGAAGAAGGTAAATCATTGATTAGAAAAGAAGACCACAAACCTTTATCCGAAACTATTCACTATATGAGAGATGAAGATCAAGATGATGACAAATAATGCAATACGATTAGTGGTGATAGCTAGCCTAGCCTTGATGATACAAGGCTGTGCGATCCCATTCATCAATACCAAAAATGCCGATACGCAACTACCAGAGGCGTATACGCAACAAGAAAATGCGGTGCAACCTTCAAATGAAGCCAGTGTAGCAAAGCTCGATTGGCATGATTTCTTTGACGATGCTAACTTGCAAAGCTTAATTGATACTGCAATTAGCAACAATAAAGAGGTCAATATCCTAGCACAGCGCATTAGCATGGCAGCTAATGAAATTCAGGCACGCAAAGGGGAATATAAACCTTTTGTCAGTTTTGGGGCTGGAGCTGAGATAGAAAAATCTGGTCGCTATACGCGTAATGGCGCAGTGGAAGAACAGCTAGAGATTAAAGAAGGCAAAGCATTTCCAGACCCATTGCCGAACTACCAATTTGGCCTACAAGCATCTTGGGAGCTAGATGTTTGGAAAAAACTGCGCAATGCCACCCAAGTAGCTGTCATGGAGTATATGGCTAGTCAGGAAGGCCAGCGTTTTTTAATCACTAATTTGGTCGCTGAAATTGGTAATGCATACTATGAACTTGTCGCGCTCGATAACCAACTAGTGAACTTGGATCAAAATATCAGTATCCAGCAAAATGCTTTAGCCGCTACCAAAGAGCTCAAACAATACGCACGTGCTTCTGCTTTAGCCGTTAAACGATTCGAAGCAGAGGTCAAGAAAAACGAAAGTCGTCGTTATGTAATCAAGCAAAAGCAAGTAGAGTTAGAGAATCGTATTAACTTCTTGCTTGGTCGTACCCCTCAGCCTATTGCAAGGAGTAGTGATGGGTTTATGACATTACAGCCCAAAGTATTAGCAACTGGTTTGCCATCAGAACTCTTGGAAAACCGTCCTGATATTCGCCAAGCAGAACTGGAGCTAAAAGCAGCTAAACTGAATATTAAAGTAGCAAAAGCAAATTTCTACCCATCGTTCAGCATCGGTGCCAATGTCGGCTTTCAAGCATTTAATCCCAAATATTTGCTTAATCTGCCAACATCCTTGGCTTATACACTTGGTGGAGAAGTAGTCGCGCCACTCATCAACCGTAATGCAATTACCGCTGTCTACAAAAATGCGAGTGCGTCGCAAATTAAAGCAGCTTTTGAGTATGAACAGTCCATCATTAATGCTTACACAGAGGTTTCTAACCAGATAGCTAATATTGATAATCTGGAAAAAAATTATCAACTTAAGCAAGTACAAGTAGATGCATTGAATGAATCGACCGAAATCGCAAAGCAACTCTTTAAAGCTGCACGCGCCGAGTATTTAGAGATATTACTTACCCAGCGTGAAGCGTTGGAAGCAAAGAGTGAGCTAATTGAAACTAAACAAAAACAGATGAGTGCCATGATTAACCTATATCGCTCGTTAGGTGGTGGCTGGCACTAATCTGTAACACACCGAAATTAAGCCCACGCTGCCATAGTAGTGTGGGCTTTTTTAAACCATTCGATAAGCTAAGCGATATCTGCTGATAGATCGACATCGCGATGAATAGTGTCGTCTGACCAATCTATCCAGTTAATTTTATTGTTTTGTAATAGTGCACGTGCACCCACATCTCCTTCTAAGTGGGATAGCTCATTAAGCCATGCAGACCCAAAAGCTACAGGTTGGCCACGCTTATCGTTATATCTTGGTGCTGCAATACTACTAGGTTGAGTAATATTATTTGATAGTTGTAGTATTAATTGTGGATTAATCCACGGCATATCTGCTAAGGCAATCAACCAACCTTCAGCTTGTTTAGTCTGATTGACAGCGTCAGCAATTGCATGACCCATTCCGTTTTTTGCATCTACACTCTCAATAACAATAAAGCCTAAATCCTGTAAGACTTCTTTACGTTCAACTTGATTCGGCTGAACCACAGCAATACTATTGGGTAACCCCTGAATAAGTACATATGCGCTTTGGGCGAGAACTGTCTTATTATTAGGTAAAGTCATTAGCAGTTTGTCTTGGTTTGGCGCCTCATTTTGAAAGCGACGTCCAACACCAGCTGCCAATAAAATACCTTGTATCATGCGCTACATTTAGATGCGACAGCTATTGAGTGAATCTTCAGCAATATCCAACGCGGTTTTTGCATCATTCACATTAAACAGTCGATTTGCTTCCACCCCATTTTTCACCGCCACTAATTCAGCTGCTATTGAGACTGCAATTTCACTTGGTGTTTTACTGCCGATAAAAACACCAGCAGGGCCACGTAAATTCTCGACTTGATCTGGTGTTACATCAAAAGAAAGTAAGCGCTTACGTCTTTCTCGGTTATTGCTGCGCGAACCTAAGGCTGCAACATAGAATGCAGGTGATTTGAGCGCTTCCATTAACGCCAAATCATCCAACTTAGGATCATGCGTTAATGTAATCACAGCAGTACGCGCATCTGGTTGCATCTCTATGACAACATCATCAGGCATATCACGACGCAGCACTGTATTGGGAACATGCCAGCCATCGGCATACTC
>JBFIGM010000181.1:0-3756 GCA_041602315.1 Methylophilaceae bacterium | reverse complement strand
TGATGTGGATCGTACGCTTTAACCGATCGGCGTTCTACAATAGCTTCACTAACATTCATCTGTTTTACTTTCTTAATAACTAATTTTAATCACTTCTAATTCGAGGATACCTGCAGGTCGTTGCCATGCAACAACATCACCAACTTTTCGTCCAATCAATGCCTTGGCAATTGGTGAAACATAGCTTACTTTATGTTGTGCAATATCTGCTTCATCCTCGCCAACAATATGAAACTTAAGCAACTGGCCATGCTCATCTTCTACATCTACACTAGCGCCAAATAGTACGGTGTCTTTGTCTTGCTTGGCAGGTTCAACTAATATGGCTTGCTCTAGCCTTGTCGATAAATAACGTAGCTCTCGGTCAATCACGGAAAGCCTTTGTTTTGCCGATTCATTGTCTTTTTGACTAATGAGTGACGCACGCTCTTTATCCAGCTCTGTTGCATTGGTTTCTAATGCTTTTAACCCTGCTGGCGTGACATAATTTGGATGTGGACTAACAGGTCTTTCTGGTAGGTCTGTACCTGCATGTTCTAGATCATCCTCTTTAACAAAACCGCGACTCATTATTCCCACTCAATAGTTGCTGGTGGTTTACCAGAAATATCGTAAACGACGCGGTTAATCCCTTTAACTTCATTAATAATACGGTTTGATACTTTGCCAAGTAGACTATAGGGCAGCTCTGCCCAGTGAGCTGTCATAAAATCACTGGTAATTACCGCACGCAGTGCAACAACATAATCATAAGTCCTGCCATCACCCATTACACCTACTGATTTTACAGGTAAAAACACAGTGAATGCCTGGCTAGTTAAGTCATACCAGCTTTTACCAGTCACTTTATCAACTGTGTTGCGCAGCTCTTCAATAAAAATTGCATCAGCACGTTGTAGCAATAGTGCGTACTCACGTTTGACTTCACCTAAAATACGAACACCTAATCCTGGACCAGGGAAAGGGTGGCGATATACCATCTCACGTGGTAGACCTAATGCAACCCCTAGTTCACGTACTTCATCTTTAAATAAGTCACGCAATGGTTCTAATAGTTTCAATCCAAGCTTTTCTGGTAATCCGCCAACATTATGATGGCTCTTAATGGTGACAGCTTTTTTAGATTTTGCACCACCAGATTCAATGACATCGGGATAAATCGTTCCTTGTGCTAACCATTTAGCATTGGCGCATTTTTTAGCTTCAGCTTGAAACACTTCCACAAATTCTGCGCCGATAATTTTACGTTTAGCTTCTGGGTCATTTACTCCTTCGAGTTTATGCATAAACTGATCTATTGCATTGACGCGAATGACCTTTGCATGTAGTTGACCAGCAAACATCTCCATGACCATATCGCCTTCATTGAGGCGCAACAATCCATGGTCTACAAAGACACAAGTCAATTGATCACCAATAGCGCGATGAATCAGTGCAGCAGCAACACTCGAATCAACTCCACCTGAAAGACCTAAAATAACTTCTTCATCACCTACTTGCGCTTTGATGTTGGCTACCGCTTCGGCTATATAGTCACCCATTACCCAGTCTGGTTTTGCTTTACATATGCCCAATACAAACCGCTCTAGAATTGCTTGTCCTTGTTTGGTATGTGTCACTTCTGGGTGGAACTGCACACCGTAAAATTGACGTGTTTCATCTGCAATAGCGGCATATGGCGTTGTTTCATTACTGCCAATCACTTTGAAACCTTCTGGTAGCTTCGTTACTTTGTCGCCGTGGCTCATCCATACATCTAATAAACCATGACCTTCTGCATTGGTCTCATCTTGCAAAGCACGGAAGAGGGCAGAATGACCACGTGCGCGCATCTGTGCATAACCGAACTCACGTTTTGTGCCAGCTTCTACTTTCCCACCCAATTGTTGCGCCATGGTTTGCATACCGTAACAAATACCAAGTACTGGTATACCAAGCTCAAATGTAATTTCAGGTGCTTTGTCTGTGGCATCATCGTAAACGCTGGCATGGCTCCCAGATAAAATGATACCGTCAGCGCCAAAATCACGCACAAATTCATTGGATACATCACAAGGATGAATTTCACAATAAACATGCGCTTCCCTTATACGCCTAGCAATTAGCTGAGTGACTTGGGAGCCGAAATCAAGAATCAGTATTTTTGAGTGGTTCATGAAAATGCCATTAAAAAATTTGGGCAAACAGTCTGTAACTGGTTTGCCCAATATTTGGTTGTAAAATTTAGTTTACGCGGTAATTTGGCGCTTCTTTAGTAATTTGCACATCATGGACATGCGATTCTTGCATGCCAGCACTTGTTACTTGCACAAATTCCGCTTTTTCGCGCATTTCAGTGATGGTTCTAGCACCAACATAGCCCATCGAAGCACGTAAACCGCCCATCAATTGATGAATGACAGCAATCACACTGCCTTTGTAAGGGACGCGGCCTTCAATGCCTTCTGGCACTAGTTTAT
Organism: Methylophilaceae bacterium; assembly: GCA_041602315.1. Lineage (GTDB taxonomy): Bacteria > Pseudomonadota > Gammaproteobacteria > Burkholderiales > Methylophilaceae. The sequence goes on along the minus strand of JBFIGM010000181.1, from coordinate 1,297 downwards.
CTGCATTACCATTGTTTTCTTGGAAATAGCGATCGCTAGAGCCTTTTTTCATTGCGCCAATTGAACCCATACCACGGTATGACTTATATGAACGGCCTTGGTAAAGCTCAACTTCCCCTGGCGCTTCCTCGGTACCAGCAAACATGCCACCTAGCATGACGCTGTATGCACCAGCTGCAATTGCTTTTGATATGTCACCAGAGAAGCGAATGCCGCCATCTGCAATAAATGGAACACCAGTTCCACGTAACGCTTCCTCTACGTTGGCAATCGCTGTAATTTGTGGAATGCCCACACCTGCCACAATGCGTGTAGTGCAGATAGAGCCTGGGCCAATCCCGACCTTAACACAGTCAGCACCTGCATCAACTAAAGCTTTAGCTGCATCTGCAGTGGCAATATTACCGCCAATCACCTCAATACTAGGATAGTTTTTCTTAACCCATGCAACGCGGTCTAATACACCTTGCGAGTGACCGTGCGCGGTATCGACAACAATCACATCAACACCTGCATCAGCAAGTGCTGCTACACGCTCTTCTGTTCCTTCACCCACACCGACTGCTGCACCAACGCGCAAACGGCCTTTGCTATCTTTTGATGCATTAGGATGATCGCTGGACATTTGAATGTCTTTAACAGTGATTAACCCTTTTAGGGTGTCATTATCATCAATGACAAGCACACGCTCTAAGCGATAGCGGTGTAATAACTCAATGGCTTCTTCACGTGGAGCACCGTCTTTAATCGTGACTAAGCGCTCACGTGGCGTCATAATGTTTTTGATTGGTTGGTCTAGGTTTGTCTCGAAACGCAAATCTCGATTAGTCACAATGCCAACAACCTTGTCGTTATCAACTACAGGTAAGCCGGAAATTTTATGTAATTCAGTTAGCTCTAGTACGTCACGTACAGTCATGTGGCTTTGAATCGTGATTGGGTCATTCACAATGCCTGACTCAAATCGTTTCACACGTGAGACATGCGCGGCTTGTTTAATCGCAGACATATTTTTATGGATAACACCTAGGCCACCTTCTTGTGCTAACGCAATAGCAAAGGGAGCTTCTGTAACTGTATCCATAGCGGCAGATACGAGAGGGATGTTGAGCCTAATATTGCGCGTAAATTGCGTACTTAAATCAACTTCACGTGGCATAACCACAGAGTGCGCGGGAACTAATAAAACATCATCGAATGTAAGAGCTTGTTGCAGCAAACGCATCAGTAATCCTTTATTTGCAAAACGCGATTATACAGAATAGTTTGCTAAGCTGCGAGTGCAAGATTATGTTTT
>JBFIGM010000180.1:0-3796 GCA_041602315.1 Methylophilaceae bacterium | reverse complement strand
ACATCAAAAAGGAATTCACTTTCACTCATTACATACAGGTAATGTGGTACAAACGTCAGCTGGTGATTTAGGCCTTATAGATATTTCTGACATGAGTATTTATGCTTGGCCATTATTTTGTAGTACCAGAGTCAGAAGCTTTAAGCGTTTATGTAAGTATCAAGATGATATTCGTAAGCTTGGAACGACTTTTTGGAGTCAGTTTCTGGATAGATATTTTGACAAGAGCCAATTAAGTCGTGTTTGTGAGACAAAGATTCGACAAATTAATAATCTGCTTGTCTTTGAGTAAATCGAAGTGGTTTTTATACTACAGGGTAAATACATTGAAACAATTTATTAAAAGAACCTTTCAGAAGGAGAACATCCACTTTTTTGTGATTTTTGGATGTGTGTTTATGCAAATGTTTGCATTTAGTTCAATTTATCGTTTTTTTGCCTATTTGAATATATTGTTTGTACTATTCAATTTAAAAAAATTTAAAAATATTAAAGACTTGTATTGGCTTAAAGGTATATTTTTTTTCCCACTAGCATTTATCTGTCTACACTTTATTTCAGTTTATGATGTTGCTGTCATAAAAGAAATGAGGCATATTATTATTTCGGTATTTCTATTAATTGGCTTTATATTGATAGGCAAAAAAAACCGTGCATACCTACAAAAGAACGTTATGTTTATTACCTTATTGTTTGTAGCAGCTTATATAGTTGGGCAATTATTTGCCATATTTGCTTTAGACAGACCATATGGGACAACCAAAAACCCTCATTATTTAGCAATTTACAGCACCATCTGTTTGATTGTCACGCTATATTATTTCTTCAGAGTCCCTATAAAGTTAAAGTGTTACTTAGGTATCTGTATATTTATTTTAGGTAGCTTGCTTGTTTATACTTCTTCAAGGCCAGCTTGGATAGGTGCCCTATTTTCTATGTTGCTTGCTTCAGTATTTTTAAACAGGGGAAAAAAGCTATGGGCGTTCTTAGGGCTAATTGCCATTGTTTCTACGCTATTGCTGACTGATTTAGGTGGCTTTGCAGAAAAGTCTAAAGATTTAATTTTTAATATCAGCAATGAGGAGCGGGTAGTTATTTGGAAAGAAACTTTAATTATGCAAATGGATAGCTCCGTCTTTGAATGGATTTTTGGTCATGGTCTAGACTCTTTTGAGGAAGATTTTAAACATTACTCGAGTTATCATAAAAAGGGTATCGACTTTAATAGTCCACATAATTATTTATTAGAAATACTGTATATCTCTGGCACTATTGGGATCACTCTTTTCATAGGTTTCATTTGGATGCTCTATAAAAAAACCCTGAATAATATAATGAAGTCTGATAGCTATAAAGATAGCTATATAATGCTATTTGTAATTTTGACTACCTACTTTATTTTTGCAGGAATAACTCTTCCTTTCTTTTATGGCTATGGTATGAATATTATTGCCTTTGTTACTGGTATGATTTTCTATTTAGAAGAAGATAACAAAGAGCAAGTTCATGGATGAAAATATGAATAATGATAAAACTATTACAATAATAATTCCCAATTATAACGGGTCAAGTTTGCTAAATAAGAACTTGCCAAGTGTCGTTTCTGCTGTAGATAGTTATGGTCAAAACAGCACCATAATAATAGTTGATGATGGTTCGTCGGATGATAGCCTTGCTATTCTTAAAACAAAATTTCCAGCTATTAAGGTTGTTGAGCATAAGAAAAATAAAGGATTTGCTGAAGCAGTTCATAGTGGCGTTAAAGAAGCAAAAACTGAACTAGTTTTTATACTTAATTCGGATGTGGAGTTAAAAGATAATTTTTTCCCACCTTTAATATCATATTTTAATGATCCAAAAACATTTTCTGTAAATCCATTGATATATGATGAAAGTGGCATAATTAAACGCCACTCATGGAATTTCAGGCAAGTGAGAAGAGGTCGCATTGCACTTTTAAACTGGAGTTTAGAAGAGGCTCAGAAAGCAGTTGCAAATGGTAAACGTTGTCCTAGTTTATATGGACATGGAGGTTCAATGCTTGTCAGAAAGAGTATGTTCGATGAGCTTAATGGCTTTGATCCTATTTTCAAGCCTTATTATGGAGAGGACTCGGATCTTGGTATACGCGCATGGAGAAAAGGCTGGTATAGTTATTTTGATCCTAGGGCGTCACTAGTCCACCAGAGTATTGGCGCAATTAGAGCCAATGTGAAAATGAAAAAGGTAAAGTGTATACGGCGAAGGAACCGTTATTTGCTTGAGTGGATACATTTAACGCCCAAACAACTGCTTCTAAAAACCTTACCTTTTTCTATAATTCAATTGTTGGGTGAGATATTAATTCTTGATTTTGTTAATCTAAAAGGTTTTTTTCTTGCTTTAACAAAAGTTCCCGATGTTTTTATTGCAAGGTCTAAAATAAAAAGCGTTGAGAAACTTACTATTGAAGAAGTGCTTGATATAATAAAACAGAAAGTTATATAAATAATTGAATTTTTCTTTTGATCAAGATTCAATCAATGCATTTATGGCTTCAGGCTTAATACCATGCAAGCAATTTAGGTGACCTAATGGGCACTTTCTTTTAAAACAAGGGCTACATGCTAAATCTAAATACTCAATCACAGCTTCAGGATGCATAGGCGGTGTATGATACGGGTCACTAGAACCATAAATCGCGATAAGTTTTTTATCCAGCGCTGCAGCTACATGCATTAGTCCAGAGTCATTGCTAATAACAGTGGCGCATAATGACATAATATCGATTGCGTCGCCTAATTTGGTTTTGCCACCTAAATCAATGCAGCGTGACTGCGTTATTTGATTGATTTCTTGGGTTACTGGTATATCTTTTTCAGAACCAAATAATAGCACCTGCCAGCCATTTTCAATTGCATAGATTGCTACTTCTGCATAATATGCTGCAGGCCAGCGTTTTGCTTCACCATACTCTGCACCAGGGCATAAGCCTAATACTTTGCTACTGGATAGTTCGATACCTAAGTTTTTTAATGATTGAATAGCATTATGATTATCTGCAATGAGTTTAGGTTGCGGTATTGGCGGTAGCGTTTGATTATTATTGATGCCTAGCGCAACAAATCGATCAACTGTTTTTGGTAACAGTGATTTATCTAATGGCCGGATATCGTTTAATAAACCATAACGCAACTCACCTAAAAAGCCAGTCCTTTTTTTGATACCAGCTACAAACGGTAAAATTGCAGATTTTAGAGAGTTTACAAGTGAGATTGATTGGCTGTAATGATTGCTTTTTAAGCGTTTTCCAAATTGTATACGTTCCATTAAGCTGAGCTGTCCATGCTTAAACGGTAAGGCAATTTTACCCGTCACTTCTGGCATTCGATCTAATAATGGTAATGTCCAGGCAGGTGCTGCAACATCAATTTGTACATGTGGATCTTGCTGTTTGAGGATTTGGAATAGACTATGTGCTAGCACCATATCCCCCACCCATGACGGCCCCATCACTAATATTTTATTAGATACCATAAATGATTTAGCTATTGAGCTTATGAATAATATTGGTGGTGCTCCGACCAGCAACTAATTCAATTAATGCGATTTCTCCACCCCAGGACTCCACCTCTTTGCCACCAACTACTTGGTCAGCAGTATAGTCACTACCCTTGGCGATCACATCAGGTTTAATCTGCTTAATTAAATTTAACGGTGTATCTTCATCAAATAAAATCACTGCATCAACTGATTCCAGTGCCGCCAGGACACGGGCGCGATCATCTTCATTAACCACAGGGCGCTCTGGCCCCTT
>JBFIGM010000179.1:0-3845 GCA_041602315.1 Methylophilaceae bacterium | reverse complement strand
CGACTATCTACCCAGAATCTCGCCCCTAAGGCTGGGGACTGGACTCCAGTATCAACAAAATGGTTTTAGTGCGCGTTTTGATATTTTACATGCCTTTGCACAGAACAACACCGCAGACAATGAGTTAAAAACGGATAGTTATACCAATTTGTCCGCGCTAGTTGCTTACAAGCTACCAATCAAATTCCATATGGAGGTGTTTGCCAAAGCAAATAACTTGTTGAATGAGGAAATAAGAGAGCATGCTTCATTCCTAAAAGACATTTCACCTTCGGGTGAACGCTCACTCTTAATAGGAGCAAGAGCAGACTTTTAATTTAACGTTCTTGAATTAAAAAAACCTAAAACTAATTCGTTAAGCTATCGAAATTGCCACTATAATTAGTTTTAGGTAATCTTAAAAAAGAAAAACGTTTTGACCAGAAGAAATTTCATCGTTGGCATTAGTAGCCTTTTTGTTAACGCATCCGTATTTAGCGTTCAACCTTTCCGACTATTACTCACTGCACCTCCTGAAGAGGACATCGTAATCCGCGACGGCTGGATATTAAAAAAAACAGACTTATGATATTTGATAGCTTCAATTGCTATACTGCCTCTTCATTCACGCCTACTGTATGTATTATCGGTGCAGGCCCAGCAGGTATCTCTCTCGCATTACAATTAGAAAAAGCAAAAATTCCCTCTATCATAATTGAGGCAGGTGGATACTATCCCTCTACTAAGACTCAGGACGCATACCGTGGCAAAGTAATAGGTGATAAATATTTCAATCTAGAAACTGCAAGATTGCGTTATTTAGGTGGTGCTTCTAATCACTGGGGAGGCTGGTGTCGCCACCTTGACGCGATTGACTTCGAGCCTAGAAAAAATTTCAAAAATTCTGGCTGGCCTATCAATAAAACTGATCTAGATCCCTATTCAAAAGCTGTGCAATCAATTTTAGAAATAGATACTTTTTTACCAGATCAAACTGTTACTGAAAATCTAAAAGAAATATATTTCTCATTCAGTCCATTTGTAAACTTTAACAGTAAATATAAACAACATCTTCAAGACTCACCACTCATTGGCTTGCTCCTCAACAGCCCATTAAAAGAAATCGTACCAATTAAAAACAGAATATCACACATAAACATTTACTCATCTAATGGAGCCAACCAAAAGGTAACAGCTCGCTATTTTACGCTCTGTACAGGAGGAATTGAGAATAGCCGTCTATTGTTATGGTCAAACCAATTGCATCGGAACGGCGTTGTACCCTACCATGAAACGCTTGGCAAATATTGGATGGAGCACCCAACCTTCACGGCGGGTGACACAGTTCTTTTTCATAACCAAGAAATGGTAGCTGCACCTAAAAATTATGGGATACGCTTTTACGCACCTACCCCAGATTTTTTAAGAAATCACTCCATTGGCAATTTTGGGCTTCGTTTGCATTCTGGCGAAAAAAGTATCAAAACGCTTATCAGAGATGGTATTTGCATCGCGCCTAAGCTATTTGAACCTTTAGTAAAAAAGATTAACAGCAAGCTTGTTTGCAATACCATGCTTAGAATCTCATGGGAGCAAGTTCCTGTCTACACAAACCGAATTGAACTATCTAGTGAAAAGGATGCAGAAGGCATACCACGTGTTAACCTATTTTGGAAGAAACAACCTAAAGATCGGGACACAATAGCAACCGCAGTTAGAATGTTTGGCAGTCACCTTGCCAAGAAAGACTTAGGCAGAGCAAAAATGGTCGCTTGGCTAGCTAATGATGAAGACTATCCAGATGATGATGAGTTAGCGGGGTATCACCACATGGGTGGCACGCGCATGGCTTTTACATCCAATCAAGGTGTAGTTGATGCTAATTGCAAAGTGTTTGGCGTTGATAATCTATTTATAGGCGGATCCTCTGTCTTCCCAACAGGTGGTCACGCAAATCCTACATACACTATTATACAGCTAGCGTTGCGCTTGGGTGACCATATAGCAACGCTGGAGAAAAAACTAGGCTGAATTTAGCTAACCACAATGAGGCCCCACACAACAACAACATTTGTCAGAGCAACAAACACAGCCGCACTACCAATATCTTTTGCACGTTTAGCTAGTGCATGTCTTTCAATAGAAACACGATCCACCACTGCTTCTACTGCAGAATTGAGCAACTCAACAATTAATACTAGGAATATACTGCCTATCATCAAAATGCGATGTAATGCTTCGCCCTCTAAGTAAAGCGCAAGCGGTATTAATATAACAGCTAAGAAAACTTCTTGTCGGAAAGCATCCTCATGTTTGAATGCCGCTCTAAACCCTTCTAGGGAATAGCCAAAAGCATTCATCAAACGCCGAATGCCAGTTTTCCCTTTAAATGGACTTTCTTCATGGGCTTGCGATTTCGAATCTAAATTGTTCATGATTAATTACCAAAAAATGTTGGCAGCATTTTAACATGCGTTATCATGTTGTTTTACGGATTTAACAAACAGTAAAGGTTTTGTCATATGGCACGAATGGTAAATTGTATAAAACTAGGTAAAGAAGCTGAAGGCATGGATTTTCCACCTTATCCTGGCGAGTTAGGTAAACGAATTTATTTACAAGTTTCAAAGGAAGCTTGGGCAACTTGGTTAAAGCAACAAACGATGTTAGTGAACGAAAATCGTCTCAGCTTAGCTGATCCGGCTGCACGTAAATATTTACAAGAACAGACTGAAAAATACTTTTTTGGTGATGGCGCTGATGTAGCTGAAGGTTATGTCCCAGAAAACAAATAAATCATTATTACAAGATGAAAAAGTTCATTTTAATATTGGCTGCCTTCTTTTTGTTTCAGCAGTTTTATCCAACAAAAACAATAGATGTGAGTCCAATAAAACATGAGAATGTCATTCTCTATGCAACCGATTGGTGTGGCTATTGTAAAAAAATGCGAACTTTCCTAGCCGATAACAACGTCAGCTATATTGAGTATGATGTTGAAAAGTCAGAAGAAGGCAGAAAACAGCATGGGGCACTTAATGCAAGAGGTGTTCCCGTTTTAGATATCAAGGGTACCATTATTTATGGCTATGATATTAAAAATACCAAACATGTCCTGAAAGTGCATCAGCTTATCTAGGCATTTAATCAAGGCATATAAAAACCCGCATATAGCGGGTTTTTTTGTTTGATATTGATTTTATTTTTTGTAAGTCTTCACACCATCGGCTGTCGCCAACAGTAGTACATTCGCAGGTCTTGCCGCAAATAATCCATTTGTCACAACGCCAACTATTTGATTGATTTGCGCTTCCATTGCAACTGGATCACTTATAGTTAAATTATGTACATCAAGAATAATGTTGCCATTATCAGTAGTAAAGTCACGCAGTTTTGGTTGGCCGCCTAATTTCACCAATTCGCGTGCAACTTGTGATCGCGCCATTGGCAATACTTCTACTGGCAATGGAAATTTTCCTAGTACAGGAACATATTTGCTTTCGTCACAGATACAGATAAACTGCTTGGCTACCGCAGCGACAATTTTTTCACGCGTCAATGCACCGCCCCCACCTTTAAGCATATGCATATGTTCAGTGATTTCATCTGCACCATCAACATAGATATCGAGGTTATCAACTGTGTTTAAGTCAAACACTTCAATACCATGACTACGTAAACGCTCAGCTGTTGCTTCAGAGCTTGATACTGCGCCATCAATTTTGTGTTTTACCTTTGCCAACTCTTCAATAAAATAGTTTGCAGTAGAGCCTGTTCCAACGCCAATAATGCCCTCTTTCACATATTCAACTGCCGCTTTAGCCACTTGTTGTTTTAATTCATCTTGCGTATATGCCATTTTAAGT
>JBFIGM010000178.1:0-3873 GCA_041602315.1 Methylophilaceae bacterium | reverse complement strand
GCATGGTTTCTGCAATACTATGCAATATAGACCGTCGCTCTTGCTTTTCAATTAAATGTAGCGATAGTGTCTCCAATGACTGATAACCTTCTAACTCTCTAGTTACCAAAATACACTGATGTTTTCCATTCACTTTTTTGGATGAAAAATAGATGACGTCTAACGTTGGAATACCTAACTTAGCAAACTGTATGATGTTGTTATATTCGCGCTCAAAAGTTGGTCTGTTCGTTAAGCAGTGTCTTAAGCTTCTGTAAAAATGATTTTCTTGGCGTTTAATAAACACATGATGTTTTCCCGCATCAATAAAAGACAATGATGCTTTGCAAACGCCGCTCCATCCACCACGACGGTAGTTAGGTGCTTCATACCACTGATTTTGGTTTAATTTCCAAAGCGACTCGTGACGAGCAACACCATTAACATCATTGTTTCTAAGTTGCATTTGCCAACTCGATTTAGAGAACTCCATCGTATTAACCATCGTTAAACCTTTCTCAGGACATAAGTCCGCCACATGTGGTAATACTTAATGAAATCCAAACTATCAATTATGGTAAAGCCATTGGCAGCAAACTCTGACTCAATTGTTTTCACTGGGATAACAAATCTATTCTGATATGGATGCGCCTCTAAGCGATCTTTATCTTGTGCTTTACGTCTCTTGGCTTTTAAATTGCCATCCACCCACAACGAGAGAATCACGGTATCTTTTGTTACACGGTGAAATTCTTTTAAGAGCGTTTCGCGCTCTTGTGCTTTACCTAGGTGATGGAGAAAACGAATGCAAAAAATATTATCAACAAAATGATCAGACACAGGCAAATCAAACGCTGAAGCCTGAAACGACTTGATACGGCTGGTGATGGATTTTGGCCTATTATGCATCCCAGCATCAATCATGGTTTGATTGTAATCGCTGGCATAAATGATTCTGTTTGGGTCTTCAGCGAGCACGTCCCAAAACCTTCCTGTACCACAAGGCGTATCAAGCACAGATTGTGGGTTGCCAGCAATACGCAGTGCTTTTCTAGCTATTTGATGATCACGCCAGTTAGAAAGTTTTCGCCAAAACTCATATTCGTGCTTTTCAAAATAGGTATGCGCATGTGCACTGTCATATTTTTTAGAAAACTCTAACTCACCAACTGTTTGTTTGTCGCTATTTATCACTGTTTTTCCCTAGAATTTAGCTAATTGCTTCATTAATATTTACCAACTATTGTCTGCGTCGTATTACTCGTAAAAGTACCGTTGAGCTTTTGCAATGACTTGCCGTAAGGATCTCCAACCAAAATTGAGTCCGCAGTAAACTGTTTGCTTAAAACACTTTCATCATCACGATAGCCATCGTAAGTTAGTCCAATTAAATCCGACCACGTATAAATAAAGTCTGCGTTGTCATACTGCCTGTTTTGTATGCTGGCATCTGCCAGCCTTGCTGACTCCTGCCAGTTCTCGGAATGCCATACAATAAATGGCACTGCATACATGGGATAGGTCGGTGCACCTTCATTACGACCTTTGAAATTATGGGGTGCTGTGTCATAAACATCTTCACCATGATCAGAAAAATAGACGAGTAAGCTCTGGTTGTTACTATGATTTGATTTTTTTAATCGATTGATTAACTCATGCACAATGTAATCGTTATATAAAACGGCATTATCGTAGCTATTAATCAGTTCAACTTTATCGCTATCAGGTGACACCTCAGTAGGCAAACCAGTGGCATCTTTAAAGTGGTTAAAACTGTCTGGGTAGCGATAGGCATACTTCATATGCGTGCCTAGCAAGTGCACAACAATCAATTTTTTCTCATCAGGTTTTAATAATAATTTTGAATAAGGTGCCAATACTTTTTCATCTAGGCTATAAGCGTTTTGACGACGCGCGTTATTTAAAAAGATTTGTTCATCTGCTTGTTTAGCAAAGGTAGTCAGCATTGTGTTTCGCTTGGTCAAGGTTTGCTGATTGGTTATCCAATAAGTCTTGTAGCCCGCTTGCTTCATGATGGAGATTAAAGAAGGCGTTGTTTTATAGAGATCGGGGTGTTCTTGGTCTGCAAACGTTAATACTTGCTCCAAGCTTTCAATAGTATTCGGGCGCGAAGCAAACACATTGTTAAACACGGTAAGTTCATCTTTAATCCTTGATAATTTAGGCGTCGTGTCTCGTCCATAGCCATATAAACCCATGTGCACACGAGTTGTAGACTCACCAATCACCAATACCACTGTCGTCGGTAACTTTTTTTGCGTTTCTTTTAAATTGTTTAGTGGAGGGATACGATCTAAGCTAAGTAATTGCTTTTCTACTTCACCCAACTCACGCTGATAGTTTGAGTAACCAAAACCTAGCTGCCAAGGTGGTGCAGCAGACAAATGCCGATTCATATTTTTATAAGCTGCATTCATATCACCATATTCGATAGCCCGTTTTACTGGCGTCATAAAAATGAGTACAGCAATGACAGTGCTGGTCACGTAAGCTGGTTTTTTTTCAACTGGATAAGGCTTAATCTGTTTCCAGATAAAAAAAGGTATTAACGTGAATAGTAAATACCCAAGTGCCACTTTGATCGAGAAATAGTTTTGTAAGTATTCAGCCGATTCTGATTGGTTCGATTCAAAGATAATAAACATTAAACTTTGCGTTAACTCCTGACCGTATATTAGAAAATAACCGAATCCTGGCAATGCAAACAGCCAAAGTAGGCTCCCTATTCCAGCAGTTATTTTTTTTGCATATTGCGGGAAAATTAATACGGGTATCACCCATAGAAATGCACTAATCGTGGCATCCTTAAATCCTTCAAACGAGGCAGCACCAGATAAACTAATCAATAATTGCGTTACGCTTGTTAGATACCAAAATAAGAAAAATGTGAATAAAGAGGTTTTTGTAATTTTCAGCATGTAGGCACTTATTTAATTTAATATGTCGAGTACTAACAGCAACGACAGTGCCAAAAATAATTATTAGAAATACAATATTGCTTAAGCTGCTGATTTCATAATTATTCTTTACTCTCATCAAGTTGAATTTGAATAATATAATTGCTTTGGACATCTGCATTTTTTGCAGTTACAACCCTGGTGTTTAGTCTAATTTCATGCATTTTTTGCATAATAGAATGCTCTATATTATTTGCTATGGTGAATAAGTCTTTGAAATATCGTATTTACAGAATATGGCATATACTTTGCGTCTTAATTAGATTCGCCAATTAACCTAACTTTGTTTTCACATGATCAACCAACTAAATAAACCATTAAAGAATACGTTCTGGAATAAGCTTACCTTTTCAGGTCCATTTGCACCGCTAATTGCCACTTATCTTATTGGCTTGCCAGTGCTGAGCCTTTTTCGTCTCGCTCTTGTTTTGTGGCAATCAGAACGCGTTATGGCTACGGGCGAACTACTACAAGTTTTCTTACAAGGCTTACGCGTAGATTTAATATTATTGGGATTATTTATTTTGATCCCATTACTACTTTCACCCATATTTACGATCTTTAAAGCTTGGCGGCAATGGCGTTACTTCATGCTGATATGGTTAATTGTTAGCATCACGCTGATTGTGTTTTTAGAAATGGCAAGCTTTGGCTTTATTGCAGAATACGATGTTCGCCCTAATCGCCTATTTATTGAATATCTAAAATACCCAAAAGAAGTGATGCCGATGCTATGGAATGGTTTCAGAATCCACGTATTTCTGGGCTTGGGTGCGCTTCTGATGACACTTTACGTAATGGTAAAACTCGCCTTCCCGTGGCTAAAACAAGAGAATCAATTACCTAAATTACGCTACTGGATTGCCTTGCCCCTACTCATTTTAATAGTGGCATTCAGCATTCGCTCCACCACTGG
>JBFIGM010000177.1:0-3892 GCA_041602315.1 Methylophilaceae bacterium | reverse complement strand
TGCCTAACGCATTAACGTTAAACATTGATGCTACGTTTGTACCTAATACTGCTGCCATGTTAATACTCCTTAAAATTTAAAATTCTGTTACTACATCAATAATTAGCGCTGCGTTAAAACAGTCTAATTGCATCGCTGTTACTAACACTATCGGTTCATATTTCATAAAATTTAGGGTTGTATAAAAAATTTTATTTTTATGTACCATTTCAACAGCTTATGCTTATTTGACGGCTGTAGTTTTTAAATCTTTAGAGTCCTTTTAAAAAAAATTAAATTCATTTAAAATCAATATGTTATCCATGTTTTGATTGAATTTTCTGTGAAATTTTTTCTTTAACAACTTCAATTACACTAACCCAATCATTAAATGTTGACTGTCTAAATAAAGTTATTGTTGGGTACCATGGGCTGTCTAATCTTTCTAGTAACCAGCGAAAATCTGGTGAATATGGCAACAATAACCAACACTCCTTACCCATTGCTCCTGCAAGATGTGCAACGGACGTATCAACAGCAATCACCAAATCCATTTGCGCAATCAATGCTGCAGTTTCTGAAAAGTCATTGAGTAAAGAATGATAAGTCTTCAGGTTGTCTAGCTGTTTCAATACTGGCTGATCTGTTCCTCGAAATTCATTTTGCAAAGCATGGTATGTTGCTGGTAATGTCATCAGTGGTTGTAACTTTTCTAATGCGATGGAGCGAAGGTGGTCATGTTGATGACCGCTAGCACCAGACCATACCAAACCAATATTGAAATTCTCTTGATTAACTCTTGCCGTCCATTGTTCGATTTTCTCTTGGCTGGCCGTTACATAAGGTATAGGACTAGGGATAGTGTCTAGCTCCGTTTTAAAAGCCAATGGCAAACTCATGATTGGGCAGTGATAATCATAACTCTGCACTAACTCACCAGATTTGACTAAAAGGCAATCTAGATGCATCTCTTCAAATAAAGCCATTAATGATGGCGGCACTTCTAAAATAACCTTAGCCCCTAGTTTTTCAATCTCTGCTATATAGCGGAAGAATTGAATAAAATCGCCCTGGCCTTGCTCTGGATAAATGAATAGTGTTTTGCCAGTAATCGATTCCTCGCCAAGCCATAATGGCTTATTAAGATTGCGGTAAGTTGCTTTTTGTACACTTTTCCAGCGATACTCATATAAGGGCCATCCTTGCTTATAATCGCCAAGTAGTAAATGTAAGTGCGATTGATTCCAATAAACTTCATCAAAATCTGGGCCAAGTGTGATCGCCTGTTGATAACACTCTAGCGCTTCATCAAAACGCTGTATATCAACCAATAAGAGTCCCTTATTGTTAAGAATTTCTGGATTTTGATTATTGAGTGATAGTGCGAGTTGATAAGCTTCTAAAGCATCATCGAATCGCCCAAGGTTACGAAGCGCAATACCCATATTAATATAGGCATTAGTATAACTAGGCTTTATTTTAGTCGCAGCTTGAAAATCAGCATATGCTGCCTCGAATTGTTTAAGCGCCAAATAAGCTAACCCTCGTCCAAAGTAAGCCTCTTCATTACGCACATCAAGTTTGATTGAAGCATCAAAATAGGGTGTTGCCTCTTTATATAGTTTTAACTCTTTATGTAATTGTCCACATAAGTAGTGGGCAGTGGCATCACTTGGCTTGACTTTCAACACCTGCTTCAAGGTGCTAATCGCTTCAGTATATTTTCCATAATCCAGATAAACCAAACTCAAATTAAAAAGCGTATCTGGATTGTCTGGATCTATTGTTAGCGCTTTATGGAAAGATGCAATTGCTTGATCATATTGCTTGAGTCCTTGTAGAGCAGCACCACGGTTAGCGTGTGCTTGCATATAAATAGGGTTAACTTGAATAGCTTTATCAGCATAGCGTAAAGCATTGTCAAACTGTTGCATCTGCAAATTTGCAATACTCAAATAGGAAAGCGCTGATGCCTGTTCAGGCAGTATAGCCAATGACTGTGTTAACCATTTCACCGCATCTTCAATATGGCCTGCTTCTAATGCAATGGTACCTAAACAAGTCAGTATGACAGGATGCTTTGGGTAACACTTCAACAACTTTAACCATTGCTTTTTCGCTTGCCTAGTCTGTCCAGATTGTTGTAATGCCAAAATTTTCTGGATTTTTGGGTCTTCTAGATAGTGCTGTAAGTTCTTACCAGATGTTTTACTATCTGGTTCAGACACCGTATTTTTTTGTACAGTAACAACTGGGGCCGCCTGATTGACAACAATACCAGAACTAATATTATCCTGCGTGTTGATAGTTGATTTAACCAAAGTCTCAACTAAAGCATTTACCTCTTCCCCATGCAGACCATGCTCTAGCCCCCTCATTAATGTATCAACTGCTAACTTTTTCTGGTTTGCTTGAATCAAAGCATTGACATAACTCAGCCAGTATTTTGGCTCATCCTGGTCTGCTGATAAGGCCTGTTTAAAATACTGCAGACTAGCATCCACTTGATTGCACTGTAGCTTTAGCATGCCCAGATTGTAATTAACGTTAGGTTGCTCTGGCACAACAACAAGAATTTTGCGATAAAAGTCTTCAGCAGCTTGCCAATCTTCCTGTTGGTGACGTTGTAAAGCTTGCGTAAATAATGTATCAAGCATGTCTTCTGTCACATTGACTGTAAGCCCTTCCTTAATTGTCGCCATCTACAATTCCTTTATTCAAATGACCAAGCACAAAATTGCTCAGCAAGACATCACGTTTGAGAATATCTTATTATGAAAAAGGAACGATGTTTTTGATGCCAGAATTAAAGCCAGAAAAAGGGCTTAATTAGAATAGCAAGGCTTAGTCGACTAAATTATTTTTAATCGCGTAGTGGGTGAGTTCAGCATTATGTTTAAAATGCATTTTCTCCAAAATACGTGTGCGATACATACTGACGGTCTTCACAGATAAAGACAATTTATCTGCAATTTCACTGACTGATTGACCTGACGCAATCATTAGTAATGTTTCATATTCTCGATTTGATAGCGTTTCGTGCAAAGGCTTATCGCTATCTCCTGATACTTGATTGGCAAGAAGTTCTGCTACTGCTTCGCTAATATACTTTTTACCCTTAGCTACCATCCTTACTGCATCGACCAACTCATCAGATGCACTTTGTTTGCAAAGGTAGCCTGAGGCACCAGCTTTAAGGGCACGTAGCGCGTACTGATCCTCTCTATGCATAGAAAGCATTAGTACACTAATTTGAGGGTTATCTTTTTTGATATATTGCAATGCTTCAATACCTGAACGATCTGGTAAGGTGATATCCAGCAACATCACATCTGCATGATGGGTACGACACAGTTTGATCGCATCGTTAGCAGTACTTGCCTCGGCAACCACATGAATATCTTCTGTTTCCGATAACACTTGCCTTAGCCCTGCTCGTAAAATAGCATGGTCATCTGCAATCAAAACATTAATTTGTTTACTCATTAATGAAATATATCTTTCATCATGGTGCTTCTAATTTAGCAGAATTATCATTTGGCAAAGTTACAATGATATTGGTGCCATTATCTGTTGCTTTTTCAATCAACAATGTCCCATGCAAAGCATCGACACGTTCTTTCATGCCACGCAAACCAAACGCATTAGGTTTCATGGTATCACCAACGGTAATGCCAATTCCATCATCTGTGATATACAGTTTAATTTCATTTTTACCAAATAATAACGCAATGTCTACCCTCGTTGCTTGTGCATATTTGGCAATATTAGACATCGCTTCTTGGCAGACCCGGAATAATGTCGTCGCTTGCTCATTTGTTCCCTGTCCATCCTGATTATTCGTCACAAAATAGCATGGAATATCCATCTGTTTTTCAAACTCTTTAGCTTGCCAGTCTAATGCCGCTACAAT
>JBFIGM010000176.1:0-3930 GCA_041602315.1 Methylophilaceae bacterium | reverse complement strand
GAGCTACTTGATAAGTTGAAAGAGCAAAAAGGTCAGAATAGCGAAGCCAAGTTAGAAGAAGTCATCAGCCGCATTGACCGTGCTAGTTTAACCATGCAACACTTAACAGAGACACTGTTATGGCTCAGTAAAGATTCACCAACGCCTTTACCTGAGAAAGAAATAGACTTAGATAAACTAGTGCAAGAACTGGTGACGGAAATGCATTATCTATTAAACGATAAGCCAGTTAGTGTCCATGTTGATACAGCAATGTTTAAAATAAAATTACCTGATGTTGCTGCGAAAATTGTATTAGGCAATCTTATTCGAAATGCATTTCAGCACACATGGGAGGGCGATGTTGTGATTCGACAAAAAGAAGCTAGTGTCGAAATCATTAATACCGAAAAAAGTGCAGAAATTAAAGAAAACAATCTTGGTTTTGGCCTGGGTTTACAGCTGACTGAGCAACTAGTAGAACAGCTTGGTTGGCGCTATAAAAACAATAGCCAATCAAAAGTGCATCATGTATGCGTTTCATTTAAATAACTTTAAAACGGCAACAGGCAGTCAATTCACATCTAAAATAATTCTAGAATCCTAGTTAATATAGTTTAGCCTGTTATTCGGTATTGATGACCCATGTGCGAGAGCCTGTTGGACAACAGCGGGGGTCGTCTTTTTGGTGTATTGTTGTTGTTAAGGTAACGCGCCCTTGTTCAAAAACAACATCACGCGGATCACCACCAAATACATTATCTACACTACGGTAATACGTCATCAGGCCTGATTTGTTCTGGAATAGCGCCACATCCAAAAAGTCACTATTACCACCGCTGGGATATAATATCCACGCCAATGCATCCTCCAAGCCATCGCCAGTGAAATCGCCATAGAAAGTTAATACAGGGTAGTAAACCGGTTCACCATGCTGCTGGCGAGCCCATGACAAGATACTATCATCGTGTGCAATTTTTGTTTGACCGCTCTCTGTTTGCTCTCGTGCTGGAGAACACGCGATTAATGTACTCAGCGCAAGCGTTAACATAAAGTGTCTGAATATGACCATCCTTTATTAAACTGGTGTGTTTTAGGCTACATCATCGATGGCTTTTTTAATATCGGTAACCAACGCTTTAGCACATTCCTCTGTTAGCCCACCTGCAAGAGTCTTTGCCTGACTCTCGCCATCAGCCCGCACTACAACCGTGTAACCTCGTGCTGCTTGACGGCGCCCCATATGGCGGCCAGCTATCGAAGCAATTGGCACGCCGTCTGGTCCTGGCGTCAGCGGATCGGGTTCAATTACTAATCCATTATGTGTGACATTTAAATCCGCCACAGCCTTGAGTGGTATACTAATTTCACCGCTTTGAATACCTTGCTTGGAAACTGAAATTTTAGCGGATTTTCTATCACTTGCTCCAGGTAAGACATAAGTGCAACCAACACCGATAAAAACCAGAGCGACTATATAAAGCCCTATAAACGCGCCCGTTGATCTAGACCCCACCAAAAGCGCACTCAGTAGCAAGAAGACACCGATTACGAATAATGGTTGTGCAGGCATGCGTGCTGCACGGGCAGGCTGAACATCGAAAAGATAACCACCAGTGCCTCCATCAGCGCTCCGTGTGAAGTTAGCCGTCGCAGGATTGCTCCATGTGCGAAGTACGTTCATGCCATGCCATTTCCATAATGGCAATGCTATGACTGCTGCCACTAGCAAAAGCCGAAATGACACTCCAGCACCCAGAATGCTTAACAGAAGAAGAGCTACACAGAGCCAAATCAGATTGCGCTGCCAGGTCGGTTTATCACTATTTAAGCTATTATTCATCATTTCTCCCATTTGTATATGTCCCTTCTGTAGGCATTACATCAAATTTAAGGCGCATGTTTGAAACTACTTAAACTTGTTTGATTCTATGGGATGTTTTTAGGTTTATCAATCAATTAATGATCGTTTTCGACTACCAAATCAGGTATATGATTAAAGGCAATACGCATGGGTGCATCTTTAAGGGCTTCATGTGCGCCACCCAAGTAAATAGTGTTTTTACCATACTTCAGATTGAGTTGATCTAATGCTTTGTTTAGACGTGCTTGATTTGCAGATGGCTTTTTCGTAAACAAATCAAGTGCAACTTCTTGCGCTTGAACAAGCCCAGAAAAACCGATACTAACGGCGATTGGTGGGTCATCGCTATAACATGGATATTGCTTCCAGAGTGTCTCCAGTGAGTCGGTGAGTGTGATAGTGTCATCCGTTGCTGAAACTTCGCTTTCTCCTCTAAAGCTGGGGTGTTGCCTAAATTTCACTTTTACCTTGATGCTCGTGGTCAATAATTCATAGCTCCGTAAACGCATCGCCGCCTTTTGTAATAGTCTGTGCAAGACAGCTTTGGCGCCAGCTGTTGTACGTTGCGCTGGAGGTAGGACATGACTGTGACCCAGGCTGCTGCGTGCATTTTTTATATAGTACGGCTCTTGTCCGCGCAGCTTATCGTACATACGTTCACCCTCAATGCTGCCCCATGCTGTCCGTAGTTGGTTTTTATTCGCAGCATACAACGCTTCAACAGTGGTAATACCGTAACGATGTAGCCTAACCTCCATTTGGCGACCAATACCATTTAGGTCTCGTAGTGCTATAAATAGAAGCTTTTCTGGAATCTCAGCTTGCTCAATCACTACACATCCATCAGGCTTTTGCATATTAGAAGCGACTTTAGAGATAAACGTATTTGGGCCAATACCAATAGAGCACTTGATGTAAGGATATTGCTGATTGATTTTATGTTTGATGAGCGCCGCTAATTTTAGTGCATTGGCCTTGATTTGTTGACTGCCTGTTAGTTTGCATACCATCTCATCAATTGACCGCACCTCTTCCACGTGTGTGCAACTTTCAACTATCTCAATTAATTGATGATGATACTCAACATACATCGAAGGGCGGGCTTCAACAAAAATGATGTCTTTGCATAGTTTGCGTGCATCGCGCACCATAGTTCCTGTTTTAATGCCAAATGCCTTTGCCTCGTAGCTGGCAGCAATACAGCAAGTTGTTTCGGCCATTGTTGGAAGCACACCAATCGGCTTGCCGCGTAGTTTTGAATTCAGCTGTTGCTCAACTGAGGCAAAGTATGAGTTGAAGTCAACATATAGAGCATTGAGTGACATAACGATAGTGGCTAATTCCCAAATAAGCCTCGACGCGCATTAGCAGGATTTTTTCGAGCTTCTTCTAACTCTGGCTTAAGCTTGTTTGCTTCTGCAATAAATTCATCAATTGGTATATCGCTACTCATGCGAAGTGCAGGTGGAAGTAAATAGGTCATATAAAGCGAGTCAGCTAGGATGCCGCTACGTTGATAGTTACTGATTAAAATCGAACCAATACCGAGAGCAGCAATAATAATGCTTGCATGCATAAAGCTTTTGAAACGCTGGCTATTAATCATCATCAGGTGGAAAAAAACCATTCCAGCAAAAATAACGACTTCCATTAAAGTTCCGTAACGGGTTAAAAATGGCAGTGAAAAAGCGTAAGCGAGCGTGATGCTTGAGATGTTCCAAAAATCAATCAGGATAATGGCACAGCCAACAATAAAAATATGTCGACCAAAGCGTGTGCTCCCACCGCTAATCATACGGGTAGCAAAAGCCCAACCACCGCACCATAACAAAATTAGAAATAAAATTAACGAAATAACAGCCATTGCGCTAATGAAGGAAAAGCTTTCCGATGCGTTAAGCCAATTGGAACCTAACACAGAGAAAAAGACCAAAATGAGACCCGCAATCGCAGGTGGCCAACCCTCCCAGCGATGTGCTGCCTTATCAAGTAATGCATGTGCTACTTGAGAGCCAGCATGTCGTACACGTAAATTAGTATGTCCTAAGCGGACAACGTGATTGTCTAGTGTGATGTGCGACTGTTTT
>JBFIGM010000175.1:0-3956 GCA_041602315.1 Methylophilaceae bacterium | reverse complement strand
CTCAAATCCTGGTGGTAACTGCAGGTTGAGTGCTTCGGGTGTTTCAGCCGCACAACTCATTGATGGCATTACGCTACAGATGGCTAAACTAAAATAGCTTTTTATTTTATATATCATCACTTCGAACATATTTAACCTGTTAATCTTAATGTTATTACGTTAATACGTCAGACCAAATGTTGACTGCCCAGGCATTAGCATACTGACCTTCTTGCAATGAAGGTTTTGCCGAGACGCCACCGCCATCAGCAGAAACCATGATTTTTTTTCCAGCATCATAGCGGTAGACGTTAGCGACATGTATGGCTTGTTTGTCATCGACGAAACTATAACAAGTGTTGGCGAATACTGGAAAAGGATCTGGTGTTCTCTCATGCATCATCTCTACTATTGCGCTGGCGCAAACTCTGGCTTGGGATGTCGCCATATGAGCTGACTTAGGCAGACCAGCAGCAACACTGTCACCAATAATATGGATCATTGGCACACGCTTTGACTCATAGCTTAGAAAATCCACTTCACACCAGGGGTAGTCAGGTTCGGTTAAATTTGCCATTTGCGCTGGTTTGCCAGCGCGTTGGGGAGGGATGATATTGAGCACATCAGCCTTTACAGTTTCAAAGTCTGTCGTGACAGTTTTTGAGGCAACATCAACATCAATAATGAGGTTGTTTGGCCGATAATCAATCATACCTGCATATTCATCTGCCCATGCTTTCATGAACAAGCCCTTTTTTGACACAATATCAGGGTTCGCATCAAGAATAATCACTTTGCTTCTTGGTTTATGCTTCTTAAAAAAGCTGGCAACCTGACAGGCGCGCTCGTAAGGCCCTGGTGGGCAGCGATATGGCACTTTAGGTACAGTTAGCACAAAAACACCACCATCTGGCATAACGGATAATTGCTGATGAAGGTTAACGGTTTGCCATCCAGCTTTCCATGCGTGGGGAATTGCTTGTTGTGCTTTTGCAGAGGCTAGCTGAGGTAAATCTTCATAATTGAAATCAACACCTGGCGCAACAATGAGACGGTCATAAGCAATTTCGCCACGTTTCATGATGACTTTTTTGCTCTCAGCATTGATAGCTGTAGCCTCATCTTGTACCCAATTAATGCCATGGTTCTTTTGCAGAAGTTCGTAGCCAAATGTTAAATCGTTAATATTTTTACTGCCACCTAGCACCAAATTACTCAGTGGGCATGAAACAAACTGAGCTTGTTTTTCAATAACAGTAACGGCTATGTTATTTCCGCTCCATAATCTGATATATTTTGCAGCTGCTGTGCCGGCATAACCACCACCAATGACGACAACATGACCAAGTGGTGGCTTTTTGGCTCTGGCCCAAGTCTTGTTGGCTATTAATAAACTTGCCGCGCCAACTCCAGCACTTTTAATAAATGAGCGTCGATCAATAAGTTGCTTGATAGAGTTACTCATGTTTTGCCTTCAATGGTTGCGAAACAGCAGGAGGATTTGAAATACGTTTTTGCACAGAAAAATAATCTGCTAGCTGCATTATTTCATTATCGGTCAAGCCTTTAGCATGGTGGTGCATAACCGTACTGGCTCGCCCCCCGTTTTTAAAAGCCAACATTTGATTAGAAAAATAGGTGGCATCAAGGCCAGCAAGAACTGGCGTCGTGCTATGACTATTGCCATTTGTGCCGTGGCAAGCGGCACATGATGCTGCAAGCGTACGAGTATGAATGACGTCTAATTGATTTAGTTCTGCAGAACTTAATGCTTCACTAACTAGAAGCAACGTCAGAAGACAAAAACACCTTAAGTAAAAGGGGGTTAATCCGGTGTTCGCTCTGAAGCGCATGGTGTTTTAATCCTCTCTGTAGTGATTAAAACACCATTCTAACCATAAACGAGCTTTTATTACCAGTGCTTGAGAATTTAGCAGTACTCACCTTTACAGCCATCATCTTTAACACCCAGGCTGGTTAAGTGTTCCATCATCTCTGTGTTGTTTTCGTCACGATAGTACTGGATTAAAGAAAGGTTGTTGCGTAATTTAATGTTCACATCAGCACCGCTTTTCGCCAATAAAGATGTGAGACGAGTGTCACCGCTTAATGCTGCTAGGTGAAATGCTGTGTGCTGCGCTGTTGGATGGATATAGTCAAGCTCAGCGCCTTTCGAGATAAGATATTTCACCACGTCAACTTGGTGCGCATTGACAGCCATTTGTAGCGGACTCCAACCGAATATTTTTTCGTTAACGACCTTGGCATCAGCATTTACAAATTTTTGTACTGTTTTGATATTTCCCTCGGTAACTGCATCTCGCCATACGGCTTCTTCATCATCTGTTAGTGCTGCTGCATTAAATGATGCGCATAATACCAAAGCCAATAAGGCGGTTTTAATCCATTGCATGTTTTATTCTCCAAACTAAAATTATTATAAAAATACTATCCAACAAACGCTCTTGCATTACGGAACATTCTCATCCATGGTCCGTCTTCTTGCCATTCATCTGGGTGCCATGAATGTTGAACGGTTCTAAAAACCCGCTCTGGATGCGGCATCATAATACTAAAACGTCCATCCTTGGTGGTAAAACCTGTTAATCCCTGTGGAGATCCATTAGGGTTAAACGGGTATGTCTCTGTTGGCGTTGACGCATTGTCAATATAACGAACAGTAGCCAACTGCTTATCTAACACTACATTGACAGCTTTTGCATCAGTAAATTCCGTAAATCCTTCTCCGTGTGCTACAGCAATTGGTATTTGGCTGCCAACCATACCTTGGAAAAAGATAGAAGGGGACTCTAAAATTTCAACCATAGTAAAACGTGCTTCAAATTGTTCCGACTTATTGCGGACAAAGTGTGGCCAATGCTCAGCTCCTGGTATGATGCTATGCAAGTTGCTCATCATCTGGCAGCCGTTACATACACCTAATGCAAACACATCAGAGCGAGCAAAGAAAGCACTAAACTCATCGCGTGCACGGTTGTTAAATAAAATGGATTTTGCCCAACCCTCACCTGCACCAAGCACATCACCATATGAAAAGCCGCCACATGCGACCAAGCCAGCGAAGTCCTTTAATGCAACGGTACCATTGATAATATCGCTCATATGAACATCAATACTATTAAAGCCAGCACGGTCAAAGGCGGCAGCCATTTCGGTTTGACCATTCACCCCTTGCTCACGCAAGATGGCCATATTGGGTCTCAACCCTTTGCTGATATAGGGTGCTGCTGGGTTTTCATTCACATCAAATGATAAGCGTGGCTGTATACCTTTATCATCATCATTCAGGATTCGGTCATATTCCTGTTGTGCGCAAATTGGGTTGTCACGTAGCTTTTGCATATGGAAGGTTGTTTCAGACCACATGCGATGTAACGCAATTCGCGTTTGCTGGAAGACGGCATGATCTTTTTTGACTTCAATGCGGTTTAAGTTGGTAACCGCTCCGATGCGATGCGCACAATTACTGAGCGTATCATTTAATGTTGTCAAAATAGTTGCTGTCTCTTCACGTCTGACTTGTATCACTGCTCCCAGCTCTTCATTAAACAAGATACTGACGATATCGCCATGGAGCGCAGAAAGATCAGCATTGAGTCCACAATGACCCGCAAATGTCATTTCACATAGCGTAGCCATTAAACCGCCATCGCTTCGGTCATGATAAGCCAGAATTTTACCTTGTGCATTCAAGGCTTGAATTTGCGCAAAGAAAGCCTTTAATTGGTCTGGATTATCAACATCTGGTGCATGATTGCCTAGCTGCCCATATACTTGGGCTAGTGAGGAGCCACCCATGCGATTTTTACCATTACCCAGATCAATCAGGATTAATTCGGTTTCACCTAAGTCCGTTCTGAGCTCAGGGGTTAATGTTTTACGTGCATCCGTGGTATTTGCAAAAGCGGTCACAACCAATGAAATAGGTGAGGTGACAGTCTTCTTTTGCCCATTTT
>JBFIGM010000174.1:0-3998 GCA_041602315.1 Methylophilaceae bacterium | reverse complement strand
TGTGGAATCTATACAAGACTTGCACAAAAAGCTTACGTAAAATAAACTATTTCATTCAGGGTTATTTGAAAACCACGCTCAGGCGAGTGTGGTTTATTTTTTATAAAGGTTCGTTATGGCAGTTAATCAAATTCCAGTCACATTGCTAGGAGCAGAGTTGCTCAAACAAGAATTACACCGTTTGCGCTCAGAAGATAGACCTAACGTTATTCAGGCGATTGCAGAAGCAAGAGCGCAAGGTGACTTATCGGAAAATGCCGAATATGAAGCAGCAAAAGAAAAGCAAAGCTTTATCGAGGGTAGAATTGCTGAATTAGAAGGTAAGCTCTCCAATATGCAAGTGATTGATCCAAAAACCCTTAATGCTGAAGGGCGTGTGGTGTTTGGCGCAACGGTTCGTTGTGAAGACCTCGAAACAGGAGATGAAAAAAAATACCAAATCGTTGGAGAAGATGAAGCAGATATCAAACAAGGTAAGATTTCTGTCGTTTCGCCGATTGCACGTGCATTAATTGGAAAATATGAGGGTGAAATTGCAGAAGTTGCGGCACCTGGCGGTGTCAAAGAGTACGAAGTGCTAGAGGTGTTATATATCTGATATGTTACGTAAGCTTGCACTTATTATCCTGACATTATGGATAGGAAGTCTATGGATGACAGGCTTAAGTGCCAATATTCTGTTTAAAACGATTGAGGATAGCCAGTTAGCAGGTCATGTTGCAGGCCATTTATTTACTGCAGTGAGCTATATTGGGTTGGCGAGTGGTGCTTTTCTAGTCATGCAACAGTTGTTAGAAAAGGGTGTTAGCTGTTTTAAGCAATATGATGTGCGGATTATTGCTGTAATGATAGTGTTGATCCTAGTGGGTTATTTTGGTATTCAGGCACACCTAGCACAATTGAAGGCGATGGCTTACCCACAGAATGTAATGCAGAGTTCGTATGCAGCTGAGTTTTCAGCATGGCATGCTGTTTCAGGAGTGGTTTATCTTATCGAATGTCTGTTGGGCGGCATCTTGGTATTACTATATAAACGCCAATAACTTGTAAATGATTAAAGTTAAAATCTAGGGATATGGATTTTATTCTTTTCTTTTACAGCCTCACTAGGGCGGTAAATGACAAGTTGCTTACCAATGTGATGAACAGCGATGGCATTCGTTTGATCACAGATAGATTGATATATTGCTTTTCGCGCATCTCTATCATCTCCTGCAACCTTAATTTTAATTAGTTCGTGCGCATTTAAACTGACCTCGACCTCTTTGATGATGTTTTCGGTAAGGCCTTGATTGCCAATCATGACAACAGGGTTTAAGTTGTGGGCTAAACCGCGCAGATGGCTGATTTGTTTAGGGGTTAATTTCATGAATTGGCGTGCTTTTAAGGTGCTATAAGACAGGATGAATTTTATCATGAATTCATATAATAAACATGAAACTCAGTAGTCGTAGTAAAGCTTGGATGCAGGAACACGTAAACGACGAATTTGTTAAACGTGCGCAAAAAGAGGGATACCGTGCTCGTGCAGCTTATAAGCTGATGGAGATCGATGACAAAGATAAGTTAATTAAGCCAGGCATGACTGTCGTTGATTTAGGATCGGCACCCGGCAGCTGGTGCCAAGTGGTGAAACAGCGACTAAAAGGGCAAGGTAGGATTGTTGGCTTAGATATATTGGACATGCATGCTATTCCAGGTGTAGAGTTTATACAGGGTGACTTTCGCGAGCAATCAGTTTTAGGTGCGCGAGAAGAAAAGCTTAATAATAAGCCTGTTGACCTTGTGATTGCTGATATGGCCCCCAATATAAGTGGTGTCAAGGATGCAGACCAGGCTGGAGCGGTTTATTTAACAGAGTTGGCGTTAGAATTTAGCCAACAGTGGTTGAAACCTAGTGGAAATTTTTTAGTCAAAGTTTTCATCGGTAGCGGATTTGATGATATTGTTAAGCGCATGCGATCAGAGTTTGATAAAGTAGTAACAAGGAAGCCTAAAGCTTCGCGCGGTCGGAGTAGTGAAGTCTATTTACTAGGGCTTGGCAAGAAATGAATACGTTTTGGTGTGTTGTGCAGAAAGAATGTGAATTACGATAATGTTTGTCCACAAAGCAAATATTTATCAGGTTGAATAAGGAAGAAGCTAGTGAATAATATCGCAAAAAATGTTGCAATTTGGATTGCTGTTGCATTGGTACTAATGACCGTGTTTCAGCAGTTTAGCAATCCTAATAAGGCTTCTAGCCAGATTGTGTATTCTCAATTTATGGAGAATGTTAAAGCAGGAAAAGTTGCAAAGGTCCAAATTGATGGGCGGGTTATTCGAGGAACCACGATTGACAATAAAACGTTCAGTACTTATGCACCGAATGACTTATGGATGGTAAGCGATCTACTGAAATACAACGTAGAAGTAGAGGCAAAGGCAGAAGAGCAGCGGTCGCTACTGTTAGAAATTTTTATGTCTTGGTTCCCAATGATATTGCTGATTGGTGTATGGATATTCTTCATGCGTCAAATGCAAGGTGGCGGTAAAGGCGGCGGACCATTTTCTTTTGGTAAAAGTAAAGCAAGGCAGCTTGACGAATCGAATAATCAAACAACATTTGCGGATGTAGCTGGTTGTGATGAAGCCAAAGAAGAAGTGACAGAATTAGTCGACTTCTTAAAAGACCCTGGTAAATTCCAAAAACTAGGTGGTCGGATTCCTCGCGGGGTGTTGATGGTAGGGCCTCCTGGTACAGGTAAAACACTATTGGCACGTGCTATTGCGGGCGAAGCAAAAGTACCATTCTTCACAATTTCTGGTTCAGACTTTGTAGAAATGTTTGTAGGTGTCGGTGCTTCTCGCGTGCGTGATATGTTTGAGACAGCCAAGAAAAACTCACCTTGCATTATCTTTATTGATGAGATTGATGCAGTTGGTCGCAGTCGTGGTTCTGGCACTGGTGGCGGCAATGATGAGCGTGAGCAAACATTAAATCAGTTACTGGTTGAGATGGATGGTTTTGAAGCAAGCTCAGGGGTGATTGTGATTGCAGCAACCAACCGCGCAGATGTATTAGATAAAGCACTGCTTCGTCCAGGTCGTTTTGACCGTCAAGTGATGGTAGGTCTGCCTGATATTAAAGGCAGGGAGCAAATTTTATTGGTACATATGCGTAAAGTGCCTATTGATCCTGATGTAAAAGCGGATATCTTAGCCCGAGGTACACCAGGGATGAGTGGAGCAGATTTAGCCAATCTAGTGAATGAGGCCGCTTTATTTGCCGCACGTCGTAATAAGCGTACAGTCGATATGGAAGATTTTGAAGATGCTAAAGACAAAATCTTTATGGGTCCAGAGCGCAAGTCGATGGTCATGCGCGAAGAAGAGCGTCGCAACACGGCTTATCACGAGTCTGGTCATGCAGTTGTTGCTAAACTACTACCTAAGGCAGATCCAGTTCATAAGGTAACGATAATGCCACGAGGCTGGGCACTAGGTTTAACATGGCAACTACCTGAGTTTGACCGTATTAGTAATTACAAAGACAAGATGTTAGAGGAAATATCTATCTTGTTTGGTGGGCGGATTGCTGAAGAGGTTTTTGTTAATCAAATGTCTACTGGCGCATCGAATGACTTTGAACGTGCCACAAAATTGGCACGAGATATGGTGACGAAGTATGGGATGAGTGATGCACTTGGTACCATGGTTTATGTTGGTGATGCGCAAGATTCATTTTTTGGGAGCATGAGTGCAAAAACAATTTCTGAAGCAACGCAACAGAAAGTCGATGCAGAAATTCGTCGTATTCTAGATGAACAGTATGCGATTGCGCGTAAGCTAATTGAAGATAACCGCGATAAGGTAGAGGCAATGACTGCCGCATTGATGGAGTATGAGACGATTGATGCCGATCAGATCAATGACATTATGGCGGGAAGACCTGTTCGTGAACCTAAACCTAAACAGTCAAAAGTCAAGCCGACTGGGTCAGGTGGGGCTGGCACAAC
>JBFIGM010000173.1:0-4058 GCA_041602315.1 Methylophilaceae bacterium | reverse complement strand
TCCAGTAATGAATAATAAATAACAGTTGCCCCGAGTAATGCTAGGCAATCAATGTTAGCCTGATAAATAAAACAAAAAGCTGCATCACGAGCGACTGCAATAATCTTCCCTTTAAGTAGTGGCTTTGCTGCAATTGTATTCGGCTTATCAAATGAAACAACTGGTGGTAGCGTAAGTGCTTGATCATTGGTAAGCGCATCAGCGGCAGTATCAATGCGAGCTTCCAAATCTGTTATTTCTCCAGCTAGGTGTAAGCCTAGGTGGCGCTCTGGTAAAGACAATCGATTATCTCTATGCAGGCAACCGATCCAAGGAATATCATCAGGCATACTACTTTGTAGAAGCTTTGCATGACCAGTACTGCCAACTTTATTCGCAACGACTCCAGCACTCAGAAGGGCATGATTGAAAGTATATAAGCCGCTGGCTACAGCAGCGAAAGTTTGTGCCATACCACCAGCATCAATAACTAACGCAACAGGGATGTTCAAAGCTTGTGCAATGTCAGCAGTTGACGGCGTTCCATCATATAAGCCCATAACGCCCTCTATCAAAATAACGTCCATTTCAAGTGCTGCACGATGTAACTGCGCTTTAGCATCCTCTAACCCACACATGCCTAAATCTAGGTTGTAAACAGGACGTCCTGTCGCTGTTTGTAAAATCATGCTATCAATAAAGTCAGGACCACATTTAAAGGCTTGTACAGACAAGCCTTGTTTGCACCAAGCTCTTGCCATGGCTGCAGAGACCAATGTTTTACCTTGTCCCGAAGCTGGTGCTGATATCAGTATGGCAGAACATTGCATTATAGATCGATACCAGCTTGCGCTTTTATACCTGATCGATATGCATGCTTCACATCTTTGAGTTCACTAACGGTATCAGCCATTTCTATTAGCGCAGGTGATGCGCCACGCCCAGTAATAACAACATGCTGCATAGCTGGCCGTGAGGCAATATCAGCAAGTATAGTTGCTTCATCAAGATACCCATATTTAATCGGGTAAGTCAGTTCATCTAAGATAACTAATGCGATATCAGGGTTTTGAAGCATGGCTTTGGTCTCTTCCCATCCAGCTTGCGCTGTTTGAATATCACGCTCGCGATCTTGCGATTCCCAGGTAAAGCCTTCACCTAATACATGCCATTCCACATTATCATGCTTTGAAAAAAATGCTTCTTCGCCTGTATCGCTGCGGCCCTTGATAAACTGTGCAACACCCACTCGCATGCCGTACCCTAGTGAGCGAGCGACCATACCAAAAGCGGATGAGCTTTTCCCTTTGCCATTGCCCGTTAAAACCAAAAGCAGACCTTTTTCTTGGTCTGCTTTTTTGATTGATTGGTCGATAATACTCTTTTTACGAATCATGCGCGCTTGATGGCGCGCATTTTGATCATCATTAGTGCTCATTAGACTTTAGCGCGGTGATTATTGTTTGCATAAGCAAAAACGACGTGTACTATTAGCGCAACGCATAACCAGAAGCCAATGCCTTCAAGTTGCTGTGGAAAATATTTCATTAAGCGCTCGCCAAACACTGCTAGTGTTGGATCAGCGAAACGTCCACCGAAGAAGTAAAAACCACCACTTGATAGCAATTCACTAATCATCGCGGCAACAGCAACACTACCTAATAGAGGTAACAGCGCCTTAGCACTAAAGCTGTATTTGCCATTAAACCAACGTCCTGCTAACCAGAGTACACCATATGCGGGTAATAAAAGTGCATATGAGGGTGTAACGCAAAAACTACTAACGCCATTAAATGTGATGACATAAAAATCAATGGCAACACATAAGGTAAGCAAAGCACCAAATACCCATTTTGGGCGCAAATAAAAGCCAGCCAAGAAAAATACTGCTAGTGATGCACTTGGTAGATTATTAAGAGAGGCAAAGTGATCACCGCGAGTAATGAGAATAAGCGCGGCTAGTACGACACCAATAATGATTTGATTGGTTTTAGAAAGGGTTAACATTTTTATATGCTCCAATGATTGATTTTTTAGTTTCTATTGACGAATTTTAACCTAAATTACTGATCCATATCATAGCGTAAGCCAACATACAAATTGCTGCCAGCGGTATTGTAGTCAGGACCATTAGGAGAGAAACTACTTTTTGTAGATGCCAAAGTATAATTTTTATCAAATATATTGTTGGCTCTCGCTTCTACTCTCCAAGCAGTTGTGAATCGATAGTTTGCAGTAAGATTTGTAAGCACATAGCCACCTAGTTTGAATGAGTTATCATTATCATTATAACGAGTTGAAGCACCGTTTAACTCCATGCCCCACTGTAATTTGCCAATACTATGTAACAAGTTAATTGCACCATACCGATTACCTCTTCGAGCTAGTAGCTGGTTTGTCTCTGTATCGCGGGGTGATTGCACTGTATAGTGGCCGTTCAGTAGCAGGTTATCTGTAATATCCCATCGTCCATTAAATGTAACTCCTTGAATTTCTACCTTTCCAATATTAATAGGGCAAAAACCAGCAAAAGTGCATGTACCTGCTACTGGGCCAGTATTTGCTATCAAGTTTCTAATTTTATTCTGAAAAAGCGTGATTCCACCACTCAGACTTGTACTCTCATACTTAATAGCAATGTCTACATTATCTGATTTCTCAGGTTCTAGTGCGGGGTTGCCGAAGTTAGGAAAATATAATTGATTAAAAGTTGGTGCTTTGAAAGCTTTCCCATAGCTAGCAGAGACACGCCACGAAGGTGTTATGTTATAAACATAGCCAGCACCGCCAGTTGTATAGTTGCCGTATTGCGAGTTATGGTCTTCTCTAAGCGATGCTTGCATTGAGTGGCTGCCATGATTAAGCAAATAACTGACTAAAAACCCATCTGTATTACGTTCATCTTCAGCATAATTAGTTGTACTATCAACTTTTTGTTCAAGTCGATCATATGCAAGAGTCAATAATCCCAAGGGCAGGTTTAGGTCATTTTGCCATGTGAGTTGCTTTTGTTCAGAACGAAATTTGCTAATTCCGCCAGGGGCACTAAATGCTGAAGGTAATACATAGCTATCTGATCTGTCTAAGCCAATGCCAAGTTTAACGGTGCTATGCCAGAAACTGGTAAATTGATTTTTACTCGTTACCGCATAGCTTTGTAAAGTCTGACGACCGTAATTGTCGAAATTATCAGAACCACTGTCATAATCGCTGCGGTTTTTACTTTCAAAATATTGTAAGCCCAAAGAGTGACCATCGGTTAAGAGTAGTTCAGCATTGGCTGAAGCGCTTAATTTATGATGGCCATCGTCATCGTTATCAAATTTGCCAGTACGTATACGTCTGGCAGAAAAACCGTTGGTATCTAAGCTGCTGACATTAAGACTGTATTTGAAGTTGTTATAACCACCACTAAAGCCAGTTTCAGCAGTTTTTGTATCAAAGCTGCCTAAACCAGCTGCAGCATAAAAATGAGGTATTGAACTGTTACTTTTACGCGTAAAGATTTGAATAACGCCTCCAATGGCATCAGCGCCGTAAAGACTTGAAGCAGGGCCACGTAAAATTTCAATTTTATCAATTTGAGAAAGAGGAATACTTTCAAATGCGGTCGTGCCTAGCGTGGCTGAATTGATGCGTAATCCATCAACTAATACAACAATATGATCAGAATTTGTGCCACGTAAATATATGTTACTTGCAGTACCTGCACCTCCATTTGTGCTTATCTGAACCCCAGGCTGTCTACTAAGCAAATTTGTTAATGAGCTGGCTCCTGCACGCTCAATTTCTTCTCTCTCAATAACCGTGACATCGGCTATCACATTTTCTTTAGACTGCTCCGTGCGAGTCGCTGTAACAACAACGTCGTCTAATTCAATATCCTCAGCAGCGTATATAGATGGAGTAAATACCAACCCGAACAGGCTGGCAATAATTGTTTTTTTCATTATCTTATCCCTTATTACATGCGACCCCGCATGTGAATTTATAGAACTAGGGGATACAAGAAGGGTAAAGAAACAAAAAAGCATACTGATTAAAACAGTACTGCAGCTTTGAGACCGACACCCCGCGGT
>JBFIGM010000172.1:0-4210 GCA_041602315.1 Methylophilaceae bacterium | reverse complement strand
GTACACCCATTAATTGAATACTAACGGTGCTGGGTGGCTGATTTGTCAGCCAGCTATTGGTCGCAGCAATCCGCCGGCTGACTATGTCATCATTAACTGGGGCTTCTACAGTAGCATTGACAGGCTCGGTCGCTGGCTGAGCTGTCAGCACAGTGTTGGATTCAGTAATTAATTCAGCTGATTTCACCGCTTCTGGAGCAGTGTTGTTCATTTGAATATTCTTGTCGGACTTATCTGTTTTATCTGTAGCATTTGCAAGCCATTGGCTTGCAAAGTAGCCCAAAACAAGGCCCAAAGCTAAAACAATAAGAATC
Organism: Methylophilaceae bacterium; assembly: GCA_041602315.1. Classification (GTDB taxonomy): domain Bacteria; phylum Pseudomonadota; class Gammaproteobacteria; order Burkholderiales; family Methylophilaceae. The sequence goes on along the minus strand of JBFIGM010000172.1, from coordinate 3,896 downwards.
AAAAAGGCTTTAATACCTTTTTCTTTAACTTTTGCTCGCTCAAGACCAAACTCACTATCTGATATAGCAGCCTGTACATGTTTTGCTGTTACTTGATAGACGTTTTCAGAAAAAGCTGCCAGCAACGATTTATCAGCAAGTATATTGACTCGCCTAACTAGACCCTGAGCAGCACTAGAAAGCTTTCTGATAGCTGACTTGGTAAATAGATGTGGGCCATAATAACCCGCGGCACGTAGCCTAAACAGAATATACTCACCAATCTCATTTGATTGCAGTGGCGCCAAATGAAAGCTGTGCGTTATACGCTCTCGCAACTGTCTGATGTTTATTTCATTTAGATTTTCGTCTAACTCAGGTTGTCCGAATAACACAATTTGCAGTAATTTATCGTAATTGGTTTCCAAATTAGATAGCAAACGAATCTCTTCCAGCGTAGCTAACGGCATACCTTGCGCTTCTTCAATGAAAATAACTACCTGTTTGCCTGCAGCATGTCTTTTTAACAAGTGAGCTTGAAGCGCCTGCATCACTTTTAAACGATCTGCGGATTTAGGTAATTTGATTTGCAACTCAAATGCAATGGCGTGCAGAACATCTTCTGGCGCAACACTTGGGTTTGCTAGATATATACTCTCCACCCGATCGGGTAACATGGTTTGAAGCATTCGGCAAAGCATTGTCTTGCCACTGCCAACCTCACCGACGACCTTGACAATGCCTTCACCATTCAAAATAGCATAGGTGATTGCATCTAGCACCGCACCACGATTACCACCGGTAAAAAAAACATCGGTATTGGGTGTAATCTTAAATGGCGGCTCTTTTAATCCAAAGTGCTCGTAGTACATCAGTGCTATTTCTCTTGCAACTGAATACGACTATAAAGCGTTGTTCGATTGATTCCCAATAGTTTTGCTGCTTGACTCAGATTGCCATGCGTAATGCGCATTGCAGCATCAACATACGCCTTTTCCCACTGCTTGAGCACCTGATCTAAATTGACATTGGCCTGATTTTGCAAGTGTTGTAGTGCATATCCTGATAAATCACCAGTACCAACAATAGGTGCAACACCATCCACTTCATTTTGTCTGGACAAATCAAACTCAGCATCTAACTGCATGTCATTGACAGTTTGCCCTGCATATTTTGCAATCAGGCGAATGATGATATTTCTCAACTCACGCACATTGCCAGGAAAATGATAAGCCAGCCAGCGCTTCTTAGCTTTATCATCCAATTTGAATGGCTTTTGCCCCGTCTCACGTGCATAGAATTCGTTGAAATGATCCAGCAATATCAAGCTATCTTCACCTAGGTCCCTCAATGGCGGTACTCTAACCGCAAAGACGCTCAAGCGATGATATAAGTCAGCTCTAAAATTACCCTCTCTTACCTCTGCGCGTAAATCTCTGTTTGTTGCAGCTACTATTCTTGCTTTACTTTTCCTAATTTGCGTTTCACCAACCCGTGTATATTCCCCATTTTCTAATACACGCAGTAATTTTGCCTGCATTTCCAGAGGAAGTTCACCAATCTCATCAAGAAACAATGTACCTTCACCCACATCTTCAAAGTAGCCGCTATTGGCAGCACCCGCACCTGTAAAAGCGCCTTTTGTGTGGCCAAATAAAATAGACTCTGCCAGCATGGGAGAAATAGCAGCACAGTTGACGGATAAATAAGGCTGTTTTGAGCGTTTACTGAAACGATGAAAATTACCAGCAACCCGTTCTTTACCACTACCAGACTCACCTTCAATCAATACAGGGAAAGGTGAATCTGCGAATTGCCTAATCTGCGTAATCAGTGTTTTCATCGGTAAACTCTCGCCAATGATGCCACCGTTCTCTTCTTCAGGTTTTTCCGTCAGCTCAACGCTTTGTACTTTTAATGAATTAAGCAACAGCTCTTTTAAGCGGTCAGCATCGCAAGGTTTAGGAATAAAATCCAATGCGCCCAAAGCTAGTGCGTGTTTAACATTGACATCATCACTTTGCCCTGAAAGCACATGAATTTTCATGCTAGGTGAATGTGCTAGCAACTCACCAATGACCTTAAAACCTTCGTCTGGTTTGTGTTGCATGGGTGGCAAACCCAAATCAACCAGCGCCAAAGCGGGTGGTTCATCCAGCTGTCGCAGTAAGCTTTTTGCTTGCTCTCTAGAATCAGCTACGCATACTTCAAAGTGTTTACTTAATACATAATGCAAGGTGTCCGTAATTAATGGATCATCATCAATAATAATCAATACGGGTAGTGAGTCTGCCATAAATCATCCTTAGTTATTTTTTCTTCTTATCGTTATGGAGAATACTATAACCTGTATATGACCGCGTATCAATAAATGGTGATGAATGCCTGTATAGCAATCCTGAAGATTTTGTATTTAAATATTGTAATTCGTTTAGCTGGATAGGTTAACAGTGTTATGTAATATTAACGTAACGCCTAATAACATTGATAATTGCACCATAAACCAACAAGTATTCAAGTGCATTAATTAAGACTAACTGCAATGCGGAAACTTCTCCAAAAAAACCTAAGACAAGCATTATGCAGTTGCTAATGATACCTATTAAAATAATTAAACCAACCAGCTGGGTTCTGAGTACAAAGAGATAAACAAGGGCAACGAAACCAAGCCCGAATAAATTAAGATCAACATTTACACTATTCGCAATGCTCAAAAAAGCATAGATAGATATTAATAAAGCTGCACTTATAAACTGCCTTGGTAATCCAGAGCCATCATGCTCTAACTGCATTGTCAAATAGATATGTTTGAATAGCGCCTTGATTAATTTCACAGCTTGCCTCTATAAAGAATTACCTGATGTAATTACTTACGGCAAAAAGTGTCTAATATTTAGTATAAAACTTGACCAAACAGAACAAATTTTATTTATATTGAACATCTTTATATTACGTGGTCAAATCACAAAACACTTTAACGAAATTAATAGTGCTTGTTTCTTAAACAAACTTAAATATAAAAGGGAAAATAATGAAAAAAATCTCATATCTAACAGTATTATTGAGTTTATTAATCCTTACTGGTTGCCACCACTGGCATCATCATGGCCATGGAGATCACTGCCCGCCTGGACAGGCCAAAAAAGGCAACTGCTAGCTTCTATTAGCTTCTCCGCTGATAGATTGAAAGAGGTAGCACTTGAGTTTTTATCTGATCAAAATTGCAATTACCACAATTCTGGTTGTTGCAATTACAGAAATTGCCAAACGCAGCACTTTTGTTGGCGCGCTTGTTGCCTCTGTTCCACTGATATCTTCACTTGCAATTATCTGGCTTTATATTGAAACAAATAACACAGACAGAATTATTGCGCTTTCCAGCAGTATATTTTGGTTAGTGATACCTTCTCTGGTCTTGTTTATCACACTTCCAATATTGCTAAAACTTGGAGTTCATTTTTATATCAGCCTTGGCATTTCTATCGGCCTGACCATAGCCGCCTACTGGCTCATCATCATCGTAGCAAATCATTACGGTATCAAGCTGTGAATTCAACTTGGTATTGCTTAGGCTTAATTGAAAATATCGAATGGGGTGGCTGATGGGGCTCGAACCCACGACAATTGGAATCACAACCTGTGTAACATAGGTATCTAACTAAGTATTTATATTGTATTTATTCATATTTTCTGTCTAATAATTTCATAAGCTTTATATATAAATGAGCTTTTTTCTAACTTATTTGTTCGAACTTTATTAGACGACAAACATACCACTATCGAAATATACATATATGTTTAATTTTGATAGTATTTGATTATTACAAATAGCTTAGTCTTTTAACTTAACTGCTTCAAAAGCAACATCTGCATGTGCACTATTTAATTTAAATATTAATTAGGAGGCTTTATCATGG
>JBFIGM010000171.1:0-4241 GCA_041602315.1 Methylophilaceae bacterium | reverse complement strand
CTTTGATATAATGCGCGACTTGCAAATTAATTCTATCGTTGCAAAGATGGCCCGATAGCTCAGTTGGTAGAGCAGCGGATTGAAAATCCGCGTGTCACTGGTTCAATTCCAGTTCGGGCCACCAATCGAATCAAGCTCACATTGATGTGGTTTATTTATTTAAGCTAAAATGTTGTTGATTAAGAATTTACAGATTTTTAATCTACTCTATAATTTTGGCTTCATAAAAATTAAATTTCTTAATAAAGTTTTCAATATCGCCAAGAGCAATAGCCTTGCTAAACAAATAACCTTGGAATTGATTGCAACCAAGCTCAATTAAACATTCTTTCTGCTCCTCTGTTTCCACGCCTTCAGCAATAGTATCCAAGCCTAAGGTATTAGATAGATTGATTATAGCTTTAGCGATTAACGCATCATTGCTGTCAATCAAGATATCTCGCACAAAGGATTGATCAATTTTTAATTGGTCTATTGGAAAAGCTTTTAAGTATGCTAAAGATGAGTATCCAGTCCCAAAATCATCTAAAGAGATTGTCAAACCCATTTGTTTAATTTGATTCATTGTGTATATCATCTTATCAACATCATCAGCCAGCATAGTTTCAGTAAGTTCAAGCTTAAGGTTTGTCCTACTAAATTTATATACCGATAATTTATTTTCTAATAATGCAATGAAGTCACTATGCTTAAACTGTACAGCGCTGATGTTTATTGAAATTACGACGTTTTTGAACAACTCCATGCCAGTCCACTTATTAAGTAGCTGACAAACGCTTTCTAATACAAATTCTCCAATCGGGAGTATTAAAGAGGTTTCTTCAGCTATTGGAATAAATTCTGCTGGAGATACAAAACCACCTAAGTCTGAATTTTGCCATCTTATCAAAGCTTCACATCCAATTATCTGGTTATTGCTGTTAACTTGTGGTTGATAGTAAAGTTGAAGCTCTTTATTTTTAATTGCACTTCTTAGACTTTTCTCCAACTTAGCTTTGCGTAATATCGCTTTCTCTAACCCTTCATCAAAAAATTTAATCGTGTTTTTACCTTGCTTTTTAGCCTCATTCATTGCTAAATCAGCTTGTTTAATTGCATTATTGATATTTAAATCATCTTTAATTAAATTTATACCAATACTGGCTGAAGTAAAAAACTCAAGTCCATTAATATTAAATGGTACATTCATGATGGCGAGTAATTTACTCGCGATCATTTTTGCCTTTTCATAAAGCTGTAACTCTCGTTCCGCATGGTCAGTCAAAACCAATACAAACTCATCACTTTCAAATCGTGAAATAAAGCAATCTTTTTTTACAAGTTCTCTCAGTCGTTTAGAAAATTCCTTAAGAAAGTTATCACCCATATCATGGTCAAAAGTTTCATTGATATTATTAAAATTATCTATATCAATTATTAGTATGGCGTGACACAATTTTGAAAAAAGTGATTTTTCAAAAGTTTCATCTAGATATCTAATTAAAGACGCTCTATTTGGCAACTCAGTCAGAGTGTCATAGTAAGCCATGTATTTATTTTTATCGTTAAGTTGCTCATTTTGTGACTCGGCATCTCTACGCTTCGTTACATCATTTTGAATTCCAACAAAATGTGTAACCTTACCAGACGAATCTCTAACTGGAGAAATCTTTAAATGATTCCAAAATAAACTACCATCTTTTTTTCTATTGGGAACCTCAATTTCAATATCTTGCCCATGTTCTAGGGCAGTTTTAAGCAGGCTTAACTTTTCTTCATCTCTGACTTTACTGTTCAAGAACCGACAGTTCTTACCTAATACTTCAGATTCACTATAGCCTGTTATTTTCTCAAAAGCAGGATTGACATATACCATTGGCATGTCATTCTGTGTTGCGTCAACTATTACAATACCCGCAGTTGATGCTTCCATTGCTGACTGGTTCAGTCTAAGTGCTGTTTCTTCAGCTTTTTTTTGTGTGATATCCACTTGAATACCAGAAACTCTTATCGGGCTACCAGCTTCGTCAAAATAGAAGCGTCCTTTAGACCACAGCCAATGTATGCTTTGATCTGGCCAAATCACTCTAAACTCAACATCATAAATGCTTCCCCCAGCCATTGCTTCTTTATAGACACTATCGACATGTTGCCTATCAAGTGGATGTACATGAGAAATAAATGTATCATAACCCCACTCTTTAACTGACTCTTCATAACCGAAGCATTTGTCATGTAGTAGTGATCTTCGTGCTATGTTGGCTTTAATATCCATATCCCAATCACCAATATTTGCAGCATCCAAAGCAAATTTTCTTCTCTGTTCGCTCTCCTTAATAGCTTGCTCAGCTAATATACTAGCGCTTAGGTCATGAATGATCATGAATATGTATTGATCATTATTAAATTCTAAATAATGAGCAGATACATTGATTGGTATAACTCTTCCTTCCTTTGTAGTTACAGATGAATCGAAATTTAAATAGTTATCAAAGGATAATTTCAGCCAAAAATCATTCCAAGCTAATTCAAGCCTCAATCCAAGGCTTTTGATATTTAAGCCAGTAAACTCCTCTTTTGAGTAAAGTAATTGGTGTTCTGAATAATGATTATGATTAACTATATTTCCTTGGACATTAAACCAAATGACACTATCAGTAAATTGATTAATTGAATGTTCAATTAAATAAAGTCGACTAAACAATGCTTTCTTGTCTGTGACGTCTGTTGCAGTAACCATGCGGACTTTTCTACCATCATCAAGTCGTCCAAGTGAAATACTACGCATTTCCCAATAAAGCACTTTGTCATTATTAGAATAAATTAAGACTTCCCCCATATCTATTGGAGTATCATCTTTATACAGCGACATAATTTTATCTAATGCTTTGCTTGAATTATGCCGATAAGCTTTCTTTGTCCAATTTTTTAAAGTTTTCAAATCTTCTCTAGCGTAGCCTGTCAGTTCCACTAATTTATCACTTACAGATATTATTTCACCATCTTCTGCATGTATAACAATAGGGTTAGGAGAATAATTTACCGTAGCATTTAACCTTAATTCAGCAACATTTAATTTATCTTTAATTTTTGATTCCTCGGAAATGAATCTTGGAATCCAATGCTTGATTAATAGAAAAATGATTAAAATTGCAGAAGCTAGATTTATTATTTTAGGCAAAATTAAATAACTAGGTTGGAATATGAAACTATTGGAAATCCACTCAAAAGAGTTACTAAAATATACTCCAAAATATGCAGACTCAAAAAGTGTTCTAAAAGCATCAATAGCCAAAATAAAAACTAACATGCTAATGGTTCTATTGTACGAACGAGTATTTATAAACTTTGCTACATACAAAGCTAGTATTAAACCCCAAATTAAAACAAGCAATCCATAGATAATTGTGGTTGCTGCGACTATTGATAAGCTCATACTTCTCCTTGTGCGAGAATATACAAAAAGCAAATGCTTGGGTTTAGTTACTACTACATGTATTTTATAACATAATAATTTAGCTATAACTGCTTAAACTAAGAAGAAAAGACTTATCAACAAAACAGTTAGCAATTATTAAATATATGATTCGTGCAAATGAAATTTGAAATTCATAGAGATTATTTTTGTTTACTGACTGTTTCAAACTTGTCTTTGATATGAAACCAAAAAGCCCAGTAGCCCGAACATTGATTTGTGGTATCTACAAAATAATTAACAAATATATCAATATTCTATTAAGCTTAATGGGTGTGAGCACGCCTGATGCTAATTTGATACGTCGCACTCCCGAAACTGATAAAACCTAGTTTAAACTAATTAAGCTAAGTCTTCCTATAAGGCACATGATCAGGTTAATTTACAATTTCACTAGCGGTATATTTATTTCATACAATAAACTAAATTAATTTGAACGTATTCTTTTTGTTTAACAGTTGAAATTGAGATGTAATCCTTTTTATAAAAATAATTATGAGGTTGTAATTTTATTACCGCCTAATTTTTTTGAGTCATACATAGCATGGTCTGCACGGTTTATAAATCGCGTTGGAGTCTCACTTATCTTTAGCTCTGTGACGCCAAAGCTGGCAGTAACTGACCAGTGTTGTTTATTCATTTCTTCATTTATTAACTGCTGTATTTTTTCTGCTAGTTTTTCTGCTTGATCAAGTGAGGTATTTGGTAATAGCAACATAAACTCATCCCCACCCCATCTTGCTGGAGTATCAATCTCACGCAAGTTTGAATGAAGTATGTTCGCAAT
>JBFIGM010000170.1:0-4281 GCA_041602315.1 Methylophilaceae bacterium | reverse complement strand
ATTACACCCGTCGAAAGTTATTCAGCAGCTAATTTTAGGCAAGATGCACTAGGGTTAATGGCCGACATCACAGCTAGAGGGAGGATACCTGTCTTGGTGGGTGGTACGATGCTCTATTTTAAAGCATTAGAAGAGGGGTTGAGTGGCCTGCCCCCAGCAAGCTCAGCAGTGAGAAGCAAACTAGACGAGGAGGCTGCCCTTGTTGGGTGGCCTGCGATGCATCATAAGCTGGCAGGTGTTGACCCAGAAACGGCGTCCCGCCTAATGCCGAGTGACATGCAACGTATTCAAAGAGCACTGGAAGTTTATGAGTTGACGGGTAAAACGATGTCGGCGCTGTATGCTGAACAAGCAGCTGAAAAATTACCCTATCGAGTGAGCAAAATAGCATTAATTCCTAACGACAGGAAAATATTACACGAGCGAATCGCGACAAGGTTTAAAAAGATGTTAAGTGACGGCTTAATCGATGAAGTAAAAAACATCCTTGCAAAATATCCAAGTTTGACTATGGAATCGACTTCAATGCGTTGTGTAGGCTATCGGCAAGTCCTAAAGTACCTGGCTGGCGAATATGACGATGAGGAGCTAAGTAATCGGGGCATCTATGCCACGCGTCAATTGGCGAAACGTCAATTAACATGGCTACGAGGCATGTCCGATATTCAAGTGGTTAACCCGTTACTTCCCAATTACATTGATAATATAAAAGATATTTTTATATCAATTAATTAAATAATAGTAAGTTCTATAGTGTATGACATAAAAAAAGCCACTTAAATTAAGTGGCTTTTTTAAGTCTTGCAACATCCTAAAGCTTAAATTTTCCCATCTAGACCCATTTGATAATATTTATGAATCGTTTTTTCTTGGTTTTCTAACAGCCAATCAATGCTTGGTTCATTAGACATTGCTTTTTTAATCGCCAAAGTTGTTGCTTTGCGGTGAATTTCAAACAATGCTTTATGATCCAAGTCCTTTTGACCTGCAACACCTGGGTTTAGCCAAACAGAGACAATAATGCCTAAGTCATTGGCTTTTTCTTTAGGGATGTAACCTTCACGTACAGCATCTAGCACACCATTAGCGATAGCGCCTTGGACTGTACCCATCAAAATGTTGGTATATGCTGTATCTTTAACAGTTACTTTGCTGACCATTAAAGTTGCTGGGCGCACCTGAATATCTGTATTCATAATCGCAAGTACTTTAGAGTGACCTTGTGATTGATTTGCCAGTTGATTGGCAAATGCGACACCCATAGGTCCATCCATTTCACCAATTGCTACTTCTGGTTCTGCTGCCGTATTTTTTGGCCCGCCTGCGACTAGTGCCTCTCCAACGCGCATAATAATTCTTTCACTCATATTTTTACTCCTTACTCGATGATTTAAAGAAAGGTTAATTCACCTTATCGTTGTTGAATGCGTTGCGATGCCTCAACACACTCTTGTAGTGTCGCTACCAATGCCATGCGGATAAAGCCTTTGCCAGGATTTATTCCATGTGCTGTTCTGGCAAGGTAGCTGCCCGGCAGCACAGTAATGTTTAAATCAGCATATAACCGACGTGCTACTTGAGTATCATCTTCGTCGGTTTGCACCCATAGATAAAATGCAGCATCAGGCATCTGAACCTTTGGCCACACTGTTTTTAGCATCGGTGCGACGGTGTTAAATTTTTCTGTATATAATCTACGGTTTTCGATAACGTGTGTTTCATCCGTCCAAGCAGCAATGCTAGCTTCTTGTGCCGCAGGATTCATTGCACAACCGTGATAAGTTCTATACAACAAAAACTTTTCTATTATAACAGCATCGCCAGCAACAAACCCAGAGCGCATGCCAGGTACGTTAGAACGTTTGGATAGCGAGCCAAATACAATCAAACGCGAGTAGTCCCGTCCCAATAGATGAGCTGCTTGTAGCGCGCCAACTGGTGGGTTTTGTTCGTCAAAATAAATTTCTGAATAACACTCATCTGCGGCAATGACAAAACCATATTGATCCGATAATTCAAAAAGCGTTTTCCACTCATCAAGCGACATCACCTTACCAGAAGGATTGCCAGGCGAACATACATAGACTAACTGAGTACGATTGAGTACAGCCGCAGGAACCTCCGTGAAATCCATCTTGTAACCATGCTCAGATAGTGTGTTGATAAAATATGGTTCTGCGCCAGCCAGTAATGCAGCACCTTCATAAATTTGATAGAACGGGTTAGGGCTGATGATCACAGGATTTGGCTTTGTCGTATCAATTACTGCCTGCGCTAATGCAAATAAGGCTTCGCGACTTCCGTTGACAGGAATAATCTCATTTTCCACATCTAGCATAGGAATGTTGTAGCGATTACTTGCCCAGTCAGCGATTGCTTGCCGTAAACCCAAACTACCTTTGGTGGTAGGGTAATGGGCTAATCCTGCAATATGCTTAATGAAACTAGCTTGTATAATCTCTGGTGTTTTATGTTTGGGTTCACCAATAGATAAATTAACTGGGGTATATTCAGGGTTCGGTGTTATATCAGCGAACAAGGCTTTAAGGCGCTGAAACGGATAAGGTTGCAGCAAATTCATATTTTGATTCATAGGTGAGTATTATAGTGAGCATCGCTAAGAATAAAAACTTTTTTGCAATATTTGGATTACTTTTTGGTGCAACCGTTTGGGGCGTCATCTGGTATCCCTATCGCTTATTAGAACTGGCAGGCATGTCAGGTGTAGCTGCGAGTTTTTATACTTATCTGATAGCGATGTTAATTGGTTGTTTAATATTCTATCGATGTTGGAGAGGTTTATTCAAACAACCAAAAAGCATGATTTGGCTAATGCTAGCCGCAGGCTGGACCAATCTCAGTTATGTACTTGCAGTGATAGACGGCGAGGTGATGCGTGTTATTCTATTATTTTATTTGTCGCCAGTATGGGCCTTGATATTGGCACATTTTTGGTTAAAAGAACCTATCGGCATAAAAGAAATTTTAGTGATATTTGTTTCTCTGCTAGGTGCTTTAATCATGATGTACGATACGTCGATATTAACGAGTGTACCGCTTCCAAGAACGTATTCTGATTGGCTAGCTCTATCTGCTGGTATAGGCTTTGCATTAACCAATGTCATTACCCGAAAATCTGCACATTTATCTATCGTAGCCAAGTCGTTTGCGGTTTGGGTAGGTGTTGTGATTGTTTCGCTTGCTGGCATATTTGTGTTTGCTGAGAATCCAACTTTAGTTGTTCCAGTAAACACATATACAGTTTTGCTTTCATTGATGGTTGCAGTATTGCTGTTTTTAGCAGCTTTATTTGTGCAGTATGGTGTTACCCACGTTCCAGCGGCGCGTGCGGCAGTGATTTTCTTGTTTGAACTTGTTGTTGCAGCTATCGCTGCCTATTATTTGGCAGATGAGGCAATGACCCTAAACGAGTTGATAGGTGGCGTGTTGATTGTTTCTGCCGCTATGTATGCTTCATTGGGGGAGGCTAAACATTAAGACTCGAAGCCGCCACGAGCCCCCTCAGCAGCAAAACGTATTTTCAGTGATAAATCATTTCTGGAGTCGGCATTTGCAAGAGCGTTTTCCTCATCTATTTCACCATTAGTGAATAATCGGAATAATGCCTGAACAAAAGTATTCATACCAATATCGTTGTTGTCTCCCATAATTTCTTTAATTTCACTTAATCTTTGTTTATTGATCAGGTCGGAAACATAAGGCGTATTGATGAGTACTTCGACAGCAGCTACACGTTTTTTTACTTTTCCTGGTATCAGACGCTGAGATAGAATGCCAACAAGGTTAAGCGATAAACCTAGCAGTAAGCCATGTTTAGCCTCTGGCGGAAAGAATGAGACAATGCGTTCTAATGCTTGATTAGCATTATTTGCATGCAAAGTTGCCAAGCATAGGTGACCAGTTTCAGCATAGGCAAGCGCTTGCTGCATTCCTTCCATATCGCGAACCTCACCAATTAAAATGACGTTAGGTGCTTGTCGCATAGCATTTTTTAGCGCGCTTTCAAAGGAGTGCGTGTCGATGCCCACTTCACGTTGGTCAACAACAGACTTTTTGTGGTGATAAACAAATTCAATTGGGTCTTCAATCGTAATGATATGACCATTGCTATTCGCGTTACGATAGTCGATCATGGAAGCAAGTGTTGTTGATTTACCTGAGCCTGTCGCACCTACAACCAGAATGAGACCACGTTTACGCATAATCAGGTCTTTCATTACATTTGGTAATCCCAAAGTTTTGAAATCTGGAATTTCAGTT
>JBFIGM010000169.1:0-4375 GCA_041602315.1 Methylophilaceae bacterium | reverse complement strand
CTATCGTCAGACAGCAGGCTCGTTGACATTGCCTCTTTTTTACTAAATGACCAAGTTTATATTCATCAGTCCAGACTAAATTATAAACCTAGCTTTGTAGGAAAGGAGTTCTATTGGCACTCTGACTTTGAAACCTGGCATGCTGAAGATGGGATGCCACGTATGCGCGCTTTATCAATGTCTGTGTTGTTAACAGATAATACAGCACACAACGGATCACTCATGTTACTGCCTGGATCACATCGACAGTTCTTGAGTTGTATTGGTGAAACGCCAGACAATCACTATAAAACCTCACTAAAAAAGCAAGAATATGGCGTCCCTGATCAAGATAACCTGGAAAAAATGGTCAATGCGTCAGGTATTGTTAGCCCTATAGCTAAACCAGGGTCAATTTTAGTTTTTGACTGCAACACCATGCATGGCTCTAACAGCAATATCACGCCAATGTCTCGATCAAATGCCTTTTTTGTTTACAATGCATTCACAAACAAGCTTAACGCGCCTTATGGTAAAAAAGCACCTAGACCAGATTTTATTGCTAGTCGAACACACCATGTGATAACCCCAGTTTCTGGTCATCTCACATACAGTTCAAATTTAATAGTGGCCTAATCTTGCAGTTGAGGATAAAGCAAAGATGAACTTGATTACAATGGTTAGCTTTGTCATTTTCCTAGTTTTATTCTTTACTATTGGCTTGGCTTCAGTTGTAAAAAGCAAGGGGACCAGTCAGGATTATTATTTAGCTAATCAATCTGTAGGCCCACTGTTTAGTGGGCTTTCTGCAGTAGCAACCAATAATAGTGGCTATATGTTTATTGGCGTTATTGGATATACCTATGCTGCTGGATTGGCATCTGTTTGGTTAATGATTGGCTGGATACTAGGAGATTTCTTAGCGTCATTATTTATCCATAAGAAATTGCACAAGGCTACATCAAAAACAGGCGAAGCATCTTATTCTGGTGTTCTAGCAACATGGTATGGAAGTGATATGGTTTATTGGCGTCGAATCGCTGCAGTATTAACGTTAATTTTTTTAGGTGCGTATGCGGCCGCGCAGATAGCGGCAGGGAGTAAGGCATTAGAAGGTGTATTAAATTGGAACAGAACGGCAGGAGCGTGGTTAGTGGCTGTGATGGTGCTCTCTTATAGTGTTGCAGGTGGCATTCGTGCATCGATATGGACGGATGTTGCGCAAAGCTTTGTAATGCTGGCTGCAATGATTATCTTGGTAGTTTCAGGCGTAATGGCTTATGGCGGTGTTGCTAGCGTCATACAAGCATGGCAATCCATACCAGGTTATTTTGATTTAGCACCACAAGGTGTAGTGCTGCCAGGTTTAATGGGAGTGCTGCTTTTTTTTCTCGGTTGGTTGGTGGCTGGATTAAGTGTGATTGGTCAGCCGCATATCATGGTGCGTTTCATGGCGCTCAATCACAGTGCTAGTTTTAAGGCAACCCGATTCTATTATTATGGTTTTTTTCTTGTGTTTTATGCACTCGCTACAATTGCGGGCATGCTTGCACGGCTACACCTGCCAGAATTAAATGATTTAGATCCAGAGTTAGCCTTACCAACGATGGCGGTTAAGTTGTTGCCACCAGCGCTGGTTGGTGTTGTGCTTGCGGGGATTTTTGCAGCAACCATGTCAACAGCTGATTCTTTAGTTTTAAGCTGCTCCTCGGCGATCACACATGATTTACTACCTAATGGTGCCAAAAGTAAAAAAGTTATTAAAGTAACCACAGCTGTAGTGACTGGACTTGCTTTGATGATCGCACTCTATGCGAGCGCAAACGTGTTTGATTTAGTGATTATGTCTTGGTCAATCATGGCGGTAGCATTTGGGCCATTATTGATATTATTTACAATGCAGCGCAAAGTGACAGAGAAAATAGCGATTGCCATGATGGGGCTTGGCGTGCTGATTGCACTGTTATGGCGGCATGCTGATTTACATCACCTGATCTATGAGGGATTACCAGCTATGCTAGCTGCACTTATATTTGGGTATATGTTTTCGATAAAAATAAAGCGCTAAAAGTAGCGCTTTAAATACAAATCTATTCAATCCCTTGACTGGCAAGATAGTCTTCATAGTTACCTGTAAAGTCGATAATCTTGCCATCTTTAATTTCTAAAATGCGGGTTGCAATTGAGCTGACAAATTCCCGGTCATGGCTCACAAAGAAAAGGGTGCCGTTATACTTGTCCAAAGCTGTGTTAAGTGCCTCAATTGATTCCATGTCCATATGGTTGGTCGGTTCGTCCATCAGCAGTACGTTTGTACGGCCAAGCATTAGCTTACCGTAAAGCATACGGCCTTTTTCCCCACCAGATAAAACATTAACTGATTTTTTAGTCGCTTCACTACCAAACAATAAGCGACCCAGCATGCTACGAACGACATTGTCGTCATCACCAGGTTTACGCCATTGCGACATCCATTCAAACAAGTTTTCACCTTTTTTGAATTCGTATTCATGGTCTTGCGCGAAGTAACCGATTTTTGCTTTTTCGGCCCATTTTACTTCGCCATGCGCTGGTTGGATGTCATTAGCTAGACAACGTAGGAATGTTGTTTTACCCACACCATTTTCACCAATGATGGCAACTTTCTCACCTGCTTCAAAGATAATTTCAATGTCTTTAAATAAATCTTTTCCTTCAAAGCCATGCCCAAGCTTTTTCAACTCTACAGCATTGCGATGTAATTTCTCTTTATCTTCGTATTCAAAACGAATAAATGGGTACTGGCGGCTTGAGGGCTTAAATTCTTCAACTTTAATTTTGTCGATTTGTTTAGCACGGCTGGTCGCTTGTTTAGCTTTAGATGCGTTAGCAGAGAAACGGCGCACAAACTCTTGCAGCTCTGCAATTTGTTGTTTTGCTTTCGCATTGTCCCTTGCTTGTTGATTTCTCGCGGCAATACTTGCTTCCATGTAATCATCGTAGTTACCTGGATAAGTAGTGATTTTGCCGTAATCCATGTCACAAGTGTGCGTACAAACCTGATTTAAAAAGTGACGATCATGTGAAATGATAACCATGGTACAGTCACGATTATTAACAACATCTTCCAGCCAGCGAATCGTATTAATGTCCAAGTTATTGGTTGGCTCATCAAGTAGGAGTACATCAGGGTTCGCAAATAGCGCTTGTACCAATAGCACCCGTAATTTCCAACCAGGTGCGACTTCGCTCATCGGGCCATTATGTTGTTCAATAGGAATACCAACGCCTAGCAAAAGCTCTCCCGCACGCGCTTCGGCTGTGTAGCCGTCATACTCAGCAAAGACGCCTTCTAATTCAGCCGCTCTCATGTAATCATCTTCTGTGGCTTCTAAATTTGCGTAAATGGCATCGCGTTCGCGCATTGCATTCCACATTTGTTCATGGCCCATCATGACGACATCCAACACACGCTGATCTTCATAGGCAAATTGATCTTGGCGCAAGAAAGCCATGCGCTCATTGGGATCTAATGTTACATTGCCACTAGTTGGTTCTAATTCGCCAGCCAGAATCTTCATGAAAGTTGACTTGCCACAACCATTGGCACCAATCAAACCATAGCGATTACCTTCACCAAATTTAATGGATACATCTTCAAACAACGGCTTCGAGCCGAATTGCATAGTAATATTATTAGCGATTAACATAAGTTCTCAATATTTGTAATTCTTTAAGTGAAATTTAAATGGGTTATTCGAACTTGTTGCGAATAACCACTTCATCCATATGTAACTGGCCAGCACGTGGTCGTGCTGGTTCTAACGCCTTACCTACGACAACAAACATTGCTGGCATGTGGTCTTCAGGTAGGTTTAGTAGCTTTGCTACTGCATCGAAATCAAAACCATCCATAGGACAAGTATCGTAACCCATATCTTTAGCGGCTAGCATCAAAGTCATTGCTGCCATGCCACATGAGCGCATACCTTCGTCACGCTGAACTAGTTCTTTGCCTTCATAATAATTACCAATTGCCGGCACTAAGTAATCTTGTACAGCCTTTGGCGCGTTAGCCCAGTAACGTTCTGGTTGCTTTTTCCAGGCTTTTAAATCAGCAGTCAGTACAATCAGCAAAGAGGCTTCTTCCACTTGTGCCTGATTCCAGCTAACAGAACGAATCTGCTGACGTAAAACAGGGTCTGTGACCACCACAAAGCGCCAGTTCTGAATATTAAATGCAGTAGGCGATAACATTGCCAATGACATGAGTTTGGCAATTTCTTGCTCTGTCATTTTATGATGTGGATCGTACGCTTTAACCGATCGGCGTTCTACAATAGCTTCACTAACATTCATCTGTTTTACTTTCTTAATAACTAATTTTAATCACTTCTAATTCGAGGATACCTGCAGG
>JBFIGM010000168.1:0-4389 GCA_041602315.1 Methylophilaceae bacterium | reverse complement strand
CGGGTTTAGATTTTGTCTTTCTAAGTGATTGGACAGATGTGCCAGATTGGCAGCAGTATTGCAAAGCACATCAAATCCATGTTTGCAAGAATATCAACTCATTACAATCATGATTGCCTTTCTGAAGGATTTTTACTTCCCTAGTCAGTTGTTAACAGACAATGATTTCAACAAGATGTGCGTAGGAGGAAAGGTTCTAGAGCAAGATGAGCGTGGTGTTAAAGTTATTCAGCTAACGAATGGGGACATTCTAAAAATTTTTAGAGTCAGACGCTGGTTTAGTGGGGCTAGAGTCTATTCACACGCAAGGCGCTTTTGTCGTAACGCATTGAGATTGAAATTGTTAGATATACCAACCGTTAATGTTAAATCATTATTTCATCTAGAAAAAAGTGGGCATAGTGCAGTTTTGTATCAACCTCTTGCAGGTGAGACATTTAGGCATTTAATTCGACATGATTTAGGCAGGATACAAAGAGCAAATATCACTTTTGGTCTATTTTTAGCTGATTTGCATAAAAAGGGGATACACTTTCACTCTTTGCATACAGGTAACATTTTACTTCTGCCAAACAATCAATTTGGGTTAATTGATATTTCAGATATGACAATTTACCCTTGGTCATTAGGTTGTAGTACGCGAATTAGAAGTTTCAAACGGCTTTGTAAATATCAAACAGATTTTGAAGTTTTAGGGAAGATGTACTGGAAGACTATGATGCAAGCATACATAAATGCTAGTAATTGCAGCTATGCTTGCGTGAATAAATTACTTGGTTTCAGAGGGTAAAAGCATCAAACTAAACTGTTGATATTATTTTCAATATTTTTTTGAAGACAACTTTGATGTCAAACTCGTTCGAAACTCGAACTTTACCAAAAGCACCCATTTTTTTTAGTGCCTTTTTTTGTTTAAAGGCCCTATAAATAGATTCAGTCCATTCATTATCATTGGTCGCATGATAACCACTTTTTGAGTCTTCAATGACATAAGCATTAACACTTGTTGGTGATGTAATCACAGGTAAGCCAGCAGCCATGTACTGAAGTACTTTCAACGCACACTTTCCTTTTGTCCAGTCGTCAGGTGGTAAAGGTGCCAAACCAACATCTGCAGAACTGATTTCGTCAGCCTCTGCTTTCTCAGACCAAGGGACATTAACAATTGAGAGGAATTCACTTGATAACTCAAAATCTGCAATAATTTTAAGTTCCAAATTAGGAATACGTTTGGCAGCACTTTCAATTGCAGGCAGAATACCAGCAATATAGCGTTTAGTTGAATGACTGCCAATCCAAACCAGTGTGAATGTGTCAGTGTTTTTTGTTTGAAAAACCAAATATTTTTGCGTGTCAAGTGATGTTGGGATAACCACCGTGTTGTATTGGAATTTTTTTGCGACATCAGCAAGATATTGGTTCCCAGCAAAAACGTAATCGCACTGCTTGATTGTATTGATAAACCGAGTCATTCTAGTTTTTGAATATGAACCATTCGTGTTGCTGAATATTGCATCATCAAAATCAAAAAATAGATTTTTCGAAAAATGACGTAATAACCAAAAAAACGGAGCAGGAAATGTTTTTCTGAGTAGAATAACTATATCTGCCTGAGATGCATGATAAATAGCGTTTAGAAACGGAAATAAGCCGCCAGAAATGGTGATATGAACTGGGTTGTAGCCTGACACGTTAAGTAAATTAAAATATTGTAATGCGCGATAACGCGTCGAAGATGCATTAGCTCCTTTAGATAAAAAGACAATTCTTTTCGACATTATGTTTTTTTAAATACGGCGTGAATTTCATCACCTTGCTTTTTATAATTAGCAATCACTACGTAAGCTTTTGCAAGCAATCTTCTCCACCATATTCTTTTTGAAGCAGTTCCCTGATTATTTATGACATAGTCAATACTATTTAAAATAATTTTTGGGGTTGAGTTTGTAGCTATTTTTATCAAATTAAGATTGCAACTATGTCCCATTTCTATCAGATTCTTTTGAGAGAATAAATACAAATGTCTAGGCACATCATTTGCATACCATTTTGTATCAAATAGTGCTCTTCCTAGCGCTTGGCTATTTGGGGTTTTAACGATAAATAAACCTTCTGGTCTTAGAATTCTCGAAACCTCGATAAATAATGCTTTAGGATCTGGTACATGCTCAATAACATGACTCAGATTGATAACGTCAAAAGTGTCCTTATCAAAATTAGCAGAAAATAAATCACCGTGATGAACATCTAACTTAGATTTTTTACAGACAGAAACAGCACTTGCATTAAATTCAACCCCTTTAGTAATCCAACCTAGTTGGTTCATCCCATGTAGGAATCGTCCATTCCCGCAGCCAATATCCAAGAGTTTTCCATTCTTAATATAGGGAATTTCGAACAGTCTAGTATTGAATAAGTTGGTAAACCAAGCAATGAAGTACAGCAGTGGGTTTGTTTTAAGATGAGAATAACCAAATTTTCTTTTGAGGTTTGCGGCCCTTAATGAGCTGATTTTCTTAAGTCTGCTTTGTTCTTCATATACATCATATTCATCAGGATAGAAGGAACCAATTTTGTCTTCTGAAGGCAATGGGTACTGAAAAATTAACTCACAATTTATACATTGATTATAGTCAAACCTCTCGAAATGGTTAAACATTAGATCCCTACTGCTAAAACTAAATAGAGAATTATGATTACATACAGGACAGTAGATAACTTCTTTTGTCATTGCTCCCTTTCTTGGTTGCTAATTACAGAGTTTTGATAGATTGCAATATATTTTTTATTCTTTTCTGCGTAAAAGCGCTTAATCTCTTTATAGTTCAGTAGTGATTCTTCAATCAATTTCTTTTTATTGTTATCATGCTTATTAAAATTTATGACAAGATAATCATGTGAAGTAGTTTCTTTAATATTGTTGTTGGCATTTAAATTCTCCCAATTGAAAGAATAACTCCCAATGAATGACTCGCCAGCATAATATCGCAGTCGTGAATCTTCATAAAAAACTTTACCACTTTTATTATAACTTTTTATCCATGCAATAGCTTCCTGGGCGTAGTTATAGCCCTCTCTTTTTGGCAATACATTCTTTACCAAGCCTAAACATAATATGATGCAAACGATAATGAAAAGCCTACGTTTATTTTTATGAGTGTTTGATGAGAGATCGGCAAGATAGATGCTTGCAAAGATTAGCAGTATCCATGCTAAAGCAACCACATACCTGCTTGATAGAACAAATACTTTTGTGATGATTAAATACATGACAATCAAAGCAATTGCCGAGCTAGTCAGTAAAACCTTTCTTACTTTGGGTGGCATTGTGTTTGACGTATTTTTGATACCAAAGAAAGCAAGTGCAGTTCCAACCCAGCCAGCAGCGGTTAATATCTTTGATCCCATGACATAAAGAAATGTCAGTAGCAAGCCTGGAATTGCGAATTCTTCTAAATATCCGCCTAGGACTTCTTTTGACATAATTTCGGCTTGTGCTAAAAACTTCTTGGTGAATTCATCGAATAGACTTGTGGTGAATACCTCATCCAAGCGGCCGAAATTAGCCATATTGATTTCTGGATGCAGAATAATTGTTATCAAAATACTCAAACCAATGATGATGCAGAATGAGTAAGCTTTAAGCATCATCATTAGCTTATTTTTATTATTTTCAGACTGTAGTACAATGACGATTACTGGCAAGAATAACAAGAATAGAATTCCTTCAATTCTAAACAAGGTGGCAGTAATCATACTGAGCTGCCACATAACGGAATGGACTAGTTTTTTACTATCAAGATAGCGAATGAAATAGACTAATGCAGTAAGGTAAAAAGCCCAGTAGCCTTCGTCTCGCATAAGCATCTCTAGCACATCACCCACGATGTAGAGTGAGCTAAATAGCAGTAGCATGCCAAAAAATAGCGTACGGTTATTACCACCAGCAAGTTGTATCAGTTTTAGATAGCTGGCGGTAGCAATACCAAAAAACAGCATATTAAGCAGTTGTGCTGAGTTTTGAATTGGTAAGGAAGTAATCTGGTGGACAAGGGTAATACACGCAGCATATAAAGGCCATTCAAATATCTTGAATCCTGCCTTCCATTCGCCCTGAGCAAATTGCTTGGCTTGTTCAAAATAGAGTACACTGTCTGGGTTAATCCAGCCATGCTGGATATATTGCATCCAAGCTGCCAGTAATATGCTTGCGGCAACAATTACCCAAAAAAGATTCTTTGTATTGAGGTTATCTAGTTTGTTAAGCCATTGATCAATCATAATTTATTTTTTTTATTATTACCGATGGTTGGATATTTTTTAAGCAATTTAGGTGACCTAATGGGCACTCTCTTTTAAAACAAGGGCTACATGCTAAATCTAAATACT
>JBFIGM010000167.1:0-4402 GCA_041602315.1 Methylophilaceae bacterium | reverse complement strand
CAAAGTACTGACTTGTACCGCATTGGGATCAAAGTTTTCTCTGTGCACTGCTTGCGCACGAAACAATAAATCATTGAAAGGCAGCTCATATAAGGCCTCAATCGCTTCAACTGTCCATCGTTCTACTGTCTTACGTTCGCGCTGCATTCTTTTTGGATTTAGCGCATCGGCATTTATAATGGTTTCTTGCGATTGACTCTGAGAATTTTCTAGCATGATAAGCCTTATAGATAATTTTTTAGTATATTAATCAATAAATTAACTGCTGTAAAGAAAAATAAAAATGAAACTTAACAACTGGTTAAAAAATAATCAATGGTTTAATTTAGATGCTTTCATCTCCCACCTTTTTAAACAACATTGCCTGCTATGCAACGCCTCTACCAATAGCCAAATAAGCTTATGCAAACAATGTATAGATGCATTACCACGCGCACCACATCCATGCTGCCCACAGTGCGGCCTGCCAACACAAGGTGAGACTTGTGGAAAATGCTTGAAAGAAAAACCATACTATGACAAAACAACTGCACTTTTCGCTTATGCCTTCCCATTTGATGCTGTGCTACAGGAATATAAATACAATCATGCACTCTACCTAAGTAAGACTATTGCGCAATTATTCATTGATAATATATTAAGTCACAATATTAATATCATTATCCCAATGCCACTGCATCCAAATCGACTAAAAGAGCGTGGCTTTAACCAGTCAGCCGAGGTTGCATACATCCTTGCAAAAGCAATTGGTATCCCAGTCAGTGATACAGTTTGCCAGCGTATTAAGAACACGCCGCCACAGGCAAGCCTTCCGATTAAAGCGCGATTAAAAAATATGCGTGGTGCGTTTTCCGTTAATCAAGAATTAGCACTACGGCATATCAAAGGTAAACGAATAGCAATTATTGATGACGTCATCACAACAGGCAGCACCGTAAACGAACTATCACTGGTACTAAAAAAAGCGGGCGCATTATCAGTGCATTGTTACGCGTTCGCAAGGGCAACATAATTAAATCAAAATAATTGATAATCGCAATCATCAGTTAAAATATCGATATGTTCCATATCGTTTTATTTGAACCTGAAATACCGCCAAACACGGGCAATATCATTAGATTATGTGCCAATACAGGTGCGCAATTACATTTGGTTGAACCTCTAAGTTTCAAGTTAGAAGATAAACAGCTTAGGCGCGCTGGGTTAGATTATCATGAGTTTTCTACTGTCCAAGTACATGAAAACTGGGAAGCTTGCAAAACAGCACTTGATGACAAACGCATGTTTGCAATTACAACGAAAGGTAGTTCGCGTTATAGCAATATAGTATACAAAGCTGGCGATGTATTTGTTTTTGGCCCAGAGACTAGGGGCCTACCAGATGAAATTCGTAATAGTTTCCCCGAAGAACAGAGAGTACGCTTACCCATGCTGCCAAACAGTAGAAGCCTCAATTTATCAAACTCAGCCGCCGTGCTATTGTATGAAGCATGGCGACAAATTGATTTTACTGGTGGGGTTTGATAAATATTTGATATATTGAGTATTGACATATAAAATCCCGCCTTTTAAGCAACCGTATGCGTTGAACACTCAATGAAAACTATAATCTCTATTGTTATTTTTGGTGCGATTTATACTTACAAATGGTATAAAAAAAACATCTATATTGACGCTTTAAGAAAAAGAAAAAAAACAAACCGTAATAGTATCCGACCTGACCGGCCGGAAAAGACAGTACACCCTTATAAATGTGTTGTCATCCATACCGATGAAAATGCTTGCCTAGCTGCAAAGTCATTGGCACACAAACCTATTTTACTGGGAGATGCTGGACCACTGCCATTGATCACATGCGATGCTAAAGCATGTCATTGCGGGTATATTCGCTATGATGATCGCCGCATTGCTTCACGCAGACGTAATTTAACGGGTGCTGAGTATTTTCCATCTTATAGCAAAAATAGACGAAATAAATTTGACAGAAGAAAATCAAACCTAGTTCAAGGTTAAATATCAAAACAAGATTCAGTTACTCTTAAATACCTTCTGGCTTTTGTTCACGACCGAGTAAATCAATTACTGCTTGCTTTGCAGACTTTCCAGCTGATAATGCTTGATTAACCTCATAGGTGATTGGCATATCAACGCCAATTTTCTCGGCTCTGCGCATCACTTCTCTTGCAGTATTGACACCCTCTGCCACGTGGCCTAATCCGCTTAACACTTCTTGCAAATCTTTACCTGTTGCTAACTGTAAGCCAACTTCTCTATTACGAGAATACTGACCCGTGCAGGTCAGAATTAAATCGCCTGCACCAGCCAAGCCCATAAAGGTTTCCGCCTTAGCGCCTAATGCAACACCAAAGCGTGTAATCTCTGCAAGACCACGCGTAATCATTGCTGCACGCGCATTATTACCAAAGCCCATTCCATCGGATATACCCGCAGCAATTGCCATCACATTTTTAATTGCACCACCAACCGAAACGCCAATGACATCCGTACTATTGTAAACACGTAAGCTACCACCATGTAACAAGTGAGCAGCTTCTGCAGCAAATGCAGTATCATTCGCTGCTAATGTAACCGCAGTTGGCAAGCCACGCACTAATTCAGCAGCAAAGCTGGGGCCAGATAAAACGCCCCACTTTCGGCTCATGCTTAACTCTTCAACAGCCACCTCATGTGGCAATAGCGCAGATATTGGTTCTAAACCCTTGTGTGCCCAGATAATTGGTTGGGTAGAGCCTAACTTCTTAATTTCTTTGATAAGCACTCGAAAGCCTGCTGTAGGAACCACTGATAAGATTAAATCAGCTCCATCAATGGCTTTTTCTAAGTCTTCTTCCACAGCTAATGTGTCATTGAACTTAAAGTCGCCTAGATATAGTGGATTGGCTCGTGCTTTACGCATGCCTGATACATGGCCAGCATTACGTCCCCATAGGGTTACAGTATGTTGTTGACCACTAATATGGATAGCCAAGGCTGTACCCCAAGCGCCCGCACCTAAAACAGCAATCTTACTCAATACAGCCCCCAAATTGCGCTGCTCTGAATATAACCGACAATACCGCCTTGGTGCTTAACCTTAACCCAACCGTTGCGAATACTGGGAGACAGCAACTCCAAGACAACATCTTTTTCTACTGTTGCCAATAGTTTTGAATCTGCGCTCTCCGCTTCTTTAATATCTGTGCTATCCGTTACCAAAACAGTTCGCTTCGTATCTAAATCTTTACCTTCAATCCAGCTTAATCCGCTTAATTGATCTCGTACTTTTACCCATTCACCTAAATTAACAATAATTTCAACGGGATAACCCTGCTGCATGATAAATAGCTTTTTCGATGCCGCTGATGGCGCATCATAGGTAATGGCCTTAGTTGGTAAAATAGAGCGGAAATCTGCTGCATTTGCCTGTAGTGCCAAACATAAAGAAAAACCCAAGCTAATGAACACCTTGCTTGGGCTTAAGTGAGAAACCAAAATAGTAAATAGTGAAAATAAAGATTTCATACCATTAACATACAAACTTTTAGTTTGGCGCTTGTGTTTTGTTCTCTTCCATTTTTTGTTGAGCGTACAAAGCTTCAAAATTAATTGGATTGAGCAAGATAGGCATAAACCCAGCTCGGGTAACCATATCTGAAACCGCTTCTCTTGCGTATGGGAACAGAATATTAGGGCAAGTAATTGCTAATATCATTTCCATATTTTCGTCAGGCACCCCTCGGATGCCAAAAATACCAGCTTGTGTCACCTCAACCAAAAAGGCAGTGCTATCTTCGATTTTTGCTGTAACAGTTACCTTGATTGACACTTCAAATACACCGTCATCAAGTTTACTTGCACTATTAGCTAGCTCAACACTCACCTGTGGCGCTGTACGGTTGGTATAGACTTGCGGCGCATTTGGCACCTCTATAGAGGCGTCTTTTACGTATAGCTTTTCAATTCCGAAACCTGCTTGTGATCCTTGCGCTGCTTCTTCTGTATTAGGTGCAGCATTATTATCTTGTGCCATGTATCATTCCTATTATTTTATAATTGATTACAGTCTTATGCTGTGAATCGTGTATTTTAACTTTTTATGAGACTTTAATCATCTCTAATTTGGCAAATCTCGTACTACTTGCCTAATAAAGGTTCAAGGCCGCCGGACAAATCCAACGCACGCAAATCATCAAAACCACCGATATGTTGATCATCAATATAAATTTGCGGCACTGTTCTGCGACCCGTTTTTTCCATCATTTCCATCCTTAATGCTGGGTCAGTATCAATTTGTATTTTATTAATCTCAGTCACGCCTCTACTTTGCAGTAAGCGCTCAGCATTAGCGCAATAAGGGCAATACCCCGTTGTATACATTGTCACATTCGCCATTTCAGTCCTT
>JBFIGM010000166.1:0-4439 GCA_041602315.1 Methylophilaceae bacterium | reverse complement strand
GCCTTAAGAAATGATTTAGATAGTGTTGTTACGCAACTTAAAAGCCGAAAGTTTGAGTTTGATACGATCAAGTTTATTGCTCTAGAGGCTGAGCGCAAAACTGTACAAACACGTACGCAAGAGTTGCAGGCAAAGCGCAACGCTGCTTCCAAACAGATTGGTGTAGCCAAATCAAAAGGCGAAGATGCTAGCGAGATACTTAAAGAAGTGGCGGGACTTGGCGAACAACTGAAAGCAGATGAGACACGCCTAGCAGATATTCAAGCAGAATTACAAGACATCTTATTAAATGTTCCAAATCTACCTCATGAAAGTGTACCTGTTGGGAAGGATGAAACCGATAATGTAGAAGTACGTAAAGTGGGGACGCCTCGCACGTTTGATTTTGAAGTTAAAGACCATACCGATATTGGTGCTCCACTGGGCTTGGATTTTGATACAGGCGCAAAACTATCTGGGGCAAGATTTACCTTAATGCGTGGCCAAATAGCGAAGCTACACCGAGCAATCGCACAGTTTATGTTAGATACACAGACGGAGCAGCATGGTTATAGTGAATGCTATACGCCATATATGGTTAATGCAGAAACGTTATTGGGAACAGGGCAGCTACCGAAATTTGAAGAAGACTTGTTTTCAATGAATCATAATGACAGCAAGATGTATTTAATCCCTACCTCTGAAGTAACATTGACCAACACAGTGCGCGATGAAATTGTTAGTATGGAAAGCCTGCCTATTAAACTGACAGCGCATACGCCATGCTTCCGCTCTGAGGCAGGATCTTATGGCAAAGATACCAAAGGCATGATACGACAACATCAGTTTGATAAAGTGGAAATGGTGCAAATTGTCCATCCAGACAAGAGCTATGAAGCATTGGATGAAATGGTTGGTCATGCAGAGAATATTCTTAAGGCACTAGAACTGCCGTATCGCGTGGTTTCACTTTGCACAGGTGATATGGGCTTTGGCGCTGCCAAAACCTATGACTTAGAGGTATGGTTGCCAGCACAAGACACCTACCGTGAGATTTCTTCTGTTTCTAATTGCGAGGCTTTTCAAGCGCGCCGCTTAAAAGCACGCTTTAAAAATGCGGATGGTAAAACAGAGTTTGTACATACCTTGAATGGCTCTGGCTTAGCCGTCGGCCGCACCTTAGTCGCTATTCTAGAAAACTATCAGCAAGCAGATGGTAGCGTTGCTATCCCAAAGGTATTGCAACCTTATATGGGTGGTAAAACTACAATTTCCTAAACTAGATTAATTACTTGCAATTTTATATGGGTCGCTATCCAGCGGCTCATGTGCAGGCTCAGAGCGAGTCAGAATGTTGTAATAACTGCGAATAGACTCAACGTAAACAACAGGCTGAGTACAGCGACAATACCCATACTTTGCTTCACTATAGTATTTTGGGTTTCTTAGTTTCAGTAATGCTTTTTTAACATCGACCCATGAATCTGGGTTTAAACCAAGCTTTTGTGCAAGTATGCGTGCATCTTCAACATGGGCATAACCTACGTTATAGGCAGCAAGGGCCATATAGGTACGGTCTGGCTCAGGGATGCGATCCGGTATGGTGTCAATCATGAGATTGATATATTTTGCTCCGGCAGGGATGCTTTGTTTGGGATCCAGTCGGTCTGTTACCCCCATCCTGTCTGATGTGGCTTCGGTTAACATCATCAAACCTCTGACTTTTGTCGGTGAGGTACTATAGGTATCCCAGTGAGACTCCTGGTAACTAACTGCGGCGAGTAGTCGCCAATCTAGGCCAGTAATTTCTTGCGCTTCTTTAAACAGTTTTTTGTACTGTGGCAATCGTGTTCTACTGCGATCAATAAACGTTTGAATATCAATAGGGTGTAAACGGTTACTGTTACCATGATAACGGTCAATTAGATTGCGTAAAGTGCCGTCATTTTTGATTTGCGAGAAAAAAGCATTTGCCATTAGCAGTAGCTCAGGCTTTTGCTTTTTTGCAAATCCCCAGGCAATTTTTTCTGGTTTTCCTAAGTCAAATGCGACGCGTAAGTTTGGATGATAGTTTTTTAATACTGAGAACAAGTGACTGTCAGCAACGGTATATTCAGTCTCACCTTGCGCAACTTCTTCAATCAGACCCTCGGAATGGATATCAGGTCGATTAGACCACTCCAAATCATGAATCTTTTTTTTGTAGTCATTCAATCTTTCCACGAAGCTGCTTGATGATGGGACAGCAACTTTCTTCCCAACCAAGTCTTTAACTTTTCGGGCTGGTCTTTTGGTGAATAGATTACTATAGATGACTTGTTGTTGTACTTCTTGGTAAGGGATTGAGAAATCGATTAATTTTTTTCTTGCTGGGGTTATCGTCAGGTCTGCTGCAGCAATATCCGCTTTGTTGCTAATAATCGTAGCAACTACCTCCTCGATGGTATCTGCCACAATAAACTCTATCTGCTTATCGCCACCAATAAATTTTAAGAAAGCATTGGCTAAATCATACTCAAGACCAGCAAACTCTTTATCGCTATTCACATAATAGGTACTAGGACTATTGAGCGTGACAAAGGTAATCACGTTCTCATCGCGCTTGACCGTTTTTTTTTCTGGAGATGAGTCTTTACTACAAGCTGATACGGCGAGAATAAGTATACTCAAACGCGCAAGGGTTTGAATCCATACGCTATTTAATCTAAGAGTACCCATATGAACTTAGCACAGGCTATAAGCCTAAAAATGCTTTTCCTCAATCTTACCAGCGTCTGCAATCAACACAGTAGTTGCCAAACCAAGAAAGATACCGTGCTCAATAACACCTGGAATATTATTTAATTGATTGTTTAACATTTCCTCAGTCATACTAGAATCAAAATGCATATCTAAAATCAAACTGCCATATGAGCTAATAGACAATCCATCTTTCGCGACGTTCTGACGTAAATCGCCTTTACCACCTATTTTTTCAATACTTTTCTTTGCTGCTTGCCATGCAAAAGGCATTACTTCAATCGGAATCGGGAAGTTGCTGCCAATCTGGGTAACCAACTTACTCTTGTCTGCAACAACAATAAATTTTTTCGCTGCTTTTGCCAGTAGCTTTTCCATGACTAGATCATAACCGCGCCCTTTGAGCAAAGTCATGTTTGGTGAGATTTCATCTGCGCCATCAACGTAGAGATCAATCGAGCTGACCTGTTGTAGTCCAATCACATTCAAGCCCAATTGCTGCGCCTTAATCATGCTGACATTTGAGCTGGAAATCGTCGTGACTTTCAGCTTTTCCTCGTTCTGGCGTCTTGCCAGCTCTTCAATAAAGAAGTTAGCGGTGGAGCCTGTGCCTAATCCAACTAACATGTCATTATGAACTTGTTTTGCTGCATGAATTGCAACCAATTGCTTATCGTTCATCTGTGAATCCCTCAATGCGTAATTTTTTTGTTTTTATGATTTCGTTGGCAACCAAAACATAATTGAGCGCAAAGATAAGGTCGCGTTAAGGTTATAATAGGTAAAATTTCAAGCTAAACCAAGTCATTTCAATCTCAATTTATGCAGTTAATACCCCCATCATCTGGACGAAGTTCCCGTTTTTCTTATGCAGCCAATGGCTTAGATAGTTTATCCTTAGCTAAGCTTGCATGTGACTTAAAAACAACAAAAAAACCACTAGTTATCATCACAGCGAATGCTTTTGAAGCTCAACGTTTGGTTGAAGAGATTCCTTTTTTTGCCCCAGACGCAAGTTTGCATTTGTTACCCGACTGGGAAACTTTGCCATACGATGTTTTTTCACCTCACCCCGATTTAATCTCGGAGCGATTATCGACACTTTATCAAATTAGCCAAAACAATTTTGATGTTGTGATTGTGCCTATTGTCACAGCTTTATTAGCCATGCCACCAGTTGCCTATTTAGCAGGCCACACTTTTATGCTCACTAAAGGCCAGAAGCTAGATATTGAGGCGCTTCGCCATCAATGTGCACAAGCTGGTTATCATCACGTTAACCAAGTAATTAGTCCAGGTGAATTTAGCGTACGTGGGGGGCTTGTTGATTTGTTTCCCATGGGTGGCGTGTTTCCCTACCGGATAGACTTGTTTGATGATGAGATTGAAACAATTCGCACCTTTGATGTGGATACACAGCGTAGTCTTTACCCAGTACCTGAAATAAGACTATTACCTGCGAGAGAGTTTCCTCTAGATAAGGCAGGCATAGCACTTTTTAGAAGTCAGTTCAGAGAGCAGTTTGAAGGTGACCCACAACGCGCAAAAATCTACAAAGATGTAAGCAAGGGTAACGCAACAGGTGGTATTGAGTGGTATTTGCCGTTATTTTTTGAGGAAACGGCCAGTATTTTTGATTACTTGCCAGAACAAGCTATATTGTGCGCGCATGGAGACTTGGATAAGGCTGCGCAAACGTTTTGGTATGAAGCAAATTCACG
>JBFIGM010000165.1:0-4440 GCA_041602315.1 Methylophilaceae bacterium | reverse complement strand
CATGGCTCCCGAGACTGCCGATAGATCAATTTATAGCATCGCTACTAAGCTCAATAATTTTACACATTCCGATTATGGTGTAGTGTTCCGTGCCGCCTACATCGCTTGGCAAGAGAATATTGTATTCGGTAGCGGTTTTCACACTTATAAGGCAATCTGTGAAAATTTAGGCGTATTGGCGATATTAGGTAAAGCGTGGGGTATGCAATGTTCTCACCCACATAACCTGTATCTTCATATAGCTGCTGAGACTGGATTAGTCGGATTATTTATTTTTTCATTATCAATAGTAAGTATTTACTATCATGCAATTAATTACTTTATCAGAATAAAATACTGGTTAGCTGCTAGCTTGAGTTTTACGGTATTGAGCGTCTGCTTTTGGCCACTCATTGGTGGCATCAGCATTTTAAATAATGGAGTAGCCGCACTTGTTTGGTTAGGTGTAGGCTGGGTCTTATCCGTCTCCAAAGTACTACCCATACGATAGTAGCATTGTGATTCATTAAATTGTCATATTTTTTTACTATGCTTGGCTTGATATTACAAAGAAAGCATATCGAGATGACAGATATCGAATCAACGCAAAGCCTACAAACAGATTTGATGGATGGCTATGATGAGGAATTAGAACTCGAGTTAGAAGATCGTACGCTCGAACATATTCTTGAGCATGAAAACATTCACATTTCTGAAGAAGAAAGAGCATTCCGCAAAACTTATTTTAGAGAACTGTTTCGTCTTCAAGCCGAGTTAGTAAAACTGCAAGACTGGGTTATTGAAAGTGGTCATAAAGTCGTCATTCTTTTCGAAGGCCGCGATGCAGCAGGTAAAGGTGGTGCAATCAAGCGTATTACCCAACGTCTGAACCCACGTGTATGTAGAGTAGCAGCATTGCCTGCTCCCACTGAGCGCGAACGTACTCAATGGTATTTTCAGCGTTACGTCTCTCATCTGCCAGCAGCTGGTGAAATGGTGTTATTTGACCGCAGTTGGTATAACCGCGCTGGTGTTGAGAAAGTCATGGGATTTTGTACTGAAGAGCAGTATGAACAGTTCTTCAGAACGGTGCCTGAGTTTGAGAAAATGCTTATAGATTCTGGCATTCAACTCATTAAGTATTGGTTTTCAATCACGGATGATGAGCAAAATTTACGCTTCCAAGGCCGTATTTACGACCCTTTGAAACAATGGAAGTTAAGTCCAATGGATTTAGAGTCACGCCGTCGATGGGAAGACTACACCAAAGCAAAAGAAACCATGCTGGAACGTAGTCATATTCCCGAGGCACCGTGGTGGATTGTGCAAGCAGATAATAAGAAGAAGGCGCGTTTGAATTGTATTGCGCATTTGCTCAAACAAATTCCTTATGTCGAAATTGAAAAGCCGTTAGTGAAACTACCTCCACGTGTTCATAACGCGAATTACATTCGTCAGCCTGTTCCACCAGAAATGTATGTACCTGAGATTTATTAATCATGTCTCAGATAACGCAAATAATCATGTTTAATATGCCAGTAAATTTATCATCTATAGGGGAGTAATCATGTCTACTAGTATCTTAAAGAATGCACCAGTCTCATCAGCGACTGAAATAGCTGGCGATATGAAATTGAACATAGCCTTTATTATTTTATTTCTAGGCACCGTTGCTTATTTTAGTTTTTGGGGTATCGACTACACCAATCATAACCACGTCATTTTATTCCTATTAGCAACTGTGTTTGGCGTATTTATGGCCTTTAACATTGGCGGTAATGATGTAGCCAATTCATTTGGCACAAGTGTTGGCGCAGGAACATTAACGATAAAGCAAGCCCTGATTGTCGCTGCAATTTTTGAAGTGAGCGGTGCTGTGATTGCAGGTGGTGAAGTGACCAAAACAATTCGTGGTGGAATTGTTGATTTATCCACCATTCAAATTGAACCGATGCAATTTGTATATATTATGATGTCTGCTCTGCTAGCTGCTGCCACGTGGTTATTAATCGCAACAAAAAAAGGTTGGCCAGTTTCAACAACACACTCAATTATTGGGGGTATTGTCGGTAGTTCAATCACCTTAGGCATTATGATTGGTGGTGCAGATACTGGCCTTTCATTAGTAAAATGGGGAAAAATTGGCACCATCGCTTTTTCATGGGTACTTTCACCTGTCCTAGGAGGGCTTGCCGCTTACTTTCTATATTCACAAATCAAAAAATATATACTTAACTTTAACGAGCAAGCCAGCATCGAGCTATCCAAAATTAAAGAAGCAAAAAAATCACATAAAGAAAAACACAAAAAAGCCTTTGAGCGCATGGCTGAAATCCAAAGAATATCCTATGCAACTGAAATGGCACGGGATGCATTAACAATCAAAGATGGCGACTTTGACCATGAAGAATTAGAGTCTGATTACTACAAAGAACTACAAGCTATTGAAAAGCAACGTAGTGAACTGAATGCGACTAAAGCCCTTGAAACCTACGTACCAATTTTTGCTGCATTCGGCGGTATGTTAATTGCTGGCATGCTGATATTTAAAGGTTTGAAACACATG
Source organism: Methylophilaceae bacterium (assembly GCA_041602315.1). Lineage (GTDB taxonomy): Bacteria > Pseudomonadota > Gammaproteobacteria > Burkholderiales > Methylophilaceae. The sequence continues at coordinate 1,895 of JBFIGM010000165.1, read as the reverse complement.
CAGCTTGGCTTGAGTAATATTGATAATTACTTAATTATCGGCATGATAGGCGCAACAATTTGGTTAGTCACTGCAATTTTTACTAAAACATTAAAAGGAAAATCCTTAGATAAGTCTACCTTTTTATTATTTAGCTGGATGCAGGTATTTACTGCTTCTGGTTTTGCATTTAGTCATGGCGCGAACGACATTGCGAATGCAATTGGCCCATTTGCGGCAGTGATGGATGTGTTGCGTACTGGTGAGATTGGCTCAAACGCAGCAGTACCAACCATCGCCATGGTCACTTTTGGTGTTGCATTGATAGTAGGCCTATGGTTTATCGGTAAAGAAGTCATCCAAACTGTCGGTCATAATTTAACAGAAATGCATCCTGCTTCTGGTTTCTCCGCTGAGCTCGCCGCGGCAGCTGTGGTGATGTTAGCTTCAGTTTTTGGGCTGCCTGTTTCTAGCACGCATATCTTAATTGGTGCTGTATTGGGTGTAGGCATTGTTAATCGAGCGGCAAATTGGGAACTCATGAAACCGATTGCAATGGCTTGGATTATTACGTTACCTGCCGCAGGCATCTTATCTGCAATCACATACATCGCCTTGACTAAATTACAACTTGGATAGTGAATAGCCCTAGTTTGTTTGACATAAAACGGGTGCTATTGCACCCGTTTTTATCTTCAACTACGGTTAAGCCGTCTTCACTTTTTTCTGCAAGTGCGGTAAGCGTTCCAACACTCTTTCAACTGTCAGTGTAGAAAGATCATCAACTTCAATTGTTTCAAAATTCCGACGCCCGATTTCTGCCCTGTCGGCAGAAGTTGTTGGCCCAAATATGGCTAATCCACGTTGATTTAAATAGGATGCGATATGGCTTGGTCCTGTGTCATTACCGATTACATAACTGGCACTATTCAGCACACCTGCTAGCGCAAACCAATCGATATCTTTGATGATAATGCCTGGCATCTCTTTGGCTAAGTCTTCTTCATCAGGCCCCAATATCACGACAACCTCTTCGCCAGATGCAACTAAGGTTTTCGCTAGCGTAGCAAAATATGGCCATCTTTTCTCTGTATGCTCGGCTGAAGAACCTGGAATTAATGCTATGTAATTCATAGCTATGCCTTTTTTACGCAATATCTCAGTTACATCACCTACCATCCATGACAAATCGAGCTCATATGCATGTGGTGTATTAATACTGACTGCATTCAATAAATCAATTAATCCAGAGAGACCTGACTTAGGCTCCTCAGCATCAGCATCTCTCCCAATCCACTCTGTTTTAGAAAACCAAAATTGATGGTACATTCTAGAACGGTCGCTATTTTGTAAGTCAATAACCAAATCTATTTTTTGTTTTGCTAACTTTTTCTTCAGTTTAATTTGTTGATCTACACGCCAAATCGGCGCACGATTATCCGCAATAACATAATCAACCATTGGACATTGTTGCATGAGTTTGCAATAAGCGGGCGCAGTAAGCAGGTTTATCTTACTATTAGGGTAGTGGTGACGGATATCCGCCAATAAACCCAATGATTGTATTAGATCTCCCAGTGCACCATGTTTTATGACGAGAATATTCTTCTTAGTTTTCTGCATTTACTATTCTATTGTTATTCACACGATCATATAAATTGACTGTCTTTTTTACCATTTGTTCAAGCAACATTTCGTTTTTTGCGAGCTGCTGGGCTTCTCGCATCAATGCTCGCCAGTAGCTTGGTGTATCAAATAATATCTGTAACCGATTGCGCAACATGAGCGGATCTTCAATTGGCACAATCAATTGATGCGGCAATACTTCATTTGCTACTGGTACATCAGTGGATAGTACGTTTACACCACTTAACAATGCCTCGTTTAATACATAGGAAAAACCTTCCCTACGTGAT
>JBFIGM010000164.1:0-4511 GCA_041602315.1 Methylophilaceae bacterium | reverse complement strand
TGAAACAAGTTAAATTATCATCACTGTGATTCGCTAACGCCAGCTCCACAATTGTCTTTGCCACGTGCTCTACGGCAGATTGATTAATTTTCTTGATTGTTTTGAGAGGGTTCAATAATTGATTTAACTCTTGATGGCTGACAAAACCATGGACCCCATCTGTTGTAGCAACCAGCAAATCTCCAACCTTGATATCCGTAGTACTGTAATCGACATCAAGATTACTATCCATTCCTAATGCACGACTGAGTAAGGCTTGTCCATTGCCATGTTGATGTGTGTGAGCTCTAGTTAAGGGCTCTAATGTATCTCCACGTAGTCGTAGAATTTGGCTATCGCCGATATGAAAAATATGCGCTGTATTAGACTTTAAAACTATTCCACTAAAAGTTGTTACTAATCCATTGTGCCTCGCCGAAGCTTGTTGTCCATGATGATATAACCAAGCATTTAGCGGTCCCAGCACACGTTGTCCCGCCGTTTTAACATCCCAGCTATCGGGCGTACTATAATAATCTTTCAAGAATGTAGTAACGCTTGTTGTGCTAGCATGCTGCGCATTTTCACTACAACTGACGCCGTCAGCAATACACGCTGCTATCCCTTTATAGCGAGTAATTCCTAAAGTAGGTTGATAGGCAGCAAAAGAATCTTGGTTTTCCTTTTTGACACCTTTAGTACTAAATCCACCATAAACAACAGCTAACTCAGAACTCAATATTGACTCCAATTAACGAGAGACACTGCTAGCATAACAGCATAATAATCATTAAAGGCTATCTAAGATACCTTAGATAGCCCTATTATCACAACCGATATACTACCCTACTTGAATCATCTGGACCTGACCGTGCTCGTCAATCTCTGCAATTTCACCTTTAGGCTCTTCCAGGAATAACAATGCTAAAAAGCCTAGCACAGCAGTTGCTGCAATAACCATAAAGAAAGTGTGTGCATCAACCATGGAATAGACCAGCAAATAAGTCACAGCACCAACATTGCCATACGCACCAGTCATCCCAGCGATTTGTCCTGTTTGACTACGCTTAATCAATGGAACAACGGCAAATACCGCCCCCTCACCTGCTTGTACAAAAAATGAACACGCCATCACTGCTACTACCGCTATAACAAGTGACCAAGAAGAATCTACTTGTGACATCAGGAAGTAACCTACAGCCAAACCTGCCGTTAAAACCAATAAAGTTTTTTTACGTCCAAATTTATCTGAAATAATGCCACCACCAGGACGTGACATCAAATTCATAAATGCATAACCTGAGGCTAACATACCAGCCATTACTGGAGACAAACTAAAGGTCTCGGAGAAGAACAAAGGCAACATGGAAACAACAGCTAACTCAGAGCCAAATGTCGCAAAATAAAGCACATTTAACACTGCTACTTGTTTAAATTTATATTGATGAATCGCTGGTATCGTTTCAGTGAACACTTTCTTATTCACTTTCCACATCACAGAAAGGTCATACATAAAAATTGCGACTAGCACTGCATAAATGATATTGACTACATCCTGTGACAACATATCTACTTTAGATGGGGATAACCGCCACGCCAAAATACCTAGTGCGAGATACATCGGTATCTTCATCAAAACTAAAAAGAAGAAGTCACCCTTGCTAGTAATCTCCATAGAGCCCATATGCTTCGGTTTAAAATAAGTTGAGCCCTTGGGTGTATCTGAAGTATTAAAGTAGTACATAACGCCTGCAAATAGGCTTAATACGCCTGTAATCGCAATTGCATAACGCCAGCCCTCTTCGCCACCAAACATCAAAGCAATTGTAGGTAATGTAAACGCTGCTGCTGCAGAACCGAAATTACCCCAACCACCATAAATACCCTCAGCAGTGCCCAGCTCTTTATGTGGGAACCACTCACTCACCATGCGGATACCAATCACAAAACCAGCACCAATACACCCGAGCAAGAAACGTGCAATCGCAAGTTGTGTATACGTCTCTGCAAACGCAAAGGCAAAACATGGTAAAGCCATTACAATCATCAGTGCTGAATACACCAAACGTGGTCCATACTTATCGGTTAACATCCCGATAATGACTCGAGCAGGAATCGTCAAGGCAACGTTTAGTATTAATAACGTCACAACTTGTGGTTTGGTTAATCCGAAAGTATTCTGAATAGCTTGTAGCATTGGCGCTAAGTTAAACCAAACTACGAATGAAACAAAAAAAGTAAACCAGCTTAGATGAAGAATTTTCATCTTTCCGGAAAAAGAAAAGATATTGAACTTGTCTGCTGACATGAACGGACCCCCTAATTTATTAATAAAAACCGACTTATAAATGAATCGATTCGTGGATGTATGGCTTGCATTTAATGCAAACCTATCCTTCTTTGGATAGTGGTCCTTCTTTGGATGCTCAACCTTAGCAGGTTACATGCCAACTTTATAAAAACAATATAATCAATTGGTTAGATAATAACTTATCTTTGAATAAAGAAATTTTTCGCTCTATCGAAGTGCGTTTGCATAGTCTTGGTGCAGTTGTGATAGGTTTAGGAGAGGGTAATCTAAGTCAATACTTCAAAAAAAATTCATTCAAAAATTGCTCTTTAATTAGTACTAGACCTTGCGAGCAATCAATACACCACTAGTACCGCCAAACGCAAATGAGTTTGACATGACAGTTTCAACTTTCACATTTTCACGACCAACATTTGGCACATAATCAAGGTCTAGTTCAGGGTCTGGCACGGAGAGGTTCGCAGTGGGCGGGATTGCTTGGTGTTTAATTGCCATTAAACAAACTGAAAATTCAACCGCAGAAGAAGCACCTAATAAATGACCATGCATAGACTTCGTTGAGCTAACGGGCGTTTTATATCCAATCACTGACTTGATTGCTTCCGTTTCAACTGCATCGTTCAACTTAGTACCCGTTCCATGTGCATTTATATAATCAATCTCGCTACCATTAATACCTGCATCGTTTAATGCATTCTGCATCGCTCTTTCTTGTCCATCAACGGTGGGTTGCGTAATATGTTCTGAATCATTACTTGTACCGTATCCAATAATCTCAGCGTAGATATGTGCACCGCGCTCTATAGCGCGATCCATTTCCTCAATGACAAACATAGCGGCACCTTCTCCAAGAATTAATCCTGAACGATCCAATGAAAAAGGCTTACATGATGCTCTTGGGTTTTCTTTATCTTCTCTTGCTAGCGCACGCAAAGCATCCCATGCTTTCATAGTTCCTTGTGTCAATAAGGATTCTGATCCACCAGCCAGCATAACATCCGTATAACCATGACGAATTTGTTTTACTGCCTCGCCTATTGCTATAGCGGATGATGAACATGCGGTACAAAACGTAATGTTAGGTCCCAATAAACCAAAATCTAATGCTACTTGCCCACTTGCAGCATTATTCATCGACATTAACACAGTGAAGGGATTAAAACGCTTAGCTTGCTCAACAAAGAGCCGGCGATAGCCTTCTTCAATAGAGTTTGCACCAACCATGCCACTGCCTAAGTAAACCCCATAACGGGTAAGGTCATCATTTGATAAATCAAGTTTTGCATCCTCAATCGCGTTTTTTGATGCGGCGACTGAAAATTGTGTTGTTCTATCTAATGTTGCAGCTTTATTTTTTGGGAAATAATTTAATGGATTAAAATCTTCAATCCATGCAGCAAGTTTACAATCGAGAGTATCAACAAATACCTTCTCAATATAACGAATGCCTGACACACCTAGCATCAGATTTTGAAAAAGCATTTCTGGATGATTCCCCAGTGGGGTTATGGCACCAATCCCTGTAACAACAACACGACGGTTTGACATACTTTATTTTTTTTCAGCTCTAATGCGATCGATCAGTGAAACAACGTCACCAACTGTATTAATCGTCATATCTTCATTAGGCACTGTAATTTCAAATTTATCTTCTGCTTCAAAAATGATATCAAACACATCTAATGAATCAATTTCTAACGTTTCGAGTGTGGAGTCCAATGTAATATCAGCTGGATTTTTCTCGAATTTTTCCACAATGATCTCTTTTAATACTTCAAAAGTTTCCAATCAGTGTCCTTTCCACTACGTACTTGATAGTTAATTTAATATTTAAGAATATTACTCATTCTGTCGAATCATATCATTTAATTTACATATTTGTTCTTCGTGTCCAACAGAAAATTTACTAGAAATAAAAAGCCCCTTACACAAAGGGGCTTTGATAACGTAATTACTATTATAAATAACTTTTTTTGTTTGGCGGAGTGGACGGGGCTCGAACCCGCGACCCCCGGCGTGACAGGCCGGTATTCTAACCAACTGAACTACCACTCCAGTTAACTTGTAGACTGCTAATCTCTATCTACAAAAATAAAGAGCGCTTCATATTAAGCACTCTTTATTCTTCTTTAAAGGCAAATGTTTCTAAAGCTTTGGTGGGTGCTAACGGGGTCGAACCGCTGACATTCGCCTTGTAAGGGCGACGCTCTACCAACTGAGC
>JBFIGM010000163.1:0-4606 GCA_041602315.1 Methylophilaceae bacterium | reverse complement strand
TTTCCATGACACTCTCAATGTCCATATCCAACTCACTTTTCACCATCCCTTTTAAGGTAGGGCAAAATGCATCATTGGTACTAGCAAACATTTTTGGATATTTGCTGCCTACCTTAGAACCAGAACGCACCACACCACCTGGAAATGGCATAATCACATTGGGGATGGCTTGCATTGCTTCAATTGCTGCTTCACATGCCGCTAGCACTTGAGGCTGGCTTTGCCCAAGCACTAAGAAATTTCCACCACCAATGGCGCGCACCATACCAGTGGTTTCCTCGGTTAAAAATTCTCCATCCATCACAGGAATACGCCAGTAGCGTTTGTTTACCCCATGAGCATCCGGTAGTAGTTTAGATATTTGGTAACCATCACCAAAATAGCGTAAATGCTTGCCCAAGCTGATTTGATCATCGGAAGCGATGCCTGAAAAGGCGGCGGCAGTGGGGCAGGTGAGTATGCATTGTCCCATGCGCGTCTCTAGTTGCTGCATCAATACTTTGCTTCCCATTGCAAACATCAAAATACTTACACCAGGCCGTCCATCAGGTGTTTCATCTTCGCTCAACTCACCTTCAATGCCAGCTTCGACACCGCATCCGATGACGCTGGTCGCAAAGCCAGTCATGGCATTGGCTGCGTTATAAGCCCATTTAAGGTTTTGTGCAGTAATCAATACGCGCGTGCCGCGCATATTAAAGGCTTCTGCAAAGGTATCATCTATTACTACACCATTTAACTGCATACTGTTATTAGTAGATTCGCTCATGATTTAGTGTGGTTAATAACGCTATTACGGCCATCTTCTGCCATTTCATCGTCACTGATTTTAAAGTTATCTAATTGAATCGTATGGTATTTATCAAAATAGTCTTTTAAGCCTTTTTCTACGCCTTTGTCATACGCTGGCTTAGCAGTATGGGTTTTTCCCCAGACTACTTTTGTGATTTCTCCATTTTTGACCACCAATTCACCGTCTTTAAACACATAGTCTGGTTTGGCAAACATGGCTTCTTTATTATCTTGCTCGGTATAAACCGTTATATCAGCCGCAGCGCCGACTCCTAAGTGGCCTCTATCATTTAAACCGATTAACTTAGCCGCACCAGCACGAGTCAGTGTGGCAATTTCATACAGGCTATATTCACGTTGAATAGCTGTTAGGTTACTCATGGCTTGTGCATCAAGATTGAGTTTGGCAAATGCATCATCCCTAAAGCTTTTGTCCATTAATAAACGAATCAAGTGCGGATAGCTGGTAAAAGGTGCTCCGTTAGGGTGGTCAGTGGTTAAAAATATTTTCCAAGGGTCCTCTACACTAAGGAAAATCTCTAAACCAATGGCCCACTGTAGCGCATTGACATAATTCTCATCACGGTATTTAAATGGTACAACGCCACAGCCGCCATCACATTCAATATCCATAATCACCGATTTTTTAGGATTAGCGTGATTCGCATTAAGATGCTGCATCATATTGTCACCCGATGCCGTCACCGTTTGACCAAACAAGATTTGACCCACATCCGCAGTGATGTGTTTGTTCTTGTTAATACCCTCTGCAATTTGCGCGGCGGCAGATGAAAACTTCATGTCACCTTCAGTGCCGTAGCTATGGAACTGAATATGGGTTAAATGCATGGGAACGCCGTCACTAGCACCCATGGTATCCAGTGTGGTTTGGAAGTTACCTGCGGCTCCTAGATTATTACAATGAACATGTAATGGCTTAGCAATGCCCAAATCATGCACTGCGCGGCTTAAACTTTGTAATATTTGCCTTGGACTGACGTTGTAATGCACATTGTTTTCGTCCAAATCTAACCTACGCTGGTTAAACTTAAATGCATTGATGCCTCCAGGATTAACCACCTTAATGCCAATGGTTTGCGTCGCATCTAATGTCCAGGCAACGTAGTCATTAATGGCCTTTTGGTCCGCCTTGTTAGCAAGTAGGCGCAAAAAGTAATCATCATTACCAAGCATCGCGTAACCACCTTTGTCTATCATCGGCGTATCGCCCATTTCCAGATGTGCTTGGCGAGCATTAATCGCTAAAATCGCTGGCTCAAATGCCGCGGTATAACCCATTTCAATATAACGGAGACCTGTATTAATAGTGCTAGGTGTCGCGTCATGTGCACAATGCGGGCCACAAATATGCGCTTCAGGTTCGTGATATTTTAATGTCTCTTGATACTCTGGTAGCATCATGCGCGCAATATTGACTTTGCCGCCACCAATATGGCTATGCATATCTATAGCGCCAGCCATCACGACTTTCCCTTTTAAGTCAATGGTTTCATCAATTTTTTCTGTATTAGAAGGCTTGCCAATAATGCGGCCATTGCGGATATAAATATCTTGTACAACGCCATCTTTTTGGTGCGCAGGGTCGTAAACTTTGCCGTTTTTCAGTAGGGTAATCACAATGCATCCCCTATTTTATTGAGAATTTCAGCCAATGTGGTTAGTTCGCTTTCTTTGACTTTTTTAAGCGGTAAAATCACATTTGAATCCACGCGAATCATCATGCCACTGCAGTCCAATCCAGGCGTTGCAATTGGAATAAATACATCAGGTTCTATCTCAAACGTTAAGTTTGGGTTACCGATGACGATGATTGGTGCCTTTGTGCTAGGCAATGCTTTGTCTGGACTAAAACTATTTACCCAGATTAAAACATCATGTTCAGGTAGCACTTCTTCATGAATCGCTAAACCACTCAACCATGTGTGGGCGTAATTCACGGTGGTGTCGCCATCACTGCCACCCATTGACAGTGCGCCAGCACGCGTTGTTTTATTTAAGTCCACCACAGTTTGTGAAATTTGCTGGATAGTTAATTCAGCATGTGGAAAATCTAAATCTTTTGCAACCCAGATTAAGGTTGCATACTTGGCTTGCTTTAAACGGTTAGCAAGATTCTCTAAATCTTCAACAGTAATACCAGCTACGGAGGACACATTTAATTTTTTATTCGCTACTAAAGCATGTAGTGCAGCGGTAACCTCGGGTAACTGTTCTGGTTTGCAAGGTAAGACAGTAGGTTGTTTGCCATTAGGGGATATACCATTAGAAGTATCTAAATTTTCACCACCTAGGTAAACAATGTCACGGTCTTCATTTTTAACAAACATTGCTTCTTTAGGCCATACCACGCGCTCAAAGAAGCGAGGGTTATGCTTAACAACATCTGTACCAATAAACACAATTACATCAGCGCGGTTTCTCACTTCTGTCATCGTTGTAGTTTGCCAGCCGACGCTTTGTAGCACTTTGGTATTGCGCCATGTTGTCACTGCATTCATGTGGGCGAGGGTGGCCTTACATTTATCTGCCAATTGATAAGCTGCTCTAAATCCTGTTAGATCAGTCCCTAAACCGCCAATCAATGGTTTCTTCGCTGATTTGAGTAGAGTAGCTATTTTTTCCACAGCTAGGTTAATTTGTACTGATTTTCCAGAAATACGAGGATTTGTTTCCTTAATTGTCTGTGAAAAAAAAGAAATGTTTTTTGAACAAGATGTCTCAGCCGTATTTACGTCATCGCACAGCATGCCACAAGCGGGACAGGTGGTGGCAGACATCACGTTGTTCTGAGTTAAATTTTGCATGTAATCAAATTTTTATAAGCTTTAATAAAGATTGAACGATGTTCATATCATAGTCAGTATAGCGCATTATAAATAACTTAACAGCGGGTAAAACCCTGTTCTGTTCGGGCTTTCAATGAGGTATTATCTTGTATTTCATATGTTATGAGGTTCTAGTAATCATCATACTTTACCTCGATAGCAGCCAAGTATTTCTTACACGCAGCATGGTGTTTGTTATGATGTTCTAGCCACCAGTCACGTAGGTACTTAAGTAAAATCATTGGGTCTTGTTCCGTTAGCGCTTTTTCAATTGTAAGGTTCGCGTTTAGATTGAAGTCATTAAAAATTGCTTCATGCATGCGCATGGTTTTGTAATCTGCTCTCAGCTTCTCTAAAATGCCTTCTTCGGTTTTTAAATGAAAACCAATATTGGCTTTAATTATTTTGAGCGTAGGCGTAAGTGCATGCAGCCCCCAGCCTTGATTGATGAAAAAATAAAGTGAGTTAATGGCTGCCACGATTGCATGATGTTGCTCATCAAGGATGGGTATATCAACAGATTGCGTGTGATTCCAAACAATATAAAGTGGTTCTTTCACAATAATCCCTTCTGTTATTTTTACACAGCACTGTGATCAAAGGTGTTCAGCTATCTAATCACAATTTTGCCATATCTAGGTATCAATAACAAAGAGAAATGCTTAGGTTGCTGTGGTTAAACAATATATGTATTGCGTAGCTTTTTGAGAAGGTTGCGCTGTTTTGAATGCGTATTTTGAGGTTTGTTGATTTTCTTAATTCTGCTCATAGACAAAGCAATCGATTTGCTTAAGTAAACGGTTCACATAGCCTGAATTGCTGAATGAAGTAGTTAATAATATAGCAAAGTATTTTTTTAGCCTGTTGATAAGTTACTTTCCTGTTTAAATGATGATTTATCTAAGCCATTAACAATGCTAGAATAGCGTCTTTTGTAAGTCGTTATTTTTTATTCAATTTTACGGAGT
>JBFIGM010000162.1:0-4654 GCA_041602315.1 Methylophilaceae bacterium | reverse complement strand
GCAACACTTGCGTTCAAATTAACCCCACGCGCATTGTTATTACTTTTGTAAAAAGTATTTACAGAGCCGTTAGTTAGTAGTGCATCACTTGACTTAGCAAATGCGGGTGCCTCTGACTTAATCGCTATTGTGCCAGCAATACTGTCCCCACCAAGACTTACAGGAGAAATGCCTTTGAACACATCAATATAGGCCACATTGGCTGGCGAAATATAAGATAGCGGTGGATTCATATGGTTAGCACAGCTAGAGATTAAATCCATGCCGTCCACTTGCACACGCACCCTGTCATCTGCTAACCCATGAATAACTGGCAAACTAGAAACGCCACCAGCTCGATAAAAGCTCACACCCGCTTCTTGCTCAAATAATTTAGCCGAGTCACCAGCCACTTTGGATTCATTTTTATCCACTTGCGGCACAGCGTCCGATACCACATCAATTTCATCTAAATCCAAATGGTCAGCATACGCTGAATTGATGCCCCATATGCTGCATATCAATGCAACTTCTACCCACAATGATTTGTGTAAATGTTTAAAACTCACAACCTTACTCCCTAGAACGATTTTTTATTTTTAGTAAGTCGCTCAGTTGTTATTGATTGCTGATAGAGATTTAGTAATGGTGATAGCGTCTCTAATCAGCGCACAATAACAAGCGTTAGCGGCTTGCTAATGATTGGATACGATTAAAGGGAAGTTACAGGTGGACCGCGCGAGAGGTGCGCAGATTGAATAACGGTTGCAACACTTGGAATATCATAAATAGCACGTTGTTCGCTTAATTGCTGCGCTAAATATAATTCAAATGTTGGGCTATGGCTCGGAATGACAACATTCGCAACGCCTGCATTGCAAAATGGACAATGATTTAAATGGTGATTGATAGAAACAGGTTGTGACCCTGGTTTCGTATCTAAGGCCGCTTGAATCGACTGGCCTTTTGTTGTCACTACTTGAATGTAGAGCTTTTGACCGCCAACGCCGCAAATTGCTTGCATAAAGCCTTGCGTACCGTTTTGATTGGCTAATGCATGAGAAATACTCGGTGCAATAGACGCAAACACAATCGCAAATAATGCGACTTTATGCATCCAACGGAATATATTTCTCGATAACATCGGCAGATTCTACCATTATTCGTTAAAATTACTCAATGCGTTTAAAAAAGGAGCACTATGGCTGGAGGTAGCTTACTCGTCTTGCTAGATGACATCACCACCATGTTGGATGATGTATCTGTTCTAACCAAAATAGCCGTTAAAAAGACCGCTGGTGTGCTAGGTGATGACCTAGCACTCAATGCTGAACAAGTATCTGGTGTTGATGCCAAACGAGAGCTACCGGTGGTGTGGGCAGTAGCCAAAGGTTCTTTTATCAACAAACTGATACTTGTACCAGCTGCGCTTACCATCAGTTACTTTATCCCTTGGTTAATCACCCCTCTCTTGATGATTGGAGGCCTTTTTTTATGCTTTGAAGGCTTTGAAAAAGTAGCGCATAAACTCCTTCATGATGATGAAGAAGTAGAAACACACAAACAAGAACTAAAGAATGCAGTGAAAGATAGCAAAGTCGATTTAATGGCTTTAGAAAAAGACAAAATCAAGGGTGCTATCCGTACCGACTTTATCTTATCGGCAGAGATTATTGTCATTGCACTTGGCACAGTCACTACCGCTGTGTTCCTCAAACAAGTTTTCGTCGTCTCACTGATTGCGATTGGCGTGACCATTTTTGTATATGGCTTGGTGGCAGGCATCGTTAAATTGGATGATGTTGGCTTGCATTTATTACTCAAAAAAGGCCAGGGATTATTTAAACAACTGCAAAGAAGGCTAGGCCAAATCATCCTCAACCTTGCCCCGTATCTAATGCGCGGGCTCACCATTGTTGGTACCGTGGCGATGTTTTTGGTGGGTGGCAGCATTATTAGGCATGGCATTCCAGTATTACACCATCTTAATGAATACGCATTAGAAATTAGCAACCACATTTCAGCGAATAGCACTTTACTCACAAACGTAATGGCTATATTATTCGACGGTTTGTTAGGTATATTCGCAGGTGCTTTAGCCGTAGTTATTTTCAATTCCTTCAAAAGAGTATTCCCAGAAAGAACCTAAACCCCGCGCCACTTAACAAATAGTAATTAAATTATCAGCAAGACAATGATTTACGGTGCAATAACAGCGTGTCATTTGCTATATGTTTAAATTTTAATTCAAAAAAAAAAGAAAAACATACCTTATGAAATGCTTTATATGTCACAAGATACAGTTGTTACACCGCTTGAATTCATAGCAAAGATTACTGGGTGGAACGGACAATACGAAATTAATATTGTTGGCTATATTACAGCCGCCATCATTTTTCTATTTCTATTTTTATTCGCAAAAACCAGATATAAAGTTTATTCCTACAAGCATGAACAATGGCTGATGTGGGCTTTTGGTCTGGGCATCTTGAGTCAGTGCCTGATTATAGGCATTGGCTTTTTTGACATAAACACTCTAAATCCTTCAGTCTCTACTTACCTTTTGATTAGGTTCACCCACCTTATTAACAGTGTTGTACTCATCTTAATTGCAGCGAGTTACTTAAGATACCAGTTTTATGAAAAAGAAGTCTGGCAGACATACTTAAAATTAAGCTTAGTCTTCACATTTTCAATTTTCATACTCATTAGCCTTTGGTGGGCATTTACCTTACAAACTCATTCCACAACTCACTTCAGTCAACCATGGCACAACTGGTTATTTCATCTGAACAGTTGCATTTGGCTGGCCTTAGCCGCTACCTACTGCTATAAAAAGCTAAATTTCGGCATTAATAAATTGATATTTTCCGCCTTTGTGCTTTTTTTAATAAGCGAAACACTCAAAGTGATCAATTCAGCACTTAATGATCACTATATCGACATACTGATACCACTCGCAAAACTCTTTTGCTTATTTGGATTAGGAACTATTGTTTATATTTACATCAAAAATAGCGTCTATGAGAGAGTAACTAAAGAAAATGCGCTTCAATCAACAAAAGCAAAATTTAACACTATTCTAAATACGATTAATGACCTTATTTGGCTCAAAGATCCGCAAGGAGTCTTCCTCGCGTGTAATCCCGCTTTCGAAAAGCTACTAGGTGCAAATGAGTCCTACATCATCGGAAAAACTGATTACAATTTTTTTGATAGCGAGTTAGCGGATTTTTTTAGAGCACATGATCAAAAAGCTATCGAGTTAGGTTATCCAAGCACCAATGAAGAGTGGCTTACCTTTGCCAGTGATGGTCATCGTGCTTTGGTTGAGACCACTAAAACACCGATGTTCGACGACGCAGGCAATCTCATTGGTGTGCTTGGTATTGCGCATGACATTACTCAACGCAAGCAAATAGAATTACAAGCGCAACAATATGAAAAAATCGTGCAATCCTCCGTCGATGCCATTATTAGTAAAAATCTTAAGGGCATCATTACAAGCTGGAATAGAGGTGCCGAGAAAATATTCGGTTACAGTGAAAAGGAAATGATTGGTCAGCACATCATAGCGCTTTTCCCACCTGAACTAGAGCATGAAGAAGATTCCATATTGTCCAAAATTCAACAAGGAGAACTTGTTGAGAGTTTTGATACTACCCGCGTACATAAAAATGGTGAAAGAATTCAGGTTTCAATTGCCATCTCACCGATTTTAAATCATGAAGGTAACATTATTGGCGCCTCTAGCGTTGCGCGAGATATCACTGCGCATATACAAGCCAAACAACATATCAAAAGGCTCAGTCAACTATATCAAGCACTTTCTGAGATTAACCAAGCGATTGTACGTATGGAACGCGAAGAGGAATTATTCCCTCTAGTATGCCGCTGTACAGTAGAACTAGGTGGTCTGAGCATGGCCTGGATTGGCCTATTGGACCAAAAAACGCTCGAGGTAAATCCAGTTGCTAAGCATGGTAATAATCTTGAATATCTTAATAACCTCAACCTAACCGCAGATAAAAACCGAACCGAAGGACAGGGCCCTGCTGGCACCGCGCTAAGAGAAAACAAGTTTGTCGTCTGCAACGATATTTCTCAAGATGATCTAATTTTGGCATGGAAAGATAAAATAATAGCAAGCGGCTGGAACTCAATGTGCGCCAGCCCTATTACTAGAGGTGACAAACCTGTGGCTGTGCTTTGTGTCTATCACACAGAAATTAATGCTTTTGATAAAGAGATTATCACCTTAATTAATGAGATGACGGCCGACATTACATTTGCCCTCAATAACTTTGACCGGGAACAACAGCGGAAAGCTGCAGAAGAGTCGCAAAAATTAGCTGCTTCTGTTTATGCTGCTAGTGGAGAAGCAATCATCATTACTGATGTCAATCGAAAAGTGATTGATGTAAATCCAGCATTTTGTAATATCACAGGATATTCTAAAGAAGAAATCCAAGGAAAAATAACATCCATTTTAAGATCCCCTGATCATGAGCCCAGTGTTTATGAGTCAATGCTTGAAGAAGTCGCGCAAAACGGTGAGTGGCAAGGCGAGTTATTCGCTAAACGAAAAAATGGAGAAGTTTTCCCTGTTTGGTTAACGATTAACTCTGTATTTAACGAAGACCATTCACTCAAATATCGGGTTTCTGTTTTCACT
>JBFIGM010000161.1:0-4737 GCA_041602315.1 Methylophilaceae bacterium | reverse complement strand
GAAACCACATGGACTTATTCTAGTTTGCGGTCCTACAGGCTCAGGGAAAACCACAACGCTGCATTCATTATTGGGTCATATCAATACTCCAGAACGCAAAATATGGACAGCAGAAGACCCTATTGAAATCACACAATCTGGTCTACGCCAAGTGCAAGTGAATGCAAAAATTGGTTGGACATTTGCAAGTGCCATGCGTAGTTTCTTACGAGCTGATCCCGACGTGATTATGGTTGGAGAAATGCGTGATGAAGAAACCACGAAAATAGGCATTGAAGCATCGTTGACGGGTCACTTAGTGTTATCAACATTACATACAAACAGCGCACCCGAAAGCATTATCCGTATGTTGGATCTTGGTATGGACCCATTTAATTTTGCCGATGCACTTCAAGGCATCATGGCACAGCGCCTAGCAAAATCACTTTGCCCAGATTGTAAAGAAGCTTATCATCCGAATACTGATGAGATAAAAGCATTAGCTGACGAGTACACCGACAATACAGCAATGGATAGCACTGCACTTATTGCAGATTGGGATAAACAATATGCCCAAAATAAAAAGTATACGCTGTACAAAGCAAAAGGCTGTAAAGCATGCAATCAAACTGGCTATCGTGGACGAGTTGGCTTGTATGAGTTGATGCAAGTGTCGCCATCATTACGTCATTTGATACAAAAGCGCGCTAATGTTACCGAAATTACGCAAGAAGCGCTGGCTAATGGTATGAGATCACTTAAACAAGATGGTATTTCAAAAATATTAGAAGGTGCCACAGATATTACACAAGTCAGAGCAGTTTGTGCATAGTTCAGTAATGCACAGCTACTGACATCATTAATCCTGTGAATCACCAACTAATCTTGCGTTGACTGACTAATTCCATCAATTACGTCCGCTGCCGAGATACTTTCCACAACATCTTTGGTGTCTTGCTGGCTGGTGACATGCAAAGCGGATTCATCTGCAATGACGCGCTCTTCGGCTTGCTTGTTCATCACGATAATACTGATGCGTCGATTGATTGGGTTAAACGGGTCTTCCCTATCATAGAGCGCTGCGGATGAGAGTCCAACAACACGCAGCAGTTTGTGTTCATCCATGCCACCGGTAATCAGCTCGCGACGTGAAGCATTAGCACGGTCTGCTGAAAGCTCCCAATTGCTGTAAGCAGTTTCCCCTGTACTGTAAGGTGTTGCATCGGTATGACCAGACAAACTAATACGATTTGGCACATCATTCAGTGTTCTGCCTAGCTCTTGCAGAATCTCTTTTGCATAGGGTTGCAACTCCGCTCTGGCTGAGTTAAACATTGGCCGATTAAGCTCATCAACAATAATAATACGTAAGCCTTCAGAGGTAATATCCAGCAGCAGTTGTTTCTTAAACTTTCTGAGTGTGATATTGCTATCTATAGTGCTTTCAATCTTTGCTTTGAGATTTTCTAATTTTCTGGTTTCTTCCGCTTCTAATGCTTTTTTTGCTTCTTTAAGATCTGGTGTTTTCTCTTTTTCTTGTGAACTATCGGCAGGTTTCACCTGTAATTGCTGCTTAGTTAAATCTTTGCCGCCACCTTTCAACACAGAGTCACTCGCGCCAACGCTGGGACCACCCATTAGCGCAACTCTCAATGGTGTTTTAAAATAGGACTCAATGCCTTCTAATTGTCCCTTCGAGGCAGAACCAAGCAACCACATCAACAGAAAAAATGCCATCATAGCAGTCACAAAGTCTGCATAGGCTATCTTCCAAGCACCACCATGATGCCCGCCACCACTTTTTTTGATTTTCTTGACAATAATCGGTCTGACAGGTTGTTCAGCCATTATTCACTCCGTTACATTTTGCTTTAGTCACTGCCAGAACGCGCTTATTTATTTTTTGCATCTTTGACGTGCTCTTCTAATTCTGTAAAGCCAGGTCGCTCTGTTGAATAAAGAACTTTCCTACCAAACTCAACCGCAATCGCAGGGGCATATCCGTTTAAACTAGCTAATAGCGTTACTTTAACCGTTTGTAAAATCTTTGAACTTTCTTCCAGCTTCTGTTCCAGCAAACCACCTAACGGCCCAACAAAGCCATAAGCTAATAAGATACCTAAAAATGTACCAACCAAAGCATGTGCAATTAACACACCCAATTCCGCAGGTGGTAAAGAAACATTTTCCATGGTATGAACAACGCCCATCACTGCCGCAACAATACCAAATGCTGGCAAAGCATCCCCTAATCTAGTAATACAGTGCGCAGGCACATGTCCCTCCATATGATGCGTTTCTAACTCGTTATCCATTAAGTTTTCAACTTGAAATGCATCCATATTGCCTGAAACCATCAACCTTAAGTAATCACAAATAAAATCTGTCAGGTGATGGTCACTCATGATTTTTGGATATTTGCTAAATAATGGACTGGACTCAGGATTCTCAATGTCTGTTTCGATTGACATCATGCCATCTTTACGGATTTTGGTTAATATTTCATACATCAACGCAAGCAAGTCTAAATACAATGCTTTGTTGTATTTGGATCCTTTGAAAATGCTCGGCAATGCTTTTATCGTTGCCTTCAATGCTTTTGTATCGTTACCCACAATAAAAGCACCTAATGCACCCCCAAAAATCATTAGCACCTCCAATGGCTGCCATAAGCCACCTAGATGACCCCCTGCTAGCGCATAACCGCCAAAAATTGTGCCGCAAACAACGATATATCCAATAATGACAAACATATTCAAACGCCTTAACGGTGAAATTAATTAATCTTTTAAACAGAATATCAAAGTAGTCGCAGAATCAATTGCTCGAATAAAGGGAGGTTTTCTTACTTTTAAGCGTGTTAACACAGAAAGCGATTAGGTGAGGATCACATTTTCCATACGTAGATAGTAGGATGATGATCTTGGATGACGAAGCTAGCTGGCGCTCCAGGTATACTGAATTCATAGCTAATTAATAAGCTACCTGCTTGCATTTCATGCTGTGCTTTTTTCCACAATGTGGGCATCGCCGCAGGAGAAAGATAAGCAAAAACCATATCATATTGCCCAAAATCTAAAGTGTGATAATCACCCAATTTAAAGCGTGCAGATGACTTTCTTATCCATGCACGTATCACACTAATAAACCAAGGCATAGGTGCAATTTCAATTCCATTTACTTCGCTGTGTGGTCTAACTTCAGCTACATACATTGATAAGTCACCTAAACCACTGCCGATTTCAATTAAACGAAAAGCCTGATTTTGGGGAATCAAGCTTGCGATTTTTTCACGTACAGCTGGCCGAGAGGGAAAGAATGGGACTTGACTGTTAAAAGTCGTCCAAAAAATACTGAGTGTTATCAAGAAGCCGACTAAATAAAATTCATTTGGCAAAGTTAATAAGGACATCGAATAGATGGCAAGTGGGAAAAGCCCATGTATCCAGCGCCACCATCTAGCCATATTAGTTATGCAACAAACCATTAAAGCTGTAAACGCTTGCATCACAGCCAAGGTAAACAATGAGAACTCAACTGCAAATAAACCATTAATCAATTTGAAACTTGGCAGGACAATGGTTAAGGCTACTATTTGAATAATGACAGCCATTACGACGGGCGGCAATTTTATCCTTTTGTTAGCCTCGACACCTTTCTCAGGTATGTTGATTATTGTTCTCAGCATACCTTGTTTTATGCAATAACCTTAGAATCCACTAATTTGTATTCAAGCTCTTTGGCTTTGGCTTTCTTCGTTTTGCCAGCACGTGATGGGATATGACACAAACTACATAAATAATTCTGATTTAAATCATATGCATTCACGACAAACTGACCGCTACAGCAAGTGCATGCTTTCATTTTTAACATTTTGCTATCAACATAGCGTATTAATGTCCAAGCACGTGTTAATGATAATACTGGCTCTTCTTCTGAATCATGCCCTACTTGTTGTAGGTATAAGCTATAAGCTTTAAGCACAGCAGTAATGTCATCAACACCTGCGTTTTGGACAAGATAATCATGAATATTCAAAAAAATAGAAGAGTGAATATTAGGCTGCCAAGTCAGGAACCAGTCTGTAGAAAATGGCAACATGCCTTTTGGTGGCGACATTCCTTTTAATTCTTTATATAACTTAATCAAACGCTCACGTGATAATGTGGTTTGTGATTCCAATAATTGCAATCTCGCGCCTAGCTTAATCATTTGTGTTGCCAACTGAATTTGCTCACCTTCACTGACAATGCTTTTCTTTACTGTTGCCTTTTTCATGATTCTCTCCACTTCACTTATTATGACTGGTTAGTTATCTATGCTGGTTGGCCAGATAACAAAATTGCTGAATGTGCATTTGCAAGCGCGCGATCTTT
The DNA here is from genome assembly GCA_041602315.1 of Methylophilaceae bacterium. GTDB lineage: Bacteria > Pseudomonadota > Gammaproteobacteria > Burkholderiales > Methylophilaceae. The sequence goes on along the minus strand of JBFIGM010000161.1, from coordinate 382 downwards.
CGTATAGTCAGTCAACATACTTAAAATGGCACTATCTTCAAAACGGAATCTTGCCAGCATCATGTTGCTGCTACTGAGCTTTAAGATTTGAAAGTTACTCAAACCCTCTAATAAGTCAGCGACATCTTCATTGATGCCTAAGCGAAAAATTGCAGTCGCTCTATCGGCACGAATCATTTGTTGTGCTAACATTAAGTAGTTAAGATTAGCATCTTTAATCTCGTTCATCATTTCAGTTTCGTTCATTTTAATTCCCCCAAATCCTTAAATTAAACTGCTTTAAACATTGTGTTTGCTGCATGAGACGTACTTTGAACCTATTAAGTAAAAAGCACTATTGGGGTTTGTCGGTTTATTTTGTAAGACGAGCGGACACGCCCGT
>JBFIGM010000160.1:0-4749 GCA_041602315.1 Methylophilaceae bacterium | reverse complement strand
CTAATTCTTCAATCCGCCAAAAATTAACTGAACTGGTACGGCGATAAGTACCATAAACGGTATAGCCTTTTGCTAATAAAAGTTCTGCCAAATATGCGCCGTCTTGACCGGTGATGCCGGTGATAATTGCTTTCATTATATTTTTCTCGCTTTCCAAAATTGATGTGCCCAATTTGTCTATTTTATGATAGTTACTATTATTTTTGGGATGTAATAGATTAGCACTAAATACAAGCCCACTCCTTCAGTATTTTTAGTTGCTGTTTAAGGGTTCCGTAGTTAAATCTGAATTTAAACCCAACAGTAGTTTTAATTGTGCCACACTTTCTTTCCAAGTCAGCCAAGGCATAGCTATTGAAGACGCGTGCTCTTTATTATCAAAGAGATTCAACCAACCTATTATTGCCGCAGCCAAATCTTCAGCATCTTTCCCTGAAAAATAATACGCAAACTCACCTGCAACCTCTCTAAACACGGGTATATCTCGCGCGACAATCGGCAGTTTGTGTTGAGCAGCTTCAATCAGCGGCAAACCAAAACCTTCGCCTTCACTGGCAGCGATCAAGCATGTAGATGCTGCATAAATTTTTTGCAGATATTCGTCGCTGATGCCTTCGAGCCAGAACAGGCGTTTGTCCAGTTCTTGGTGCTGGCGGAGTTTTACAGCCAAGGCTTCCACCATCCAGCCTTGTTTACCGACAATCACCAAACTGATATCATGACCCGCCTGCCAGAGTTGCTCAAAGGCATCTAATACTTGCGCATGACCTTTGCGCGGCTCAAGCGTGCCGACCATTAGGAAGCTATTGCAACGGCCAATATCATTAAGCACTTTTTGTGCATTAGCAGGGAGACCTGTTGTAGGTGCAGAGTTATCAACATCGGCACCTAGATGGAACCAATTAATGCTGAAAGTACGCGGTTGGGGCGCGCATTGCTCTTTAACCCAGCCGACAAGTTCATCGAACACTGCTTTGGAAATGCATACAGCCCCGTCGCTTTGTGCTACTACTTTGAGCCATTGATTAAAAACTTGTGCCGAGCCATCAGGAAAGTGTTGCGGCATCAAAACACATAACAAGTCATACACCGCAAACTTGACTTGAATACCCTGTCTTCGCAAAACCTGGTAAAAATCTTTGTGCACGGAAACCACTTTGGGTTGTAGATCCAATCCAAAAAAAACATCGCCTGATGCGTATTTTATGGGCTCGTCTTGCAATATCTGCGTGGGGCAATCCAGAAAACCCAAGGTGAATCGACATGCATATCGGTAGCCATGATCTACTGTGGCATATACCGGTTCGACTCGATAGCCTTTTGGCGGATGATGTAGCAACTCTTTGAGAATGCTGCGTACTACGCGCTGGATTCCACTTTTTGCGTCGCGCTGTACCAGCTCGGAAATATCGACAAAAAGTTGTTTTTGCGATAGATGAACCGGAACCACTTTGTCCATGCAAGCGGCAAGTTCAATAAGGTTGGCATCAGAAAGCGCTTCAATATTATCCACTTGAGAAACTGCTTTAACCAAATCTGGCAGGTCATTAGCGGCATTTACATAAAAGTTTTCAATCACAGAAAAATACTGTTCTGCACATTTGAGGGGATTGTGCTGCTCGAGAATTATATTCTTTGCAGTACTACCTAATTTGTGACGTAACGCACTATCACGCCATAAGGTCTCTAGCGCTGTCACCAGTTCACCTGTTTCAAAATCATCAGGCAACTTCCAGACAGCGTCATCGTCTAAATCGGCCATGCTACCATTGGCATTAACGATGGTAGCCAAGCCATAATTCATGCAATCGAGTACCGCGGCAGAAGTTTCACCACGCGACAAAGCACGAAGCTGCACCCCCACATCGGCTGCTGTCAGATATTGTTTATATACTTCTTCATCAACCCAGCCAGTGATGTGAATACGCTTGGCACCTTGACTTGACTTGACAAGATTGTTAAGTTTTTTGCCGTATTCACCGACATCATTTTCACCAACAAACACCAGTATTGCATGCGGCTCGTTGACTAAGGCAGACGCAATCCACGCTTCTAGCAGTCGGTGATTTAACTTTGGGGCATTTAACATACCAAAGCTACATATAACGAAATCATCAAGCTCTAGCCCTAAAACCTCACGTGCGTTTAAGCGCTGTTCGTATGTCACCATACTAGGTATACGCAACAAGGGAATTACTGAGAAATCATTCCCTGCATTAAAGCCATACCACTTTTGAGCCAGATGGCGAGAATTATCCGAGTGAACAATAACGCCCTTTGATTGCTGTAATACCTCAAGATTACATGGATATTCCCAGACAACATCAGCAGCATCCTTGGCATGAAAGCGGTCTGATAATCCCATATAGCCATGGCTATGGTACAGTGAGATTGCCCAGGCATCTTGCAAGACATTATGGTGCTCACGATACGCTATAATCCCTGATAAGAAGAAATCATGCAGGACAACAACGCCTGGAATATCTCTCAACAAATCGAACATATGCGTATGAAATGACGAGTTACCAAAGTGGTATAAGATACGGTCATATTCATTCGCATTTTCATGCAGCCAATTGGCATTTCTTATTGCGCAATTCGCCTTAATCCATTCATTTGAAACATTGCCCTGCTCAACGATTACATCGATGTCGTAGTAACGGGACAACTCCGGCAACAATTCAGTACTGTAATCACTGATGCCACTGCGCTCTGGTGGTAATGGGGAAACATAGGCAAGTTTTGGTTTATTCACTTTTGGCAGAGAATATTTTTCAGATTCAGCATTCGCCATGTACGCTTCGAGGGTACGGAGCACCGTCTGTGCCGTTTTATCCCAAGTGAAATTTTGTGCCTGCTGCAGGGCATGTGTTTCCAGCCGTTGTCTGAAGTTACTATCGGTTAAAACCTGCTTAATCTTCTCTGTAATCGCGGCATCGTCTTTGGGGTCAAACAAAGCATCGTCAAAGCCGATCACTTCAGGCAGACTTGATGTGTTCGCACCAATAACCGCCTTACCACATTGCATGGCTTCAAGTGCTGGCAGGCCAAAGCCTTCATGCCATGAGGGAAATACAAAAACCTCGCACAGGTTATACAAAGCAATCAGATCCAATTCTGACACAAAACCCGTCAGGATCAGCTCATGTTTAGCCAGTCCACTTTCTCGAGCTAGCGCGTTCAGCCGCTCTTTTTCTGGCGCTTGAATCGTGCACACAATGGCAAGCTGGTGAGACTCACGGAGGGTTTTGGGTAATGCGCTATAGGCTCGGATCAGCCCTTCAATATTTTTACGGTGATCAATCCCGCCTGTATACATCACAAATGGGCGCTTCAGTTTATATCGTGCCAGCAACACGCTCTGCTCGTTTTCAGAATACTCACAGGGCCTGAATTGAGGATCTGCAGCTGTGGAAATATTGACAACCTTATGCTCTCCAAGGCCGAGATATTGAAGCGCCTCCTGACGCGATGACTCAGAAATAGACAGCAATAGATCAGCGCGTTTCAGTTGACCGATCTTGTTGTGATACCACTCCGCAACTAAGGCATTATCCAGATAAGGTGAAGAGTTGATCAGCGGAATCAAATCATACAAAATGCTCGCCACAGGATAGCTATGCTCAAAGACACCGATACTAATCACCGCATCGTCTACCAACCCTTCAAATAAACTGGTAATAACTACCATATCTGGCTTTAAACCAGCCAAAAAAGCTTCATAAAGTTTCTCGGCTGCTAATCGCCGAGGGGTATTGGCAGACTCAATATGATTGACCTGCTGTACCGGTTGCCAAACACGAATGTTTTCTTGTGGCAGCAGATCATCAAATGCAACACGGATTGATTCGATAGTGTCTGGAAATAATCCATTCAGCGCTAAAATAACTTCGTGCTTACCCCTATGACGCACAACACCTAGCGCTAAGGACATGCTATAACGACCTATCCCCCTGTTGCGATTACCAGTTGATTGAGCACCCTGAAAGTCAATAACAATACGCATTAGAGGCTCTCCTTTTGGCTTTGCTCGATGGACGTTTTTAAATCAGCGTATATCTTACGTGCTCTGGGGGGTAGATTGGCTAATTTAAGCGGGATAGAGGGTTGTGCTGGTGCATTGGCATTCAATTTTGCTAATCTGCTCCTTAAGTGTGGAAATTTATTTAAGCAGACTAGTAGTGCAGATTTAAGCTTGAGACGGCGACCAACATAAAGCTTGGCGTGAGCTAATAGTAATTTAATGTTTGATTTTAATGCTGGCTTAATATTGTTTAGGCCTTGCATCAATGCACTAACTGCACGACTGACTTTTCTAATTGGTGCAGTGATGCGCCAAGAGCTGCTGGCGTAGACAGCATGAAGCTGCATTAATGTTTGATGTGACGCAGCTTCAGCCTGCTCTGCTTTGGCTTCAGCTTGCTTGACTTTGGCTTCAGCTTGCTTGACTTTGGCTTCAGCTTGCTTGACTTTGGCTTCGGCCTCATTCTTTACAAAACTCAACTCATTTTTATAAAGATTAAATGCATCTCTTGTTGCTGTAGATATTGCAACAATGCCTGGTATGGACTCTTCAGGTTTAAATGATTGCGAGTAAATATTCTGTTTTACCAATTCAAATAGCTGAAAAAAAGACCATTCATCTTGTTGCATCTTATACAGTGTCAAAAAAGCGCTGCGGTAAGGCTCTGATAGATTCTCCGGGTTGAAAGTACACTCTCTAGTTAAATCTGGTGCAATGACTTTGTG
>JBFIGM010000159.1:0-4772 GCA_041602315.1 Methylophilaceae bacterium | reverse complement strand
CGGATGAGAGATACGAAGGGAAACGCGCTAGAAATACGCCACGTGCAACACTCAATATTTGGACAACCTATGCTTTGACAAGTGCATGGAAAATAGGTGGAGGTGTAGAAGCTAAAGGTGAGCGTTATGCTTATGTGCCTTCACGAACAAATGCAGATAATGATTTTGTTAATGGCCACTTTAATCCAAACTCGGCACCAGGTTATGCCCGTGTTGATGCCATGGTTGCTTATGAGCAACCCAAATGGGCAGTACGTTTAAACATCAAAAACCTACTCAACAAAGAGTATTATGACGCGGTATACGATAATGGAGGCTTGGTTGTTCCCGGTAATCGCAGGCAGGCCATTGTTACAACAGAATATAAGTTTTAGGAGTAGTTAGTTTGCTAATTAAGTTGCCTGATGTACTCAGTGGCGAAGTGCTTAATCACATTGCTGGTCTGTTAAATAATGAAGAATGGCAAGATGGCAGAAGTACGGCTGGTACGCAGGCAGCGCTCGTTAAAAATAATCAACAACTGCCTGAAGGCAATTCTACGCTTAAGCAGATAAGAATGATTATTTTAAAAGTTCTGCAACAAGACCCATTATTTTTTTCTGCAGCTCTACCAAAACAAATTTTGCCGCCATTTATCAATCGGTATAGTGGTCAGACCAATAGCTATGGTTTCCACGTTGACAATGCAATGCGATCAATGTCAGATGGCTCTGGCTATGTACGTGCAGATGTTTCAGCTACACTTTTTTTGAATGAGCCAGATAGTTACGATGGCGGAGAGTTAGTCATTGAAGATACTTTTGGCAGCCAGTCTGTTAAGTTGAATGCTGGCGCGATGGTTATATATCCATCATCATCATTGCATGCTGTCATGCCAGTGACCAAAGGTGAACGTCTTGCCAGCTTTATGTTTATTCAAAGCATGGTTAGAAGCCCTGCACAACGTAGAATGCTGTTTGATTTGGATATGTCACTTGTTAAATTAAGGCAGCAACTCGGTGAGTCGGATGAGGTTATCAAGTTAACTGGGATATATCATAATTTGTTGAGAGATTGGGCTGAATGAGCGAACAAGCTAATCAAGCGTCCTACACACTTCCTTCTGATATCAGCACAGCTAGTGATTATAGACCGCTAGCAAAAGTAAATTTAGACGAATATGTATGGCATTATTTGGAGGGCGCAGCAGGGCATGCTTTTACATCTGTCGAAAACAAGAGTGCATTTGATACTTATAAGCTGATACCAAGGCCACTTGTAAAGTTGAATCAGCCGACTACGAGTTTGACTCTGTTTGGCCAATCGTATGACCACCCAGTATTTCTTGCGCCTATCGCCTATCAGCGCTTATTTAACGTTGAAGGGGAGTTTGCAGCGGCAATGGCGGCTAATGCACAATCTGGCCAGATGGTCGTAAGTAGTCTAGCCAGTCAACCATTAGAAACAATCATTGAAGCGGCGCAACAACCACTTTGGTTTCAATTATATTGGCAAGGAGATAGAGACAGAACCCTTAGACTAGTCAAGCGAGCGATTTCTGCAGGGTACTCGGTCGTCATGTTTACTGTTGACGCGCCAGTGAAGCAATTAATGATTGATTTACCTGCTGATATTACAGCAATCAACCAAGAGGCGCCATTAGAGTCATCTACGATTGGGGCTAACCAAAGTATGGTGTTCGATGGTTGGATGTCGCAGGCGCCTACATGGGAAGACTTGATTTGGTTACGCGATCAAATTAAAGAGCCGCTTATTGTAAAAGGTATCTTGCATCCAGAAGATGCTAAGCGGCTAGAACAGATAGGGTGTGAGGGTTTGGTTGTCTCAAACCATGGAGGGCGTGTGCTGGATGGAACACCAACGAGCTTTAGCCAGTTGGCGACAATAAAAAGCGCAGTATCTAATCAAACAAAAGTATTTTTTGATAGTGGAGTTCGCTCAGGACAAGATGTATATAAGGCATTGGCAAGCGGAGCAGATATGGTGATGTTGGGACGTCCTTATATCTGGGGTTTAGCAGCGCAGGGTGCACTTGGCGTCGCGCATATATTGCGTATTATTCGTGACGAACTGGAAATGACGATGGCACTTACAGGTGTAAGTAACTTAAATGAAATAAAAGATAACAATCAACAAGGAAAGAAATGAAGCACATTTTAATATTGATGGCACTACTGCCAATAAACGTGTGGGCATCTGCAGACTGCTCTGCTTACCCTAAAGAAGAATGGGCAGATGAAGATACGCTGAAAGAGGCACTAGATGCAGAGGGTTACACGATTAAAAAATTCAAGATTGATGGAAACTGTTACGAAATTTATGGCCGTAATAAAGAAGGTAAAAAAGTAGAGATTTATTTTGATATGAAAACATTGGCAATCATCAAGGCGGAAGTCGAGTAAAGGTGCCTGCTATTAGCCAATTAACAGTTTGGAGCTTTACCGTAAGATTAACACATTGGCTAATCGCTTTAGCAGTGATGATTAATTTTGTAAATGAAACTGGTTACTGGCACCGAATGATTGGTTATGTTTGCTTAGTGTTGATTGGCATCAGAGTGTTACATGGCTTCAGTACAAAACAAATATCAAGCCATTTTCGCTTGCCAAGGATCAGAGAAATCTATGAGCATATGCTGGAAATCTCAAATAAAACAATAAAGGATTACAACGGCCATAATCCGCTTGGACAGCTGGCAGTATATTTGATGTGGCTGCTAGTTATCTTACTGGGCTTTTCAGGTTGGTTAAGTAGAACCGATGTCTTTTGGGGAGAAGATGAACCTGTTGTTGTACATACTTTACTAGCCTATTTGCTAATGCTATTTGTTTTCTTGCATATTAGCGCGGTATTGGTAATGTCTAAATTACAAAAGAAAAATTTAATTAAGCCAATGATTGTGTCAACAAAAAAGCCGTCGGAAAACGCTAAAAACGACTAAACTTTGCTAACTTTAGTTATCTAGCTGAGGCGCGACTTTTAATACTTCATCAATTGTTGTTAAGCCAGCAGCAACTTTCTCTAAACCATTTAGCAGCAAAGGCTGCATACCTTCTTGGTAAGCCAACTTTTTGATGTCGGCAAGATCTGTGTCTGCCGTAATAAGTTTACGCAGTTTGGGTGAAATTGTTAGCATTTCATAGATACCGCTACGGCCTCTAAATCCGGTATGACGACACTCGATGCAACCAACTGCTTTCATAGCTGTAGTCGGCTTTGTTGCTTTAAAAGGCTTGGTTAAAGCGGCCCACTCTATGTCAGAAATCTCTGTCGGTGCTTTGCAAGCAGGACATAATGTACGCACTAGCCTTTGTCCCATTATACCAAGCACTGTTGAGTGAATAAGATAAGAAGCTACGCCTAAATCAAGCAATCTTGTTACTGCAGATGGCGCATCGTTGGTGTGTAGTGTTGATAAGACCAAGTGACCAGTCAGTGCGGCTTGGATCGCCATATCTGCCGTTTCAATATCACGAATCTCACCAATCATAATAATATCTGGGTCTTGACGCATCAGTGTACGTATTCCCTGTGAGAAGTTTAGCCCAATATTGGTCGTAACCTGCATCTGATTAAAAGCTGGCTCGATCATCTCAATCGGATCTTCGATTGTGCTGACATTGACTTCAGGTGTTGCCAGCTGCTTCAGCGTTGAGTACAAGGTCGTTGTTTTTCCTGAACCAGTCGGACCAGTCACTAAAATGATTCCATTGGGATGCTTTGTCCAATCCCTCCATAGCGCTGCTTGTTTTTTGGAAAATCCCAGTTTCACAAAATCCTGTACGATAATTTCAGGCGTAAACACACGCATGACGAGCTTTTCACCGAATGCGGTAGGCATTGTTGACAAACGAAGCTCTACCTCATTTCCGTCTGCATTGACGGTTTTGATACGACCATCCTGAGGACGACGTTTTTCGACCATATCCATGCGACCGAGCAATTTAATTCTGCTTGTAATCGCATTCATGATGTTGACAGGTAGTTGATAAACTTGATGCAGTACGCCATCAATTCTGAATCGCATTACACCCATGCCACGACGTGGCTCTAGGTGGATATCACTAGCACGTTGTTCGAAAGCATATTTAAATAACCAGTCAACGATGTTAACTACATGCTGTTCGTTGGCATCAAGATTCTTATCCTTGCCTAACTCAACTAATTGTTCAAAGTTCTGTACACCAACTATTTGGCCAGCTTTCGAGATATTGGCTTGTGATATTGACGATGCTAAATTATATATTTCAGGTAAGTAGCGGCTAATCTCGAGCGGATTAGACACAACGAGGCGAATACGCATACCTAAAATACGCTCTAAGTCAGGTATCCAATCGGTATGGTAAGGGTCTGCAGTTGCGACAATTGCCTCATTACCCTTAATAGAAATTGGCATAATTTTGAGCCGCTGTGCATAGGCTCTGGATACCATTTGTGATGCTGATGTAAAGTCTAGCTTCAATGGATCGATATGAAAGAAATCGTGACCTGATTCAGCTGCTAACCACCTAGACAAAAAGTCCGCATTCATGACTTTATTTGGTGGTTCAAGATCTTTCCACTTTTGTTCACCCACGATGATAATTGGATGAAGATTAGAGCTGTCTAACTTTCGATCTTTGTATAGTTTCTCTGCTTGGTGTTTGTCTATCTTGCCAGCATTAACTAACATGCGAAGGAATTCGCCTAGGCTAAGCTTATTCTTATTATTTATTTTACTTTGTGTCGCCATAATTCATCTTTATGATGTTAAAAGTTAAATTTCGTTCAAT
>JBFIGM010000158.1:0-4971 GCA_041602315.1 Methylophilaceae bacterium | reverse complement strand
TAGCAGCCAGCCCTCATCATCCGCTATCTTGAATATGGCATTGAGTACACCACTTTGGACATCATTCAAGTTAAGCATTCGTGCTAAAAGCAATGGCCCCATTTCGGCAACTGTTGTTCGAATTGGATGTCCTTTATCTCCGAATGCATCCCAAAATGTCACTGGAGAAGATTTTGGCTCAAACCAATCCAGCCCTAACATCGCAATTCGTTCACTCACTTTTTTATTTTCGCCTGCTGGCTGACATAGGCCAGATAAATCGCCTTTGACATCCGCCATAAAAACAGGCACCCCAATTTTAGAGAACCCTTCAGCAAGGGTCTGCAATGTAACCGTCTTACCTGTACCAGTCGCGCCAGCTATTAAGCCATGACGGTTTGCCATTTTGGGTAAAAGATAGCTGCTATTTTCAAGATTTTTTGCAATTAAGATCGGATTTGCCATGCGCACTTTCTTTCCGTTACTCTAAGGCATCTATGGTACTTAAAACAGCCTGTCTTGTCTTTGTTATTTGATTACTTATCTGTTTTTCTATGGTCGGATTCAACTCAATTTGTTCCCAATCCTTTTGCCATTTATCATAGAGTAATTGACTTTCTTTTTGCGCCGATATTTTCAGCAAATGGCTCAAATCACGTACCATTAATACATGCTTCCAACCATCGATTGGATTGCCGCGTGATTTATCTTTGGAAAAATGTGCATAGTTAACAATTGTTTGCAGTTCGCCTAAGTTTTTTAAAACTTCAAAGGCAGCAACGCGCATGTTTTGATTAATTTCGTTTTGATTAGCTTGCCAAGCGTTATAACTCAAACCTGCAATTGCAGTAATTAAACTGACCACAGCAACGCTATGAGTTACTAATTGCTTTGATAACCAAGGCCAATTAAATGATGCGCCAATATTTTTAAGCTTATCTTTTATGGCCATGGAATCAAAAATCTCCTTCACTAGCTCTATTAACAAGCTCTATTAGCGAATCCTCTAATAATTGAGCAGATTTTAGCGCGCGCGGTGTGGGATTTTTAATGTTTCTCAAATCATATGTTGGGCGAGCCAATGCAATGAACAACCTTCTGTTATTTGCGTCATCTAATTTTTCATATACTGCGATTCGACATGGGGCAAACACTAAAAACTCAGGGTGATCTAAAATAATTTCGGTACCCATACTCAAATTGCAATAGGAGTACACTTCTTTTATGCCTTGCGAATCGATACCACGTTCTTGCATATGTTCACCAATCGGAAAATTGGCAGGATTGACAAAATTCATGCCTTCCGCAAGACTTTTTAAACTATCGATTACGTCCTGATGAGTAACACCGTCTTTTACTGCAACTTCATAAATACCGCTTGGATACTTGTGAGAGTGACTCTGAACTTGTTCACTTTTTATCGTTGAGCAACCAATCGTCAATAGAGATAAGTATAAAAAAAAATGATATCTAGCCACTTACCCCCCTTAACGATTGAGACTATTAGTAATTAGATCGCGTTATTTTAAATGCATCATCAACTGCTTTGCGATCATACTTTGGTGCTAACAGCTCAATAAAACCATAGAGGTAGCCACGCATAAACGTGTCTTTTCTAACCCCTAGGTGAGTTGTACTGGCGGGAAATAGATGACTGCAATCCAAGCGCACCAGTTTCTTATCTCTTTCTTCGTCATAGGCCATATTAGCAATAAGACCAACACCCAATCCAAGCTCAACATACGTTTTGATAACATCAGCATCAATCGCAGTTAACACAACATTAGGCATGACGCCCGCATCATGAAAAACTTTAGATACAATTGTACTGCCAGTGAAAGCAAAGTCATAAGTAATTAATGGATAACTGGCAATTTTAGCTAAAGTAAGCGGTACTGCATCGATTAACCGGTGCCCTTCAGGGACCACAAGGCTACGATTCCACTCATAGCAAGGTAAACAAAGTATGCGATTATCCTGACTGATCATTTCTGTCGCAATCCCAACATCTGCTTCACCTTTAGCTACCCACTCTGTCACTTGGGTTGGATTACCCTGATGAATGTTGAGCTTGACGTGGGGATAAGCCTCCATGAAAGCTTTAATCGCTTTTGGTAGCTTATAACGCGCTTGTGTGTGGGTCGTAGCAATAGTTAAAGTACCTGACTCAACTTTGCTAAACTCATGCCCAACACGCTTAATATTCTGCATCTCTAACATGACAGTAGCAGCTAGCTTAATAATATGTTTACCTGGCTCTGTTATGCCAGTCAAACGCTTACCATTACGTTGGAATATTTGTAGATTCAGCTCTTCTTCAAGCAGCTGTATTTGTTTACTTACACCAGGCTGAGATGTGTGTAGCGCTTCTGCTGCTGCAGAAATATTCAGCCCTTGCCGCGCAACCTCATGCACATACTTTAACTGGTGTAGTTTCATAGCAATGATTCCGAATCAATATTTATATCTATCTGAACAATTGTACATTTTATATAAGTGATCAATATATGCAAATAATAAATTAATATTAAATGCTTATATTAGAATCTGTTATATTACGCGCCTAAATCAAAATTGCACTACCCAAAATATGGATGTTTATCACATTTTAGCTGGTTTTATTGTCGGCCTTCTAGTCGGACTTACTGGGGTTGGCGGTGGCTCATTAATGACGCCTATATTGTTGATGTTTTTCCACCAACCTGCTGCTGTTGCCGTTGGTACAGATTTACTCTACGCATCAATCACAAAGTCTGCTGGAATTTTTGCGCATGGCAAACTTGGCAACATCGATTGGCGTATAGTAGGCTTGCTTGCATTAGGCAGTGTGCCTGCATCTATTAGCACCACACTATTGCTGGGTTACATGGATATTTCGTCAGACAGCGCGGTCTCGACAATCAAACTTTGGCTGGGTATTGCACTAATGCTAACTGCTTTATCAGTAATTTTTAGGTCACAATTAGCAAACTTCTCCAAAACAGGGCATTGGGTCAAGCCTACGTTGGCTCCAGCATTAACTATTGTACTCGGAATTATATTAGGTTTTTTGGTTACACTGACTTCTGTTGGTGCTGGGGCTTTGGGCGTTACAGCTTTGTTAATACTTTATCCTAAGCTATCTATCACTAAAATCGTAGGAACGGATGTTGCTCATGCTGTACCGCTTACGCTTGTTGCTGGCTTAGGACATGTTAGTTTAGGTACTGTTGATTACTCACTCTTAGGAACACTGCTAATTGGCTCGATTCCAGGTATTTGGATAGGCAGCCATTTGAGTGCAAAAGTAGCTGAACATTGGATTCGCTTATTACTGGCATTAATTCTAGTTTATGTGGGTCAGCGGTTAGCATTTCCAGGAGTGAATGCCATCATTGGCATTACTGTGCTATTAATCATAATAGCGTTAAAGCAAGTTAAGTTCACAAAAACTTGAACAAGACCTTAATAAATAAGGCATTTTAGATTAAAATAGAGGGCTAACTTTAAATAGCAAATCACATGTATAAATACGACAAAATTGACCAGCAAAATGTTAATGAGCGTGTCGCACAGTATCGCGATCAAACACGCCGTTACTTAGCCGGCGAAATTACAGAAGATGAATTTCGTCCTATTCGACTCCAAAATGGCTTGTACATCCAGCGCCACGCGCCGATGCTTCGTATCGCTGTCCCTTACGGGATGCTTTCATCAAAGCAACTTCGCAAACTTGCTGATATTGCTAAAAAATACGATAAAAATTACGGCCATTTTAGTACGCGTCAAAATATGCAACTCAATTGGCCAAAACTTGAAGATGTGCCAGATATTTTAGCAGAGCTTGCCACTGTGGAAATGCATGCTATACAAACTTCGGGTAACTGTATTCGCAATATTACTACGGATCAATTTGCTGGTGTTGCGCCAGATGAAGTAATTGACCCGCGTGCAATGGCAGAAATAATGCGTCAATGGAGTACATTCCATCCTGAGTTTGCGTTACTGCCACGTAAATTCAAAATTGCAGTATCAGGAACGATAGAAGATCGCTCTGTCGTGCAAATGCATGACATCGGCATGGAGTTCTACAAAGACAATAATAATCAACTGGCAATCAAAGTATGGGTTGGCGGTGGCTTAGGTCGCACACCTATTTTAGGCTCTGTTATTAGAGAACATCTAGAATGGCAACACGCATTGAGCTATTGCGAAGCAATCGTTCGCACCTACAATATTCATGGACGCCGTGACAACTCTTATAAAGCTAGAATTAAAATTTTAGTCAAGGCTTTAGGTATTGATGCCTTTAAAGAGCAAGTCGAAGCTGAATGGTCTCATCTTAAAGATGGTCCTTTAACTATTACACAGGCTGAATTTGATCGTGTTTCAAAACACTTTGAACCTATGCCCTATGAAGAACTGGATCCGCATGACGCTGGATATGACACTGCATTAGCGACTAACCCAGCTTTTGCAGCATGGGTAAAACGTTGTACTCACCCGCATAAAATGCCAGGCTACCGTGCAGTTACACTCTCGCTTAAAAAACATGGTCAGGCACCAGGCGATGCAACGAGTGAACAGATGCATGTTGTTGCTGACCTTGCCGATGCATATAGTTTTGGGGAATTACGCGTTTCGCACGAACAAAACCTAATTTTAGCTGATGTCGAATTAGCTGATTTATATGATGTCTGGGAGAAAGCGCGCCAGCATGACCTTGCTAGCCCTAATATCGGCCTGCTCACTGATATTATTTGCTGCCCTGGCGGTGATTTCTGTAGCTTAGCTAATGCAAAAAGCATCCCAATTGCACAGGCAATACAGGCAAAATTTGATGACCTTGACTATTTGCATGATATTGGTGATATCGAATTAAATATTTCAGGCTGCATGAATGCATGTGGTCATCATCATGTTGGCCATATTGGTGTCTTGGGCGTCGATAAGGATAACGAAGAGTGGTATCAAGTCTCTATTGGCGGCAAACAAGGCAACGATGCAAGTCTT
>JBFIGM010000157.1:0-5125 GCA_041602315.1 Methylophilaceae bacterium | reverse complement strand
TTTGTTTTGCCTTTTAATTTTTCATTAAATAACTGCTTACCTATTAATAAAATATATTCTTACCTAATTACATAATTATTGTAGTTTTTATTGTCTGAGTAGGCTGTGGGTTGTGCCGTTTAGTTTTCTAAACAAGCAAGCCGACAACGCCCTTAGACGATAAAAGATCAATAATTTAGTGTTCTGCCCATTCTACTTTTGAGAGATCAACACCGTCTTGGAACATTTCCCAAAGTGGAGATAACTCACGCAATTTGCCAATTTTTTCTTTAAGTAATTTAATGGTGTAATCTACATCTGCTTCCGTTGTGAAACGCCCAATCGAAAAGCGGATTGAGCTATGTGCAAGCTCATCAGAGCGGCCTAATGCGCGTAATACGTAGCTTGGCTCCAAGCTAGCTGATGTACAGGCTGAGCCACTCGAAACAGCGATATCTTTAATCGCCATAATTAACGATTCACCTTCAACATAATTAAAACTAACATTCAGGTTATGCGGCACGCGGTGACTGAGGTCACCGTTAACATAAGTCTCTTCAATTTCTTGCAAGCCATTTACTAATCTATTGTGCAGCATGCGTATACGTTCGTTTTCTGCATGCATTTCCTCACGGGCAATTCTAAATGCTTCGCCCATGCCAACAATTTGATGCGTTGCCAACGTACCAGACCGCATGCCTCGCTCATGGCCACCGCCATGCATTTGTGCTTCAATACGCACACGTGGTTTGCGGCGCACATACAATGCACCAATCCCTTTAGGACCATAGGTCTTGTGTGCCGAAAAACTCATTAGGTCTACGGGCAGTGTTGCCAAGTCAATATCGACCTTACCTGTTGCTTGTGCTGCATCCACATGAAAAATTACACCATGCTCCCGACATACATTGCCAATCGCTTCAATATCCTGAATAACACCAATCTCATTATTCACTAGCATTACTGAGGCTAGAATCGTATCAGGTTGGATAGCTGCTTTAAATTTTTCTATATCGACTAAACCATTGTCTTCTGGCTGAAGGAAAGTAGCTGTAAAGCCTTGTCGTTCAAGTTCACGCACTGGGTCAATCACTGCTTTATGCTCAGTAGCAACAGTGATGATATGCTTACCTTTTCCTTTATAAAAATGCGCAGCACCCTTTAATGCAAGGTTATCAGATTCGGTTGCGCCAGATGTCCATACGATTTCTCGTGGATCAGCGTTCACTAATTTTGCTACTTCCTCGCGCGCATTTTCCACAGCTTTTTCTGCTGTCCAACCATAAGGGTGACTACGCGAAGCTGGGTTACCATACTGTTCTGTTAAGTATGGAATCATCTTTTCAGCAACACGTGGGTCTACTGGCGTTGTCGCAGAGTAATCTAAATATATTGGCATTCTTTCCATGTTATCTTTTGCTTCCTTTACTTAAGCTGCTACTGCAGTCATCTGTTTTAAATCATGCAGTGCCTGCTTTAATGCAATTAAAAATTCATCAATTTGTGCTTCTGTGTTGTTCGTAGCAAGACTAACCCTGATTGCTCCTCTTGCTAAATCTGGCTTAATGCCCATTGCAAGCAATACGTGACTAGGTTCTGTACTTGCGCTAGAGCAAGCAGAGCCACTAGCGACTGCAAAGCCTAATTTGTCCAGTGCCGTGACCAAAGTCTCGCCTTCAATGTTCTCGAAAGCAAAAAAGCTTGTATTGGGCAAACGCTGCGCATGTTGTCCAAAAATAGTGGCATGCATCTTTTGCAGGCCAGCTTCCAGTTTCTGACGCAAAGCACTAGTGTGTTTTATAAAATCATCAACAGATGCGGTAGCTAATTCACAGGCAGCGCCGAACCCAACGATAGCCGCGATATTTTCTGTACCACTTCGCAAACCTTTTTCTTGCCCACCACCATACAATAGTGGCTGGATGTCAACACGCTTATTAAGAACCAATGCACCGGCACCAAGTGGTCCGCCAATCTTATGACTAGATATTGTCATTGCATGGACACCTAATTCGGTGAAATCGACATGCATTTTACCTAATGCCTGTACTGCATCGGTATGAACCAATGCTTTATGCTGTGCAGCTAAGGCAACTACTTTTTTAATATCTTGAATCGCACCAGTTTCATTATTTGCCAACATGACCGAAATAAGCCCAGTTGGTGTTTCAAGCTTTGCTTTCAAATCTTCAATATCAATCTGACAGTCGCTGTCTACTTTAATACTGTTGGCTTTCCAACCATGTTGTTGCATCGCTATTGCTGGGCGAGAAACACATGGATGCTCAATGCTACTGGTCAGTAATTGTGCTTGCTCTAAATTGCTTGCGATACCAGTAATAGCAAAATTATTGGCTTCTGTGCCACTAGCAGTAAATACAATCTGATTGGCTTGCGCACCCACTGCTTGCGCAACCTGGCGTCTTGCTTGTTCAATCGCTTCTCGTGCATTTCTGCCAAAGCTGTGCTGGCTAGTTGGGTTGCCGTGCTGGTTTGCCATATACGGTAGCATTGCCTCAAGCACTGCTGGCTTAAGCGCTGTCGTACTGTTATGGTCAAAGTAGGTATTAGCCATTAACAACAGCCTCTCTGTTAGCGTCGAATGATTTTGTTTTTGCAAAAACCACTTTGCCGCTGCCTTTGTCTTGTTGTGATTTGACCATATCTGCCAGACTAACGTCAGATAAAAACTCAAGAATTTTTGTGTTTAATGTTGCCCACAATTCGTGCGTCATGCAACGACCGTCTGCACCATGGCAGTCTTCTTTTCCGCCACATTGTGTTGCGTCAATATTTTCATCCACCGCAGCAATAATAGCTGACACTGAAATTTCAGATTTGCTTTTGGCCAAATTGTAGCCACCGCCGGGTCCTCTAACACTGTTAACTAAACCTTGACGGCGTAAACGGCTGAATAGTTGCTCCAAATAAGAGAGCGATATATCTTGACGTTCACTAATGCCAGCCAGGGTCACTGGTTTAAAACTACCATCAGCTTCAACCTCGTTCAGGGCGAGGTCTAGCATCGCAGTCACAGCAAATCTTCCTTTTGTGGTCAGTCTCATGGTTTTATCAACTTTATTCGGTTAACAGTTCATATTAAGATTGTATTTTATAATAACCTACTATTTTAGTCAATTATTATGCGGTTAAGTTCAACCTTTAATCAGAAGCAATTTTACGTGGTTTGCGTTTGGTTTTATTAACTGAAAATGCCTTAGCAACTTTGGTTTCGGACTTCACGTCTGTTAGATTGGCAAGCTGTTGTTTTAAGTTTTCTATTTCTGTGATGAGTGGTTGTAACGCCTTGTTGATTGGGTCTTTTTCATCATCGCTTACCGCATAAGCACTAAATTTAGCTTGTTCTACTTCTTTTTTTGCTTTTTCTTCTTCTAATATTCTTGCTGGGATACCGACAGCCGTGGCGTTTTCTGGCACATCTTTCACTACGACAGCGTTTGAGCCAATTTTTGCATTTTTACCAATCGTTATAGGGCCTAATACTTTTGCTCCAGCACCAATCACGACTCCACTTTCGAGTGTCGGGTGTCGTTTACCTTTATTCCAAGATGTACCACCTAATGTTACACCGTGATATAGAGTGCAGTCATCACCAATCACAGCAGTTTCGCCAATGACTATGCCCATTCCGTGGTCAATGAAAACACGGTGACCTATCGTTGCGCCAGGATGAATTTCGATGCCTGTTAGAAAGCGTCCGATATGTGAAAATAATCGCCCAAGCCAATAAAACTTAATGCGCCAAAGCCAGTGGCTAAAACGGTGCAGCATGATGGCATGTAACCCTGGGTAGGTTGTCAGTACCTCAAAATGTGTTCTTGCCGCTGGATCGCGGTCAAATACTACAGCGATATCTTGTTTTAAATGATCGAACATATTCAAAATTCAGTCAGAATCAAAAACAGAATTATGCCATAAAAGTTAATTGTTGACTAAAATGGTAGGATTTAATTTGTAATGAATTGTAACAAGGTTAGTGGCTCTTTTAGCACCTTAAAAAACATACAACAACAAAACAAATATTTGCATGTGTTGATGCAATAGGTATTATTTGACTATATGGCAAATACATTCAACAATTGGTTAAAAGAATTCAGGAAAAAACTTACTTGGCAATTTTTTGCAAAATTCTTTGCTGGCCTTGTCGTTCTTTATTTGTTGATTAGCTATTTTGCTGTTGATCCATTAGCCAAGAAGCTAATACCACGCATCGCAGATGAATCGTTAGACAGCATAGCTACAGTTAAACGTGTTGAATTCGATCCATTTCGTTTAAAAGCGACTGTTCATGAGTTAGCGCTATCGAATAGAAACGGTGAGAGCTTAGCGGGCTTTAAAAAGCTTGTTGTGGATTTTGAACTGAGCGGTATGTTCGACTTGGCTTGGAAGTTCAAGCAAATTGGTATTGCCGAGCCGCATGTTAACTTAGCGGTAGCGCAGGGAGGTAAGCTGAATTGGGATGCTTTGCTGGAAAAAATAAATGAAGGCCCAAAACCACCTCCAAGCGATACGATTCCGAGTGTCATCATACAACACATTGTCGTGAGTCAAGGGAATGTGCACTATCTGGATGCCAACAGAGAAACGCCTATAGAAATGACGTTGGAGCCGCTTAACTTTCAGTTAAAAGGTTTTTCAACAGTTCCCAGAGATCGAGGCGAGTATTTAATCTCAGCAGCTTTTTCAGAGGAAGGTGGCCTATTAAAATGGAAAGGTGATATGGGTGTTAATCCAGTTGCTTCCTCTGGGGTCGTTTCATTAGAAGGTATAAAAATTAATGAGGCACTACAGCTAGTAAAAGGTTTGGCACTGCCAGTAGCATTTAGCGATGGTGAGCTACATACTAGCTTTAGCTATGATTTTACTATGCCGAATACAGTACCCACGGTAGCACTCAAGAATATGACAGTTAGTGTTACAGAGCTGACAGGCGAGATGGTTGATGGAGGGGCATTAAGTCTGACGCATGCAGGTTTTATTGTGTCACGCTTAGACTTTGTTCAAGATCAACAGCCTGAATTACATCTAAAAGATTTAGATTTTAAATTATTAGACCTCAATCTTAGTCAAGCAAATGGCTCGCGTTTACTTTTAAAAAACGCGATTGCAACACTTCCAACATTAG
>JBFIGM010000156.1:0-5145 GCA_041602315.1 Methylophilaceae bacterium | reverse complement strand
TTTACATTATAGTGTCTAGCTACGAATTTCCATTTAATGAACGCATACGTGCACTTTTAAGATTAGAGGATCTATTCAAAAAAGTGTTGTTGCATGTTGAGTCTGGTCAGCAGCATAATCACCATAGCGCGCTCATGCTACTACTGCAAATGCTGGATATTATAGAGCGCGCAGACATTAAAGTAGATATTGTGCATGAGTTAGACAGGCAAGCTTTGTCTATGCAAAATCTACTAGGCAACCCAAACATATCTGAGGCAGTGCTTACCGAAACAATTAATGACGTTGAAGCATGTGCGAGCGCCCTTCGCTCCGACAAGACAAAAGTTGGTCAATCCTTGCGTGATAATGAGTGGTTAATGAGTATTAAACAACGGGCAGGCATTCCTGGTGGCGTTTGCCAATTTGACTTACCGTCTTACCACTATTGGCTCAATCTAGATCAAGATAGACGCGAAAATGACTTTTATAATTGGCTCTCGCGACTGTTGCCAATGTATGAAGGTATCAAAATTATTCTACATATTCTTCGTGGCAGTGGAATGACACACGACTTTGTAGCCCAAAATGGCTTTTATCAGCAAATGTTGGGCGGCAGCAAGCCGGCGCAAATGGTCAAAATTGAGGTCCCTGACGATTGCAATTATTTTGCTGAAGTGAGCGCCAACAAATATGCAATTAATGTACGTTTTCACGGCATGGACTTTGTACAAAAGCCAAAACAGTGTGAACATGACATACACTTTAAAATGACTCTATGTAACTTAATGTAGAAATCAATCTTTTTGTTATGCCAGAAGAAAAAATATCCAATAAAATCAAGCAAGTTACCTGCCCAAATTGTAAAACATTATCAGCGTATGACCATAGCAACCCTTACCGGCCTTTCTGCTCGGAGCGCTGTAAAATGATTGATTTAGGTGATTGGGCGAACGAAACCTACCGCATCCCAGAGAAAACGCCACCTAAAGATTTTAATTGATGGAATCTTTTCGTTTGAAAGTATTCTTATCTAACTAACCAATTAATAGACTTGTGAACAATGAAACTATATAAACTATTCCCAACGATTTTGCTGCTAATAGCTTGCTCAACGAGTGCCGAAGTCTCTATCTCAGATGCTTGGGTGCGTGAAAATGCCCCAGGACAAAAAGTCGGTGCAGCATATATGACACTGAAAAGTCCAGAAAAAAGTAAACTGGTTTACGTGGAAGCTGCATCTGCTGCTGGCTCAGTTGAAATTCACAGCATGTCAATGAATAACGGCATTATGAAAATGCGTATGCTGGAATCATTACCTCTAGAACCCAACCAATCTGTAACATTAAAACCTGGTAGCTTTCATTTAATGCTATTTGATTTAAAACAGCCGCTTAAAGCAGGTGACAATATTGAATTTAGACTTTGCTTTGAAGATGAAAAAGGGGAAATTACAGATCAAATAATTACATTACCAGTTAAAAGCCAATAACTCATTGATTAAATTGCACAATCCGAGTACAAGCTTAGTGAGTTAATTTTTGCTCAATATTCATTGGCAAGAGCAGCCAGCGCATCCATGATTGGCAGATTAGCGGGTAATATAGGTTTAACAATCACTTGCCCCGGCATTTGCCAGCTAAATGCCTGTCCTTCTTTAGCAGACATTTCGCCTTGCCATTTAGTCACAAAGTAAAAGTGCAAATGTACTGTTTTGGCAGGTGAGTCATGTGTTTCTGGATAATCAAACCGCTTCTCTAGCCAAGGTTGATATTCTATTGGCAATATACCCAACTCCTCTTGCAGCTCACGCACAAGCGCATCATGGGGCATTTCGCCAGCTTCTATCTTGCCGCCAGGAAATTCCCACCAGCCAGCCCAAGGTTTTCCTTCAGGCCTACTAGCAAGTAAAAATGCTTGATTTTCTTTTTGTATGATGGCGACTGCAACATGCGTGATATCAGCCATCTAATTTAAGCTTCCCTGCATAGTCCTTAGCAAAATGATAGGCTACTCGTCCACTGCGAGCGCCACGGCTATAGGTAAATTGTAGTGCAGCCTTACGTGCTGCATCATCAAAATTAATACCGTATTTTTTTAACCAGTACTCAGCGATGGCTAAATAGGCATTCTGATCAAATGTATGAAAAGATAACCACAAACCAAAACGCTCAGCCAATGCGGTTTTTTCTTCGATAGTATCTCCTGGTCGAATTTCACCATCGATATGCGCAACAGCTTCATTATCCGCCATAAACTCTGGCATCAAATTTTTACGGTTTGATGTCGCATAAACCAACACATTATCAGAGGCGTTTGCTAAAGATCCATCTAACACAACTTTCAATGCTTTATAAGCACTATCATTGGCTTCAAAAGTTAAATCATCACAGTAGATAATAAACTTTTCCGGACGGGTACTGATTAAATTAATGATTGTATGTAGATCAATCAGGTCATGTTTATCAACCTCAATCAATCTTAAGCCTTGTTCTGCATATTCTGTCAGCAACGCCTTGACCAATGAAGACTTCCCTGTACCTCGTGCGCCTGTGAGCAGTACGTTATTTGCAGTAAGTCCCTGCAAGAATTGCCGCGTGTTTCTGACAATTTCTTTTTTCTGTTCATCAACAAATTGTATATCTTGCAGGCGTACTTGATGGGGTGAAGTAATTGCCTGGAGAGTACCCTTTCCACCGACTTTAAGCCAGCGCCATGCTACAGCTTCCCAATTGACGGGTTCACTCTGCGGCATGAGGACTTTTTCCAGTCTTTCCAATAAAGACTCAGCCTTTGCAAGCAGATTGTTCAGGTTTTCCATATCCAACGTATTAATTTACTAGTCGCCTTATGACCGATAATCTGCATTAATTTTGACATAATCATAACTGAAGTCGCAGGTCCAAACGGTAGCATCCGCTTGCCCTCTATTAAGCACAACTCGCACTAGTATCTCTGGCTTTGCCATAACAGCACTACCTTGTGCTTCTTGGTAACTTGCAGCGATGCCACCATGCTCAGATACCAATACATCACCAAGATATAAGCGTAAATTATTAACATCCAGGTCATCAATACCAGCATAACCAACTGCGGCGAGTATCCGCCCTAGATTTGGGTCTGATGCAAAAAATGCCGTTTTAACTAGCGGGGAATGGGCAATGGCATACGCCACTTTTCGGCACTCTTCCTCATCACGACCTGATTCAACCTGAATAGTCATGAACTTGGTTGCACCCTCACCATCGCGAACAATAGCCTGTGCTAACTCAATGGCTACTTCAGTCATCGCATCGCGCAATGCAACAAAGGTTTGGCTAGACTCTGTGATTTCTGCGTTACCTGCTAAATTGGTAGCAACCATGATAAAACTGTCATTTGTACTGGTATCACCATCCACCGTAATACAGTTAAATGATTTATTCACCGCATACTGAATAATCGCATTAAGCGCTGATTTACTGACAGCAGCATCCGTTGCAAGGTAACCAAGCATCGTCGCCATATTCGGGTGTATCATGCCTGAGCCCTTACTCATCCCCGTTATGGTGATTTGCTTACCGTCAATCATCAGTTGGCGTGAAGTTGCTTTAGGCACAATATCGGTAGTCATAATCGCCTCAGCGGCATTAAACCAATTATCCGCTGTTGCATTTTCTAGCGCTGCTGGTAAATGTGCCACTAGTTTGTCGACAGGTAATGGCTCTAAAATAACGCCTGTTGAAAACGGCAGCACCTGCTCACTGCTAATATTGAGTAACTTTGCTAGGGCATCACAGCTTTGTTTCGCATGCTGCATCCCCGCTTCGCCCGTCCCTGCATTCGCATTACCTGTATTTACCAATAAGGCACGTATAGCATTTGAACTTGCCAAGTGCTGTTTTGACAAGGTCACTGGTGCCGCACAAAAGCGATTTTGGGTAAACACGCCTGCGACATGGCTACCTTCAGCTAGCAACATCACCAACACATCTTTACGGTCTGGTTTGCGAATGTGCGCTTTGGCATATCCTAGCTTTACACCATTGACAGGCAATAAATCTGATGGGTTGAGTTTAGGTAAATTAACAGGCATGTAGTTACTTTCTATGTTAATTGATGAGAATATTGTAGCGTATTCGCTTATTAGTCGCTGGACTTAACTATAAAATTGGCTATGCTCTGCGCCAAGTAGTCCCTTGTGGTGTGTCCTCTAAGATAATGCCTGCGTCGGATAACTCTTTACGGATACGGTCAGCCTCTGCAAAGTTTTTGGCTTTTTTTGCTTCTGTTCTTAAACTAATCATTTCGCTAATTTGCATATCATTAGGACCAACATGGCCGCTCCCATTTGCAATATCAGAGCTCTCAACTATGTTTGCACTACCTGACACAGTTCCTTGTAAAAATGCATTGGCATCATTTTGCAATAAGCCAAGCACTGCTCCTAGATTTTTTAGTAATGCAGCTGATTCAATAGATTTATTTTTATTAAAATCATTCGCTAAATCAAACAATACTGCAATCGCTTCCGGCGTATTAAAGTCATCATCCATGGCAGCCTTAAAACGTGCAGCTTGTGGATGCTGCCAATCTATTTCAGCATCAGAAATCTCGGCACCCCGTAAAGCGGTATAGAGTCTGGTTAAAGCTGCCTTTGCATCATCCAGATGTTGATCGCTGTAGTTTAATGGGCTGCGGTAATGTGCTCTTAAAATGAAAAAGCGCACAACCTCCGCATCATATTTTTCCAATACGGTTCGAATCGTGAAAAAATTACCCAACGATTTGGACATTTTTTCATCGTCAACACGTACAAAGCCATTATGTATCCAGTAGTTGGCCATCTGGCAACTATGGCTAGCTTCACTTTGCGCAATTTCATTTTCATGGTGTGGGAACTGTAAATCTTGCCCACCTCCATGTATATCAAAATGTGCGCCTAAGTGTTTTGCGCTCATGGCTGAGCATTCAATATGCCATCCTGGTCGACCTGGCCCCCAAGGAGAGTCCCAATTAGGCTCATTTGGTTTAACTGACTTCCAAAGTACAAAATCCAGTGGATCTTTTTTATAGGTGTCGACCACTACACGCTCCCCAGCCCGTAAGTCATCAAGACTTTTACCAGAGAGCTTGCCATAGCCATCAAAGCTGCGCACAGCATAAAACACATCGCCATTTTCTGCG
>JBFIGM010000155.1:0-5183 GCA_041602315.1 Methylophilaceae bacterium | reverse complement strand
GATAAATCGCTAACGCCGTGCTAAGATTTACGCAATTTCACATAAAGGTTATCAAGTGTTAACTGTAATGTTACAAATGGCTGCAATCATTGCCATCGGCGTAATTTGGCAACGCATTGCGCCCACGCATATCCCTGTGCTGTCGCATCGCCGTGCACTGACTGATTTGGTTTTTTATATCTTATTGCCTGCTCTGGTGCTTGATGTGATGTGGAAAGCACCCCTTAATATAGACTCGATTAAGGTATCACTCACGGCACTCTCAGCACTCTTCAGCTCTCTTGCTTTAATGTGGCTTGTTGTGCATTTTTTAAAGATAAGCAATCCACAAAAAGGTGCTTTATTGATTGCCGCTACCTTCCCTAATGCAACTTACCTTGGGTTACCTGTCACTGCACAAGCGCTTGGCGACTGGTCACAGGCCATCGTCCTCAAATTTGATTTGTTTGCTTGTACACCTTTAGTACTTACCCTAGGCGTTCTCATCGCACATCGCTTTGGCGATAATGATGTAGAACTCCACCCCTTTCTAGCACTGTTAAAAGTGCCCCCATTATGGGCTTTGTTACTGGCGATACTACTTAATATTGGCCATATTCCACAACCTGCTGTAATGCATAATGCACTTGATATTCTGGGTGGAGGGGTAGTCCCGCTGATGCTGATTGCCTTAGGTATGAGTATCCGTTGGGATACCATTAAGTTGAAGTATTTGCCTTTACTACTACCAGTGTGCTTGATTGCATTATTAATAGCACCACTAGCAGCACTGACTACCGCATCAATACTGGACTTACCGACACCAACGTTAACAACTGCCGTGATTTTAGCTGCAATGCCTACCATGATATTTGGGATTGTGATTTGTGAACGCTATCGGCTAGATAGTGGTTTATACGCTGCAGCAGTTTTTTTGACGACGGTATTAAGTATAGGGACGTTGACTATCTGGTTTAATTTACTTACTGCGAATGCTTTAACTTAAGTTTATTGCATCCATTTAATCGAACAGCCAATACTCTGAATCTGCTCTTTGGGCCCATGTCCTGTTTCTGCTACTTGTTTCATTGCATGGAATAAGTCTCTTGTGCTGTTAGTTGCTGTTTCCTTACGGCTTTCATCAAAGCGTCCACGGTACTGCAGCTCACCTTTATTATTAAAGCCAAAAAAATCTGGTGTACAAACAGCATCGTAAGCTTTAGCCACTTCTTGTGTAGGATCGATTAGATACGGAAACGGGAAATCCATATCGTTGGCAATTCGTTGCATATTTTCAAAGCTATCTTCTGGGTAATCGGTTGGGTCATTCGACATAATTGCCACCGTATTTACGCCCAGCATTTTCAGCTCGGTAACATCGGCAATCAGCCGAGATAATATAGCTTTAACATATGGGCAATGATTACAGATAAACATCACCAGCAAACCATTTTTGCCCATGAGCAAGTCCCTGGAAAGCGTTGTACCATCGACATTTTTAAGACTAAAGTCTGGTGCCTGCCAACCAAAATCACATACTGGTGGTTGAATACTCGCCATCACTCTCTCCTAAAACAATCTATAATTGTCATATTACCATTATTAATCATTCACCACATGCCGCAGAATCGCTTTTACTGCCCAGAAAAACTTGCACTAGGCGCTATCGTTAAACTCCCAGAATCGGCAACTATTCATGCGGTGCGCGTGCTACGTATGGTTGAAGGTGACGAGGCTACCCTATTTAATGGAGATGGTGTTGATTACGCTTGCGAACTCACGTCAGTGAAAAAAAATGAAGTACTCGCAAAAGTAAAAGCAAGCAAAGTAATCGATAATGAATCGCCTTTAAACATCACCTTATTACAAGGCATTTCTAGTGGCGACCGCATGGACTATACGATTCAAAAAGCTGTTGAGCTTGGCGTAAGACATATTCAGCCTATCGCCACAGAACGCAGCGTCGTCAAACTGAACCAAGAACGCGCGGCAAAGCGCCTTACTCATTGGCAGAACGTGGCAATTTCTGCGTGCGAGCAATCTGGGCGCGCTTTTGTGCCTACGGTTTTAGAACCGCAGCCGCTTCATCGTTGGTTAGCAGAAAACCCGTATCAAGAGCAATGTCGCATTTTGCTAAACCCAGTTGGCGCGAAGCGTATAGCGGCGCTGACAAAACCAATCAGTGATATTCAACTGTTAATCGGTGCTGAGGGAGGCCTAAGCCCTAATGAAATTGAAATGGCATCCAATCATGGCTTTCAATCGATAATATTAGGGCCAAGAATCCTCAGAACTGAGACAGCAGCACTAGCAGCAATAGCTAGCATGCATACACTATGGGGTGACTTCTAAGCGATTTTATCGCTACATAACAACAATGCCGCAAGCCAATATCACATAAACTTCACAGAGCTGGCTATACTTTTTTGCTATAGTTACGAACGTAACGGTATAAACCGTTATCAATAGAATGCAAAATAACTAAATTCTTTTTTTAAGTGATATTAATATGTTTGACTTTAGCCACCCTTTAGTACCAACAGGCCAAGATATTGATTTTCTGGCTACAACCATTACCGTATTACTGTCGTTTATTCTTTCGACAACTGTTGCTTATATCTACGTACTAACTTTACAAAAAAGCACTTATTCACGAAACTACTTACAAGCTATTGTACTGATTTCAATTATTGCATGTGTCATCATCTTATCTGTAGGCGACAGCATTGCTCGCGGTGTGGGCATCATTGCCGCAGTTGGCATTATCCGATTCAGAACTAACTTTAAAAACCCACGAGATACCATCTTTTTATTTGCATCCCTTGCCGCTGGTATTGCTTGTGGTGCAAGTGCGTTTATTGTTGCGATTGAAGGTACGTTCTGTTTTGCAGTAGCATCCCTATTTCTGCGATATGCTTCTTTTAGTCCAGTTGCTTATTTCGACTGTGTGCTGAGCTTTCAGTTAAATAGTCTTGACCAACAGGCTAGAATAAATGAGATTCTGCAACAATACTGCAGACGATTTGTACTAATTGATTTACAAGAAAATGTTAAAGGTGCTGTCAATCAGTACAATTACCATATCAAAAGAAACAAAAACACCACAAATCAGCAGATTATTGCTGCACTGCAAGCAGACAACTTCGCGCAAAAGGTATTTATTGCTGAAGAGCCTAAAGATGATTAATGCTACAAATCAAACCATTGTTTGGAATGTCCTTTTTTTACAACAGCTAATACATCTGGTCCAAGCTCAATCGACTGACCTTCGCTATTAGTCACCATGCCATCATTTGCATCACTAATCGCTTCGGCATTTACCCATGCGTAATTAACCACCTCGCGCATAGAAGACCATTTTTTACCTTTAGGGATTTTAATTTCGCGCACCTCATTAATGTTAAAATATGGCAACTTAGCTATATAAATCCTATACTTTCCCGCCTCAACAAAATTAGTTTCAGAAGAAGCTGCATATAATTGTTGACGGCCCAAATAGCCTCTCATTTCTTCAACTGTCTCGCGCACAGCAGTTTCATATGGTGATTCAACAACACTCGAAGTATCAATCAAACTACTTGCTTGCTCCAAACGACCTCCAGGAAATTCATAGTGATTATGTTTATGAGTTTGCACAAAAAGCAGGTAGGTTTTTCCATTCTCTTTACTGACAATTAACATACCAGCACTCGCAACAGCAAGTTGACATGAAATCAGCACTAAGCCTGCGAGAATCCATATTAGCAGCTGCTGCCCCTTGATGATTTGTCGATCCAGAAAATTTCTTGATGTATATACTTTAATCATTTCAACATTGACTCATTAATATTTGGTTTTTATTTTTCCACAAAAGAATCTTGTTGGATACTAAAAAAGGAAAAATCAGGTCATTGCATAAAGATATAAATAGTTTAAAGTATGCGCATTATTATTCACCAATGAGTTTTAGATGACGCATGTCTCACGCGAAAATAACAAGTCAAAAGCAGACAACCGACTAGTCTATTTTGATTACTTTAGAGCACTTGCCATTTTACTTATCATCTTAGGTCATTGTTATAACTCGTGGCCTAGAAGCCATATCTGGGAAGCAACATTAGTAAACTTAATCTCTGGAGGAACGGCATTATTTGTGTTTATCTC
Organism: Methylophilaceae bacterium; assembly: GCA_041602315.1. GTDB lineage: Bacteria > Pseudomonadota > Gammaproteobacteria > Burkholderiales > Methylophilaceae. Next base: position 1,061 of record JBFIGM010000155.1, on the reverse strand, counting down.
TGGCTTTTTTTTCCACCATGTTTACTTTGCTAAATACCATTATTGGTCATTTATCAAAAACAAAACACTATATGTGTTCTTGCCTTACCTGACTCTGTCATTGCTCTACATAGCCTATTTCTACCTCACCAGAGGTGAGATAGTCATGGCGAAAGTCATTAATGAATTCTACGGTCCTGATTTAAGCAATACTAGCCTGGTTATCATGAATCTCTTAACAGGTAGAACACTCTGGGCTTACTGGTATGTGCCTTTTGCAATGCTATTATTCCTGTTATCTCCTGTCTTTATCCGATTTATTTCGCTATCACTGAATGCCAAGTTGGTCATTACTGGGAGCCTGTTTATTTTATCAATGTTCGTTCAACGCCCATCATGGGAGATCAACCCAATTCACAGTCTCATTTATTACTTTCCCTACTATTTATTTGGCATCATCTACAGCACAGAGCGCGTTAACATCAACCAGTGGATAGAGGGCAAAGCCTTGCTGCTATTCTTCTTCACCATTGCCGTTGCGCTTATCATGTATTTGTTAGGACAAAAGGACAGTATGGGCAAAGCCTCCATATTCATGTGGCATGGGATTGATTTGATGATTTTTCAAAAAACCACACTTATACTCTTTATGCTGGCTTTCACTATGCGCCTACAACAATATGACATCTCTTTCTTAAAAACCACTGCCAACATGAGCTTCGCTTTTTTCTTTCTTCACCAATGGGCACTAAGCTTTATGCGCAGCACTGGTATGATGGACTTCAAGCATGGACTTGAGGGTGTACTATTAATATTTTGCGCAGCTGTCATTTTCTCTTATATTGTGGCGCGAATAGTCAAGTTATTGCTTGGTTCTCATTCAAGATATGTAATTGGCTGGTAAGCTAACCGTTATATATTTTTGCTTTTAATACAAATTAATTTTACATTTTTGTATTAATTACATAAAATATCGTCATGAACTTAGGTAATGTTATCCGCGCTAGACGCCAAGCGGCAAAAATGACGCTTGAGTCACTTGCTAAAGCAATTGATGCTGACGCAGGCAACTTATCGCGCAT
>JBFIGM010000154.1:0-5203 GCA_041602315.1 Methylophilaceae bacterium | reverse complement strand
GGAGATAAAGGACATCCAATTCGAACAACAGTTGCCGAAATGGGGCCATTGCTTTTAGCACGAATGCTTAACTTGAATGATGTCCAAAGTGGTGTACTCAATGCCATATTCAAGATAGCGGATGATGAGGGCTGGCTGCTATTGGATTTGAAGGATTTACGCACCATGTCGCAGCATGCTGCAGAGCATGCTGCAGAATACCAATCAGAGTACGGCAATATTTCATCTGCAAGTGTCGGTGCAATTCAGAGAGGGTTATTGCAATTAGAGACAGAAGGTGGCGATAAGCTATTCGGTGAGCCAGCACTTAATCTGGATGATATGATGCAAACAGATGCTAAAGGCCGTGGAATGATTAATATACTAGCATCTGACAAATTGTTTAATGCGCCGCGTGTTTATGGGACGTTATTGTTGTGGATGTTATCTGAACTTTATGAAAACCTACCTGAAGCCGGTGATTTGGATAAGCCAAAATTAGTTTTCTTTTTTGATGAAGCACATTTGCTTTTCAGTGATGCTCCTAAAGCATTAATGCAAAAGATTGAGCAAGTGGTTAGACTTATTCGCTCTAAAGCAGTTGGCATATATTTTGTCAGTCAGAACCCATTAGATATCCCAGATATTGTCCTCGGGCAGCTAGGTAATCGTGTACAGCATGCGCTGCGTGCTTATACGCCAAGAGATCAAAAAGCGGTTAAAGCCGCAGCTGAGACTTTCAGAGTTAATCCTAAAGTCGATGTTGCTACGGCGATAACAGAGCTTGGAGTAGGAGAGGCGTTAGTTTCTTTTCTGAATGAGAAAGGCGCACCCAATCCAGTAGAGCGCACTTATGTTTGCCCTCCAGAAAGTAGAATTGGGTCAGCATCTGACGATGAGCGAGCAGCCGTTATTCGAAATTCAGTTATTAATGGTGTTTACGAGAAATTTGTTGATCGAAAATCTGCACATGAAATATTGAAAGAAAAAGCCGATCAACTGGCTTTAGCAGCTGAAGAAGCAGAAAAGCAGCAAAAAGATGAAGAAGACAGCTTTGATTGGGGTGGTGTACTTGGTAAAAAGCCAAAGAAAACGCGAGGCAGACCAAAGGATACAGTATTGGAAAGTGCGGCAAAATCACTAGCTAGAGCGGCGGGAACTTCGCTAGGGCGTAGTATTGTGAGAGGTATTTTAGGCACCATATTAGGTAAAAAATAGATGTTACCTTCAATACAGAAGCTATTGAAATTAGATGAACTGGACTCTGTAAGAGATGACAGCAAAGTGCTGTTTTATGCTTTGTTGGTCATAACTTTTGTCCACGCACTATTCATCCCTTTTTTTTACTTTCTAGGTGTCCCGCAATTATCAATCGTTAATATTTTCAGCTTAGCTATCTATATTTATTGTATTAAGTTATTTTATCATTCAGTTAAAGCCTCAGACTTTAGCGTGCTTGGTCTGTTGGTATCGATGGAAGTTATTGTGCATGCTTATATTGCTTGCTTTTACATGGGTGTGCAAAGTGGTTTTCATTATTACATCTTTGGCTTGGCCGCATTCCCGTTTATTGGCGTCAGAACTTCATTGCTGACGAATGTTTTCAGGATCTTATTGTTAGTTGCTTTGTTTGTTTTGTTAGAAATTAGCTTAAATGACAAAACGCCACAAGTTGTTTTCAATGATGCGTTTTTGAAAGCTCTCAGATTTATAAATATCACTTTTTTTCTTTTAATAACTGGATCAGTCACATTTGCCTACACGCAAGCGACTAGTGAATACCAGTTAATGCTTGCTGAATTGGCGTCAATTGACAAGCTCACAGGGCTAGATAATAGGAGAAGTCTTATCAATAAAGCAGAAAAAGAGATTAGCGTAAGTCAAAATACTGGTGAGCCTCTAGCAATGCTCGTCATAGATATTGATCATTTCAAACAAGTTAATGATAAGTATGGACATCTTTGCGGCGACTTTATCCTTTCAAACGTGGCTAAAGTGATGCAATCAACGCTAAGAAAACAAGATGTTGTTGGTCGGTGGGGAGGGGAGGAGTTCTTGGTCCTGCTGCCAAATGCTGACACTGCAACACTTAATGACCTTGCAGAGCGGCTACGACTAGCGGTCGAGAATACAGCTTTTTCCTATGAAGGTAATGACATTTCGATATCGGTTACTATCGGCGCTGCATCCTTAATCAGTGACGATTCATTTGATTCTTTAGCATCACGCGCGGATCGTGCATTATATGTAGGTAAAGAAAACGGGCGTAATCGTTATCAATATGGATCTGCTTAGCTATTATTATTTTATGGGTTGCTTCACAGTGCAAGTTCATCGTAGTATTGTTTTATGCCATCAATAAAAAAGGTTTTAGAGAAAGATGTTAAGCGATATTGAAATAGCACAAGCAGCCCATCTAAAGCCTATTCAAGATGTTGCCAAGACAATCAACCTCACAGACAATGACTTAATCCCATATGGCCGACATATTGCCAAGATAAGCTACACCGCAATTGATGCACTGCGCGAAAAGCCTGATGGCAAACTTATTCTAGTCACAGCAATTAGTCCAACACCAGCTGGTGAGGGTAAAACTACTACTACGGTTGGACTGACTGATTCACTGAACAAAATAGGCAAACATGCAATGGTCTGTATCCGTGAGCCATCACTAGGCCCTGTATTTGGTATGAAAGGTGGCGCCACTGGTGGAGGATACGCTCAAGTGGTACCAATGGAGAATATTAATCTTCATTTTACAGGTGATTTTCATGCTATTGCTACAGCGAATAATTTGCTCGCAGCATTAATTGATAATCATATTCATCACGGAAACCTGCTCAATATTGATATTAACAGCGTCACATGGCGCAGGTGTGTAGATATGAATGACCGCGCATTGCGGAAAATGCATTTATATCAACTACGACATGAAACAGATACGGGGTTTGATATCACGGTCGCAAGTGAAATAATGGCCACTTTCTGCCTCGCTGAAAGCCTAGCAGATTTAAAACAACGGATTGGCAATATTCAAGTGGCTAAGAGTCTTGATGGAAAAGCTATATTAGCTAGCGACTTGAAGGCAGAAGGGGCGCTAGCCGCAATTCTTAAAGATGCCTTCCAGCCTAATCTAGTGCAAACAGTTGAGTCAAATCCAGCCATTATTCATGGTGGACCTTTTGCAAATATTGCACATGGATGTAACTCAGTGATTGCTACGAAAACGGCATTAAAGTTAGCCGATTATGTTGTTACTGAAGCTGGCTTTGGTGCCGACTTAGGGGCTGAGAAGTTTTTTGATATCAAGTGTCGGCAATCAAAATTAAAACCAGACGTTGTTGTGCTTGTGGCGACCATACGAGCCCTAAAATATCATGGAGGCGCAGAACTCGATCAAATTAATGTCGAGGGATTGGATTATCTATCTAAAGGAATGAGTAATTTAAAAAGGCATATTAATAATTTACAAAAACACTTTGGAATGCAAGTAATTGTTGCAATTAATCATTTTACGCATGATACCAAAGATGAAATTGAGTTGCTGCAAAATGCAATTAAGCCAATGGGGTGCGAGGTTGTTGTCTGTAAGCATTGGGCTGAGGGCGGTTCTGGAGCGATAGCGTTGGCTGAAGAAGTAGTTAAAGCAATCGAGTATCAAGGATCTAACTTTAGATTTTTATATAAAACAACTGATAGTTTGCAAAGCAAGCTAGATACGATTGCGAAACAGCTTTATGGCGCAAAAGGAATTTCACTGAGCGATGAAGCAACAATACAATTGCAAGAATTGAGCAAAGATTATAATCATTTGCCGATTTGTATTGCGAAAACCCAGTATTCTTTTTCATCTGATCCTACTTTACGAAACGCACCAGTTGACCATGTTTTGACAGTTAGAGAGCTACGATTATCGCGTGGCGCAGGCTTCGTGGTGGCAATTTGTGGTGATATCATGACAATGCCTGGTTTGCCGAAAACGCCTGCTAGTGAGCACATTTCGGTTGACAACAGGGGTGTTATTTCAGGCTTATCTTAAGCGCGAGCACAATCTTGCATGATGAATATTATTGAGCAGCCTGGTACTGCAGAGCAAACAGTCAATAAATCGAAGTTTTTAGCGTGGGCTAGTTGCTGTCAAACTGAAAAAGAAGTAAACGCATTTCTTGCTGCAATCGCCTCACAACATCAAAATGCAAGCCATCTTGCTTATGCGTTTCGGCTTAAAACCTCTGCAGGTATTATCATGCGCTTTTCAGATGCTGGTGAGCCATCAGGAACTGCAGGTAAACCAATATTACAGTTCTTGGAAGGACAGCATTTAATTAATGCTTGTGTTGGTGTTATCCGTTATTATGGTGGCATTAATCTTGGAAAAGGTGGGTTAGCGCGTGCATATGGAGGTACAGCAAAACTAGCGTTAGAAGCAGCAACGCTAAAACCTTATGTAGAAATGCACAAGCTCAACATGACGGTTGAATACAGTCAATTGGAAGCTCTGACAAAAGCGCTAACACTAGTAGGTGGAGATGTCATTCAAAAAACATTTACAGATAAAGTCCAACTTTCAATTCGGTTGCCAATAGCGGAACAAGAAACATTTAAAAATAGATTTCAAAGTGAATATTAACGTTAAAAAAATCACGCAATTAGATATTGCCGCTTGGGTCATTATGGCAATCGCCATGATTTTTACTTTGAGATATAACTTATTGCCAGGGTTATTGGCAGGTATGCTGGTTTTTGAGCTTGTGCATGTTATTGCACCCTATATTGGGCAACGCTTCTCCAGTTACATATCAAAATTAATTGCAGTTAGCTTGCTAGCGGTAATCATTATTGGTGCTCTGACATTACTAGGTTTGGGGTTAGCCGCATTTTTCAGGTCTGACTCAGGTAGCTTAACCACTCTAATTGCAAGAATGGCGCAGATTATTGAGGACTCACGGCAAATACTGCCTGGTTGGATTGATGAGCGAATTCCAGCTGATGCTGTAGTATTGCAGCAAGTTGTCACTCAATGGTTAAGAGATAACGCTTCAAGCCTACAGTTTTTAGGTAAAGAGGCTGGCCGTTATGCAGCGCATATTGTTATCGGAATGGTCGTGGGTGCTATGCTGGCACTTCGAGATGCACTGACAGAAGAACTTTATAAACCGTTTGCCAGAGCAATGTTAAAGCGTGTCATTTTATTCGGTGAGGCTTTTAGAAACATTGTCTTTGC
>JBFIGM010000153.1:0-5215 GCA_041602315.1 Methylophilaceae bacterium | reverse complement strand
TGGTGAAAGTTCCTGGCATTACCGAGATCAACAGCATCGGCGGCTTTGAAAGGGAATATCAGGTAGCCCCCATTCCAAACAAACTGCTGGCATTTAGCATCACCATTAACGATGTTATCCGTGCTCTAAAACGCAATAACCTCAATGCAGGCGCTGGGTATATCGAGCGCAATGGCGAGCAGTGGCTGGTGCGATCTCCCGGGCAATTGAACAATTTGGAAGATATCGGCAATGTGGTCATCGCCAAACGTGATGATGCTCCAGTGCGGGTTAAGGATGTGGCCAACGTACTCTATGGCAAAGAGCTGCGAACTGGTGCCGCCACAAAGGATGGGCGAGAAGTGGTTCTGGGCACGGCCTTTATGCTGTTGGGTGAAAACAGTCGCGTTGTTTCTCAAGCCGTAGCTAAACAGCTGACCATTATTAACGACAGCCTGCCTCTGGGTGTGAGCGCAATGGCGCTCTATAACCGCACTACTCTGGTGGATAAAACCGTGGCTACGGTGCAAAAAAACCTGTTTGAAGGTGCCGTATTAGTGATCGCCGTGCTGTTTGCCCTGCTGGGCAATATTCGTGCAGCATTTATTGTGGCGCTGGTGATCCCCCTGAGTATGTTGTTTGCCATCACGGGTATGGTCAGCAACCGGGTATCGGGCAATTTGATGAGTCTCGGCGCCATTGATTTCGGTTTAATCGTCGATGGTGCCGTCATTGTGGTGGAAAATGCTTTGTACCGGCTCGGCCTGACGCAAAAACGCCTCGGCCGCCTGCTCACGCTTGATGAACGTTTGCAGGAGGTAATAACGGGAACCAAAGAAGTATTCCGGCCCGCAGTATTCGGTGTCTTTATTATCATGCTGGTTTACGTACCGATCTTTGCTCTCAGTGGTGTGGAAGGAAAAATGTTCCACCCCATGGCCTTCACGGTAGTCGCTGCCTTATTAGGCGCGCTGATTTTCTCTGTCACCTTTGTCCCCGCCGCTGTAGCTATTCTGGTTCGCGGCAAGGTTCACGAGCAGGAAAACCGGTTAATGGAACGATTGCGCCAAGGGTATGCACCGATGTTAAATTTATCCCTGAAGCAACCCATTGTTCTGGTCAGTATTGCCGTGGTTCTGGTTATTGCCAGTGCGCTGCAAGCCAGCCGTTTAGGCACCGAGTTTTTGCCACAACTGGATGAACATGATATTGCCCTACATGCATTGCGGATTCCTGGCACCAGTCTAGAACAGGCCATCGACATGCAGCAACAATTGGAAAATGTCATCAGCGAATTCGGTGAAGTACAGCATGTCTTTGCCAAAATAGGCACCGCAGAAGTGGCCACAGACCCCATGCCACCAAATGTGGCTGATACGTTTTTGATTTTAAAGCCCAAAGACCAATGGCCCAATCTCAGTAAGAGCAAAGAAACATTTATGGCAGAATTACGTACAGCAGTGGAGGCTGTACCCGGCAATAAATACGAGTTCACGCAACCTATTGAGATGCGTTTTAACGAACTAATTGCCGGTGTTCGTACCGATGTAGCCGTGCGTATTTATGGCGACGACTTGGACACCCTGAAAGAAGCAGGAGAAAAGGCCAGTGCTCTGTTAGCCACAGTCCCTGGGGCGAGAGATGTTCGGGTTGAGCAAACTACAGGGTTACCCATGATCTCCGTAGAACCCCAAAGGGATCACCTGGCACTGCTGGGCCTGACCGTCGCCGACTTACAGGAAACTCTGAAAACTGCCATTGGCGGCAGCCAAACAGGATTGATCTACGAGGGTGACCGGCGCTTTAAACTACTGGTACGTCTGGATGAAGGCCTACGGCAAAACCCGGAGGTCCTAGCCAGGCTGCCAATTGTGTTACCTGTGGATGGTAGCCCCGACCTTACCTATGTACCCCTTGGTGAAGTGGCGACCATCAAGGAGCTGGTCGGCCCTAATCAGATTAATCGCGAAAGCGGTAAGCGGAATGTGGTGGTGACGGCCAATGTGGAAGACCGGGATCTTGGGTCTTTTATCAAAGAAACCCAGCAATTAATGCGTGATCAACTGGTATTGCCCAGCGGCTACTGGCTTGACTATGGCGGCACCTTCAAACAGCTACAATCTGCCAGCAAGCGATTGATGCTAGTAGTCCCGCTGACACTGCTGCTGATATTGGGGCTACTCTACAGTGCCTTTGGCTCAGCCCGAGATGCCCTTATCGTCTTCAGTGGGGTACCGCTGGCATTAACCGGTGGGGTACTAGCACTAACATTCCGGGATATGCCGCTATCAATTTCTGCCGGGGTTGGTTTTATTGCGCTATCTGGTGTGGCGGTACTCAACGGCGTAGTGCTGATGTCATTTATCCGCGAATTGCGCGAACAGGGTAAGCCATTATTGGATGCCATCCGTGAAGGTGCCAGCCAGCGATTGCGTCCCGTACTGATGACCGCATTAGTGGCCAGCCTTGGTTTTATTCCCATGGCCTTTAATGTGGGAACCGGTGCAGAAGTACAACGGCCATTAGCAACGGTTGTTATCGGCGGTATTGTGTCATCAACGTTACTGACTTTAGTGGTACTACCCGCCCTGTATCAACTGACATACCGGCTTGGCAGGCAACCAATAAAAACGTAACTTTTCATAAAATAAATTACTGTAATAAAAAAACTACCCATTTTAGAGATTCAATCGGGCGGTCAGTACACAACATTGAATGATGGCCAGGCCGTTGAATTCGAAGTGGGTCAGGGTTAGAAAGATCCATGTGCAAATGAAGTTGTTGCTATTTAAGCTGCAACACATAACCAATAAAGTAACCGGGCGGCTTTGCCTCCGGTTGTTTTATGTGTAGAGATTTGTGAATGTTTGAAGCTTTAATCTTAGCAGTGGCGCTTAGCATGGATGCTTTTGCGGTATCGATCGGTCTCGGTTCAAAACATGTAACGAAAACGAGATCACTTGCAGTCATGGCTGCAATATATTTTGGCTTATTTCAAGCAACAATGCCTTTAATAGGGTATTTAGGAGGCAAAGGTGTTTTGGGGTGGGTCGAAGATTATGCACACTGGATTGCTTTTTTCCTTCTTGTGTTGATTGGTGGGAAAATGATTTACGAATCAATTACGGAAGGTATAGAGAAAGATATTGCACGTATCACCCATAAAATATTGCTCATTCTTGCTATAGCTACAAGCATTGATGCAATGGCTGTTGGATTTACACTAACACTTATTGAAGTAAATCCATTCGTTGCTTGCGTAATAATCGGAGCCACAACATTTTTCTTTAGCTGGCTCGGTGTTTTTGTTGGCGCCAAAAGTGGCACATGGTTAGAAAGCAAAGCGGAGTTTTTGGGGGGCATAATACTTATCCTAATAGGTTTTAAAGTGTTGTTATTTTGAGCATCTAATATGAATCAAAATACATATAACAAGGTGCTACTGCCGGACAAATTTGTCTGCAGAGCATGGCATAGGGCATAGGACCAGGAAAAGAGAAATGCATGCAGACACATTGGAGAGCTGGCAGCACAGCCATGACTTTTCCGTAAAAAATGAGAAAGGAGAAAAACGGACACAATACGTCCTAATACTCACAGCGGTAACAATGGTTGTGGAAATCATTGCTGGTAGTGTTTATGGCTCAATGGCTCTTCTAGCCGATGGTTGGCACATGGGTACACATGTAGCCGCATTCATGATTGCACTCTTTGCTTATAGTTACGCACGAAAGCATGAAAACAATCCAGCATATACGTTTGGTACTGGCAAGGTTAATGTTCTTGGTGGTTTTGCTAGCGCAATAGCCTTAGCTGTTGTTGCCTTGGTTATGTTAATTGAGTCATTGCAAAGAATAGTAGATCCACAAACAATCCATTTTAACCAGGCTATTATCGTCGCAGGCATTGGTTTATTTATTAATGTAGTTAGTGCATTTCTGTTAAAAGATGATCATAGCCATACACATCATAATGAACGTGATCACCATCATCATGACCATAATTTAAGAGCGGCTTATCTTCATGTGCTGGCAGATGCCATGACATCTGTGCTCGCAATCGTGGCACTAGTGTTAGGAAAATTTTGGGGATGGATTTGGCTTGATCCAATAATGGGGATAGTTGGTGCAATCATTATTACACGTTGGTCGTATGGCCTACTGAAGCAAACAAGTCCAATTCTAATGGATGCAAGTATTGAAGAAGAATATCAAAAAAAGATTAAAGAAATCATTGAGAGTGATTCAGACAACAGAATCTCAGATATTCATATATGGAAGATAGGTGCAAATCATTATGCAGCAATTATTGCATTGGTAACGCACTATCCAAATTCGACGGAACATTACAAGAGACTACTAAAAAACTTTAATAAGGTCTCTCATATAACAATAGAGGTAAATGAGTGCAAGCAAGCCCCTTGCATCGTGCCAAACTAAAAACTGCACACTGACAAAATAAAGCTGCATTCGTTACTCTGGTGCTCCACTATGGCCCCTACAGCGCTAATCAACAGCTAACAATTCGCTCAAGTACGTGCTTGAGATCTAGAGAAAAGGATATATGTTACATTTAGTCTTGCATTTTTTAGTGCCGGCATTCTTAGCAGGCCTACTTTTTAGAAAGAATTGGAAGGGGGCGTACCTAATAATGATCGCAACGATACTTGTAGATGTCGATCATTTGCTAGCTAATCCCATGTATGGCCCAGGTCGCTGCAGCATCGGTTTCCACCCACTGCATCAGTTGTGGTTTATTATTATCTACGTGGCACTTTGCTTTGTACCCAAAACTAGGCTTGTTGGTCTTGGTTTAACTGTCCATATGGCACTAGATACTATAGATTGCCAGGTAACCAGTGGTGTATGGCACAATCAAGTTTTATAGACTATTTTCCCTGAATCAGAGAATAACAGGGAAATGAGTTTCCCTGTTATTGGGATAGGGGAGCTGAGCTGAAAGACCTACTGGGTGGGGCTTTGGGCAACTAGATGATGGTTAAATAGGAGAAAATATGTATTTCTCCCTGTAGATAGGCCAAAAACAGGGTAATTGTCCCTAATAAGGTTGAGACGGTTCCGCTTAAGACTGTCACCACCGCCATATAGTCTGCCGAGTTTTCACAGTCTTGTGGAGACTCGGTAGAATTCTTCAAGAATCAGTTAGATAGCTAGCTATATCCTTCTATAATTTGTCTCAAATATTACCGTAGAGACCGATAACCACCTAAAATACC
>JBFIGM010000152.1:0-5219 GCA_041602315.1 Methylophilaceae bacterium | reverse complement strand
TTACTGAGTATGATCGGCGACTGTCCATCGCGCAAGTAAAGAAGTTCTTCTCCACTTTCTAACTCATGTGCTGGAATGTAGTGGTCACTTAATGAGTCAATCAGGGCCTGGCGTTCATCCAATATAAACTGACGTGGTATGGGTTTAGGTTTTTTAACGGGAAGAGGCACCCGATTTACTTCTATCGGACGTGCACCTTCGACAGCTTGTTTGAACAAGCTTAGCTCGTCATCTATATCTTTATCCCTGTCCATAACAGCTATGATATGGCAAAACTAGCCTAGTTCAAAATAGTGCTTATCCGAGTTTGTTATCCGCAATATGATAGTTCGGGTCTTCAAGTACGTTGATCTCAACCATGCCTTTGGCATTGTCCAAAATTTCTAAGCAATCCGGACTTAGATGTTTCAGATGTAAGGCTTTACCTTCCGCTGTATATTTAGCTGCAAGTGCATCAATGGCTTCAATAGCTGAGTGATCGACAACTTTCGCATTTTTGAAATCAATGACAACATTTTTTGGGTCATCTTTGGGATGAAAGAGACCTTGAAATGCTGAAATGGATGCAAAAAACAGTGAACCATTGAGGATGTAGGTTTTTGTCCCATCGCTATCAATTGAAGTAGTCGCTCGAATATCTTTCGCATGCTCCCAAGCAAAAGCAAGTGCAGAAAAAATAACACCTACGATAACGGCAATCGCTAAGTCCGCAAATACGGTAATGACTGCAACTAAAATCCCGACAAAAATATCGGCCTTAGGTACTTTGCCAAACAATCTGAAGCTTCCCCATTCAAATGTTTTTTCTGAGACTACAAACATGACGCCAATCAAAGCAGCTAATGGAATCATCTCAATCCATTTGGAAGCGAACAATATAAACGACAATAAAAACACCGCTGTAGCTATGCCTGAAAGGCGTTTAAGCGCGCCGTTATTAATATTAATCATACTTTGGCCTATCATGGCACAACCGCCCATACCACCAAATAAGCCAGTCACAATGTTGGCAATACCTTGTGCTAATGATTCACGATTCGGTTTGCCGCGTGTTTCTGTCATATCGTCAATTAGATTTAATGTAAGCAGTGTTTCAATCAGTCCTACCGCAGCCAAAACAAGAGAATAGGGCAGGATGATACGAAATGTTTCTAGGTTCCAAGGCACTTCTGGCATATGAAAGCTAGGCAAGCCACCAGCAATAGAGCCTAAATCACCCACCGTTTTTGTTTCTATGCCTAGTGTTATTGCGCCGATTGAAACGACTAAAATGGCAGCCAGCGTCGATGGAATCGCTTTCGTTAATTTAGGTAACAAATAGATAATCGCCATCGTCAACACAATTAAAGCAATCATAGTATAGAGGGGAGTGCCTGTAATCCATACGGATGAACCATCTGGCGCAGTTGTTTTAAAGTGACCAAACTGCGCAATAAAAATAACCATGGCCAGACCATTAACAAAGCCTAACATTACAGGGTAAGGCACCATCCGAATAAACTTACCCAGTTTTGCCACACCAAATAAAATTTGAAAGAAGCCCATCAATACAATGGTCGCAAATAAATATTCAACACCATGCTGCACGACTAATGCCACCATGACTACGGCAAGTGCACCGGTAGCACCCGAAATCATGCCTGGCCTACCACCAATTAAGGAAGTGATGAGGCAGATCATAAAGGCAGCATATAAGCCAGTAAGGGGCGATACATGCGCAATAAGTGCAAAAGCAATGGCCTCTGGGACCATGGCTAGCGCAACAGTCAAGCCGCTGAGCAAATTGGTTTTGATTTCTTGATTACTATAATTAAACATACTGCCCCTGTAAAAACTGATAATCTAATTAGTCTTTTGCTATTATGAACTGATATTTCAGTTGCGCATCATTAATTGTAACTGTTTGTTTAGATTGGTATTTTGAGTAGTTGGATTCGGCATTTTGAACCCTGAGAAGGCTGTATTATCGCATATTAGGGTTGTCTATCAAAACGATGAGGCATAAAAAAGCCCTGCCTATTCCTAAGCAGGGCGTTCAGTTTTGAATAGTGTTTATTCTAGGCTGGTGAGATAGCGTTCAGCATCTAAAGCTGCCATGCATCCTGTACCAGCACTTGTCACAGCTTGGCGGTAAATATGATCTTGCACATCACCTGCAGCAAACACACCAGGCACACTGGTTGCAGTAAAGTTACCATTACGGCCTGCTTGCGTGATAATGTATCCACCCTCCATATCTAGCTGACCTGCAAAAATATCCGTATTGGGTTTATGCCCGATTGCGATAAAGACGCCTTTCAATTCAATTTCTTTCGTACTGTCATCTTGCGTGCTTTTTAGGCGCATACCTGTTACGCCCATGTCGTCACCTAATACTTCATCAAGTACATGGAAGGTTTGTAATTCAATTTTACCTTCTTTAACGCGTGCCATTAGTTTGTCAACTAAGATTGCTTCAGCTTTGAATTTGTCGCGGCGATGCACCAATGTGACTTTGTTCGCAATATTTGCTAGGTATAAAGCTTCTTCTACTGCCGTATTACCGCCGCCAATAACTGCGACATCTTGCCCTTTGTAGAAAAAGCCATCGCATGTTGCACAAGCTGATACGCCTTTACCTGCGAAAGCCTCTTCGCTAGGCAATCCAAGATATTTAGCAGAAGCGCCTGTAGCAATAATTAATGAATCACAGGTGTATTCACCAGAGTCACCTTCTAAGCGAATCGGTTTTTCCTTAAGGTGCGTTGTGTGAATATGATCGAAGATCATTTCAGTTTCAAATCGTTCGGCATGCTTTTGGAAACGTGCCATTAATTCTGGTCCCTGAACCCCATCTGCATCTGCTGGCCAATTGTCAACGTCTGTCGTCGTCATCAGCTGTCCGCCTTGCTCGATTCCAGTGATTAATACAGGGTTGAGGTTGGCGCGTGATGCATACACTGCCGCTGTGTAGCCAGCAGGACCTGAGCCAAGAATGATTAGTTTTGCGTGTTTGGTTGCCATTTGAAACTTTCTTTTGAGTGAATACCGTTATTATAGGGACGGTCTACTCTTATTTAAAGACCATAATAAAACTATTCTGACAGTGAATTGTTTTTATAGGATTTGTAAAATACTGTAGAGGCAGTTTTCAGCTTTGGCTACTTCGTTTAACATTACTTTGCAAGTTAGCCTACACCTAAAAACTGCGATTAGTTTAGAGTCAATATTATTTTTCTAACATACTTCTGAGCATCCAGGCAGTTTTTTCATGGATTTGTAATCGCTGTGTTACTAAGTCTGCTGTTGCTTCATCATCCGCTTTGTTGGCAGCTGGGAATACGCTTCTTGCGGTACGACAAACAGCTTCATGCGCCTCGACAAGCTCCTTAATCATTTGTGTTGCATTAGGCACATCTTTAGATTCTGAAATGGAACTTAATTTTGCAAACTGCGTATAGGTACCAGGCGCATACTCGTCTAGGGCACGGATACGTTCTGCAATGTCATCTACTGCAACAGCAAGTTCTGTATATTGAGTTTCAAACATTAAATGTAGTGTGTTGAACATTGGTCCAGTGACATTCCAATGAAAATAGTGCGTTTTGAGGTAGAGCGTGTAAGTGTCAGCGAGTAACTTTGAAAGGCCTTCTGCTATTTTTTTTCTGTCATTGGGTTTAATACCAATATCCATATCAATCTCCTTATTTAGTTTTTTTAGTGGTACATTCTTCAATCTATTGTAATAATATGACCACAGTATAGCAATTTGGTTTTGCTATAATGACAAAATCAATCAATTCATTAATTTAAGGTAATAACAGATTGTTTTTTAAAAAAAAGTCCTTAGAAGCTACAAAAAAAGCAGAAATGCCTAAAACTGAAAAAGAGTTGCACCATGCACGCTTAGTCAATGAAGCATGGTGGTTATTCTTGCTACTTGTCGGACTCTACCTTGCTGTTGTACTTGTTTCTTTTGATGCTGAAGATCCTTCCTGGTTTTTTGCCAGCTCTAATGATGCCGTACAAAACCTGGGAGGCAAAGTTGGTGCATCAATATCAAGTTTATTATTACATTTGTTTGGCTATTCTGCCTGGTGGTGGGTCGTATTGGCTTTTTATACGATATGGCTAACTTATCATCAAATAGAAGCAAAAGAAAAAGAGCGACCACTCTTACTGTTTAATATTGTCGGATTTGCGATACTCATACTCGCTTCAAGTGCGTTGGAAGCAGGGCACATTGCGAATGTGTCGGAAATCTTTCCTGATGGTTCTGGACGAATATTAGGCCAGTCAATTGATGGATTACTGCGCGGCATGTTTGCTTACGCGGGTACAACAATGATTTTGCTTTTACTGTTTGCGATTGGCTTCAGTCTCTTTACAGGCTGGTCGTGGGTGATGATGACGGAAAAATTGGGAGCAGGTTTAATCAATGTCTATGACTGGGCATGGAATAAATATCACGATTGGCAGGACCGTAAAGTAGGTAAGGCACTTGAACAGGAACGAACAGAGTACGTAGAACATGAGCGGAAACGGACGGAAGATAGAGGCCCTGTTGAAATCAAGCCTGCTAAAACGCAAATCGTCAAAAGCGAGCGTGTGCTGAAAGAGAAACAAGCAACATTATTCGAATCTGATCCAGATTCTGCTCTTCCTCCATTGCATCTGTTAGACGAAGCCAATAATACTGTTGAGTTACCTTCAAATGAAACGCTGGAGTTCACCTCTCGATTAATTGAGCGCAAGCTGGCCGACTTTGGGATTGATGTAAAAGTATTATCTGCGCAGCCAGGCCCAGTGATTACCCGATATGAGTTGGAGCCAGCACCTGGCGTCAAAGGTAGTCAAATTACTAATCTGGCAAGAGACTTAGCCCGCGCTTTGTCAGTATTGAGTGTACGTGTAGTAGAAACAATTCCAGGGAAAAGCTATATGGGTTTGGAGATTCCAAATCCTAAGCGGCAAATTGTTTTCTTGACAGAAATCATGGGGAGTAAAGTGTATGCTGATATGCACTCGCCATTAGCAATCGCTCTCGGTAAGGATATCGCTGGTCTGCCCGTAGTAGCAGATTTAGCCAAAATGCCTCATGTATTAGTCGCCGGTACGACAGGTTCTGGTAAGTCTGTTGCGATTAATGCATTAATTTTAAGTTTGCTTTACAAAGCCGAAGCAAGCAAAGTGCGCATGATTTTGATAGACCCTAAAATGTTAGAGCTATCCGTCTATGA
>JBFIGM010000151.1:0-5278 GCA_041602315.1 Methylophilaceae bacterium | reverse complement strand
TCCATAGCGGCTAATCCCTTTTGCTGTTCTTGGTAAGTTAAGGTTTGCTGCTTTATTGTAGACGTAGTTTACAAAGCCGCTACAGTCAAAGCCAGTTGCTGGCGATGAGCCGCCATACTTATACTTAATACCTTTCAGGCTCATTGCGCTAGCTAACACTTCTTGCGCAACTGTATTGGCAATAATGTCCAAAAAGGTAATGGTGATGCCTTCAGCGTTTTTTGTACTGATATTAGCGCTTGATGCGCTAGTGAATGCAATGCTGTGAATAAAACAGAGAAAAATGATAAACGATTTCATGATGGTTTTACTGACCTTACCCCTAATAAATAAGGGTAAGGCATATCTAGCAAGTTTATGATTTGGCCATCGCATTTTTAATAAAACCGATAATGGCAAGCAGTACACCGCCACCAATACCACCTCCTGCTACTTGCGCTACGATGCTGGCAATATCCATACCTCCTGCCGCGCCCGCAGCTCCCATCCCAAGCATGCCAAGTAATTGTCCACCTAAGCCACCACCAAGAATGCCGACCACTGAGTTTAAAGCTGTACCTAAACTTAAGTTTTTCATTAAGCTGCCAGCAATATTGCCGCCGACGGCACCGCTGACTAATTGAATAATAAGACCTAAATCCATCACTACCTCCCTCAAGTTGTTGATGAAACAAGTTGCTGAATTAATTACAGCACCTTGTAGGCTATCAGGCAATAATGCTTTGCACAAGCCTTTGATGTTAGATACTAAAAATTTTTTCACGTTGTTGCTTTTCATGCATAGGCCAATATTCGTGGGATAATTTAACTTATGTCAGATGATCAAAAACAAAACACATCACTCACTCAAATTTTCTCTGCACAAGGGCCTTTGGCAAATGCAATTGATGGTTACAAAGAGCGTGTTGAGCAGGTGCAAATGGCCCAAGCGATTGCTGATGCCATTACAGCAAACAAACAACTGGTTGCCGAGGCTGGAACAGGCACGGGTAAGACTTTTGCTTATTTAGTTCCAGCATTGCTCTCTGGGGGTAAAGTCATTATCTCTACAGGCACCAAGACCTTACAGGATCAGTTATTTAACCGCGATTTACCCAACGTACGGAATGCGCTCAAAGTCCCAGTTTCCGTCAGTATGCTAAAAGGGCGAGCCAATTATGTATGCCGCTATTATTTGGAGCGGGCGGAGCAAAGTGGGCGGTTTGCTTCGAGAGAAGATGTGCAATATTTTCATCTTATCAAACGCTTTGCCGAAAATAGTAAAACAGGAGACAAGAGTGAGTTAACTGATGTACCAGAAAATGCCACCATTTGGCCAAATGTAACATCAACAAGAGACAACTGCTTGGGTCAAGATTGTGATTATTACAAAGATTGTTTTGTGATGGATGCGCGTAAAAAGGCATTGGCTGCAGATGTTGTGGTCGTGAATCATCATCTTTTTTTCGCAGATGTAATGTTGCGTGATGAAGGCGTGGCTGAGTTGTTACCAAGTGCGAATACTGTGATTTTTGATGAGGCGCATCAATTGCCTACGGTAGCGGGTTTGTTTTTTGGGGAAGATATTTCGACCAATCAATTGATTGAGTTATGTCGGGATACGACAGCAGCTTATCTTACTGTAGCGAAGGATTGTATTGCGTTGACTGAAGCAGTCGCACCATTGGAAAAGGCAGTGAAAGATTTTAGATTACGCTTTGCCTATGAAGGTGCTCGGATGCCTGTACAAAAGGCCTTGGCATTAGAAGGGTTTGATGAGGCTTATCAGGCAATGCAATCAACGTTAGAAGCGTTAACTAGTGTCTTGGAAAGTCAAGCAAGCAGAGATCCGTTATTGGAAAAGTGTTGGCAGCGTGGGGAGGAGTTGCTTGTACATCTCAGACGATGGCTAAAGGCGGAAAATAATAATCTTGTGCGTTGGGTTGAGGTTTTTACACAGTCAGTGCAGTTGCATGCTACGCCTTTGAGTGTTGCAGATAGTTTTGGCAAGCAACTTAATCTTCAGCCGCGTGCTTGGATATTCACATCTGCAACTTTAGCCGTCAAAAATGATTTTAGACATTACCAATCACAAATGGGTTTATTAGAAGCTGAATCGCTGTACTTACAGAGCCCGTTCGATTATGCAAAACAGGCGCTACTGTATGCGCCAGCCAATATGCCAGATCCGAATAGTAGCGAATATGCAGCTGCGGTTGCAGCTGCAGCATTACCTGTTATTCAGGCAAGTCGAGGCCGTGCATTTGTGTTGTGCACTTCATTGCGGGCAATGCGAGAAGTGCACGCTTTACTCAAGGATGCTTTTGGTCGCAGCGGAATGGAGTATCCATTATTATTGCAAGGGGAAAGTACGCGTACAGAATTACTGGATCGTTTTCGCACACATGGTAATGCTGTTTTGGTTGGTTCCCAGAGCTTTTGGGAAGGGGTTGATGTACGCGGTGAGGCTTTGAGTGCGGTCATTATCGATAAAATTCCATTTGCGCCACCAGATGATCCTGTACTATCGGCGCGTATTGATCAATTGAACGCTGAAGGTAAAAATGCATTTATGGAATATCAGTTGCCATATTCCGTCATTACCTTGAAGCAAGGCGCGGGGCGCTTGATTCGTGATGAGCGCGATATGGGAGTTTTAATGATATGTGACCCCCGATTAATTACAAAATCTTATGGCAAAAGAATATGGCAAAGTTTGCCACCATTTAGGCGCACAAGAGAGTTGGCAGATGTCGAAGCTTTTTTTGCGCATTTGGATTGATTGTAAACCAACACCTGACTTTATTAGCAATGGCATAACAGTTGCTTAATAGCCCTGGTTAAATCTAGCGTTAAGTTATTTTAATTTTAAGTTTTTGAGGGAATAGTAGGTATGGTTAAAAGTAGTAAAGGTCTTTTGTTATTGGTATTCTTGTCGCTGAGCAATGTTAGTTTTGCTAATTGTGAAAAAACATTAATGGGCAAAGATTGCGACTCAAACGGTAGTGGTGTTGCTTCGCATATGCGAGGCAATGCAGTTGCAAATGCCAAAGCTGCTAAAGAGTTACAGTTAGCAAAAGCGAAGGCAAAAAAAGAGGCGAGTGCAATCGCAGCAAAAAGATAAGAAAGTGAGATGCAAAAAAGCGTAAAGCATAAAGCTTTACGCTTTTTTTTTGTTTATGGGGTGTGCATTTTTCGTCAAACATGTCAATTTGTTGACAATTTAACCTACTTTTTTGTCAGTAAAATCAAGCAATTGTAGCTAGATTATGAAAAAATGTATGCAAAGTGTAACAGTTGAAACCAATTGTAAAAGTTCAGTTATATCGATAATTCTTAATATATAATTCGGTTCTATAGCTGGTTGCGATTCACAATCAAGCGCTCGCATTATCAATTACAAGGGAATATAAATGAACAAAAAAAGTTTGTATGTTGTTTTAGCTGTAGGTGTTTTTTCGATGAATATGGCTTTTGCTAATTGTCAGAAAACATTAATGGGTAATGATTGTGAAGTGCATGAGAATGGTACTTCATCACATATGCGTGGCAATGCAGTTGAAAATGCCAAAGCAGCTAAAGAATTACAAGCTGCGCAATTAAAAGCAAAAAAAGAAGCAAAAGCGTTAGCTAAAGCTAATAAAAAATAAGTTTTACTCGTCGCTGTACAATTTAAAAAGCGCCAAGATAATCCCTTGGCGCTTTTTTATATCTGTAGAATTGCGCGTTCCCGTAAGTTTAATGTCAAAATAACGTTTATGAAAATATTGGCCTTAGATGCATCAACTGAATTTTTGTCATTGGCGGTTACTGATGGTGGGAACGTTTATCAATATGACCACTTCGCTGGTCAGGCTGCCTCTCAACTTGTCCTGCCAGAAATCCAGAAATTACTCGAAAGTGCACAATTGGCGCTTACGGATTTAGATGGGATTGCATTTGGTGCTGGTCCGGGTTCATTTACAGGTGTTCGCGTTGCTTGTGGTGTAGCACAAGGTTTGGCTTTTGGTGCTGGCATCCCAGTCGTGGGAATTAATGTGTTAATGGCATTGGCACAGGCAAGTGGTGCGCAGCGTGTTGTCGCAGCTTCAGATGCACGAATGAAAGAGGTGTATCATGCTGTTTATGAGAAGCACGGCGATGCTTGGCAAGAAGTGCAGCCAGCAGGGGTTTATAAACCGAATGATGTGCCTGATGTTGATGGAAATAATTGGTATGGTGTAGGTACTGCTTGGAAGGTTTATGCAGATGTTTTAGCCCAACGGTATCAGGAAAAAATAATTAAAACGCTGCCGGATATGACACCAAAAGCTGATGCAATTATTGATTTAGCCAAGCCAATTTTTAAGGCGGGGTTGGCAATAGATGCTAGTGATGCGAAACCGATTTACATACGTAATCGGGTTGCATTGACTGCCAAGGAGCGAGAGCAAGGTCAACGTTTATGACAGCGACTGTTACACCGTACTTCAGATCTATGCAGGAGAATGATTTGGACGCAGTGTTGGCATTAGAGCAAACTATTTATACACATCCATGGACACGTGGCAATTTTCAGGACTCTTTGCGCGCTGGCCATCATGCATGGGTCATGATGCAGAATGATTCGATTATTGGCTATGCTGTAACAATCGTCGTGTTAGACGAAGCGCAGCTGCTTAATTTAAGTGTCGCTGCTTCTTTTCATAGGCAAGGTTATGGAAGCGCTTTGCTAAGACATGTGAACAAAGAAGCTGCTGCAATGGGAGCAGACTATGTGTTTTTAGAGGTGCGCGCTAGTAATGTACCAGCAATTGCTTTATATCAAAAGGTGGGGTTTATAGAGGTGAGTGTACGAAAAGGCTATTACCCATTAGGGCAAAACAGGGAAGATGCAGTAATCATGCGATTAGCGATTTAATATGATGGACCGTGAGGATTTATTAAGAGAACTTGAGTTGCTGCCTATTTGGCGGCTGCGAAAGCAGAGTAATGGGAATGTTTTGGTAACGCCACCGCATTCAGTGCAAACTGAGAACAAAGAGCAGAGTCATAAGCCGGATAAGCCACAACTCTCCTTGAGATTAATTTCGAGTGTGGACAATGATTGGCTGTTTCTATTAAAACAGACGGTGGATGAGGAAGCAGAGCAACTGCTGAAGAATATATTAAAAGCGATTGGTGTTGTGGTAGAACAAGATACTATCTTGACTGATACCATGCAGCTAAGTGCGCTGCAAGCTAAGGTGATTGTAGTGATGGGTGAATTTGAAGCGCAGCAGCTATTAGATAATGCGCTCACAATCAAGCAGTTGCGAGG
>JBFIGM010000150.1:0-5293 GCA_041602315.1 Methylophilaceae bacterium | reverse complement strand
GCTCATTTGTTTGATGGAGTTAATGAGTAATGCCTTGGCTTCTGGTACCGCCGCTTCTGCTGCCCGATTCATTTTAAGTACCAACTCATCCGATTGCTTACCCATACCAATAAGCTTCATCCCTTTTTCGACTTTTTGTAGTGACTCAGGTAACGGAATTTTTACTTCTTTATTGCCAAAGAAACCATTCACCAGACCTAAACTATCAACTGCCTTTTCCACACCTTGGTTAAGTGCTGTTTTCAAACCACCACTTACTTCTGAGTCGGTTAGAGAGTCAACACTTGAGTTACTGGTGGTATTTGAACCAGTTCCTTTTTTTACTTCATTAGCAATTGATTCTAGATCTTTCAAATCCCATGCATTTGCTTGGCAGCCCAGCATTGCCATTGCTGCCACAACAATTAGCTTTTTCATTTCAACTCCTCATCGCAAATAGTTACAGATATGCGTAAAGTGTACACTTAAATCTTTTAACGACCCTGCTTTAACAGTCACATTTTAAAAGATTTTACATTCCATATATTTTCTGCGTATTCAGCGATGGTTCGATCACTAGAGAATTTTGCTACTTGTGCAACATTCAGAATAGCTCGACGCGACCACTCTTCTTGGTCTTGATACAATGCTGCAACCTCTTCTTGTTTTTCTACATAACTTGCATAATCGGCGAGCAATAAATAGTTGTCACCATTATTGAGCAGGTTATCATAAATGGCTTGATAACGATTTGGCTCTTCTACCGAAAAGAAACCAGAACCGATCATATCTATCACTTCTTTTAAGTCAGGATTTGCATGATAATAATCCCAGGGGTTGTAGCCATTGGCTTTTGTGTTAGCCACTTCAGGGGTTGTCAGTCCGAAAATAAAGATATTTTCATCGCCAACTTCTTCTTTAATTTCCACATTTGCACCATCTAGTGTGCCGATAGTTAGGGCGCCGTTGAGTGCCATTTTCATGTTGCCAGTCCCACTCGCCTCGGTACCTGCTGTAGAGATTTGCTCAGACAAATCACTACCAGGAAATAATAACTCAGCTGCAGAAACCTCATAGTTTGGATAAAAAACCACTTTCAGCTTATCACCAACAGCAGGATCATTATTAACGATTTCTGCAACATCATTAATTAGACGGATAATCAGCTTAGCCATCCAATATCCAGGTGCGGCTTTACCACCAAAGATAACGACGCGTGGAGTGACACCTTTACTATCGCCCCTGCGGATGCGATTGTATAACGTAATAATATGCAAAACGTTCAGCAGCTGGCGCTTATACTCATGAATACGTTTAATTTGTACATCAAACAACGCTTCGGTATTGAGTTTTACACCCGTTAATGACTCAATCTTATCTGCAAGCCTTTGCTTATTGTGCTTTTTAACTGCTCTAAAAGCTTTACGGAAATCTTTATCCTCGGCCAGCGGTGTTAAATTGGCGATCTTTGATAAATCTTTTTGAAAGCCATCACCTATCGCTTTTGCAATCAACTCAGTAAGCTTAGGATTGGCCTGATTGAGCCAACGTCTTGGTGTGATGCCGTTAGTAACATTTGTTAGCTTACCAGGGTATATTTTATTAAAATCTGCAAACAATGTGCTTTTTAGCAATTCACTATGCAGCGCAGCCACTCCGTTAACCGTGTGACTACCAACAACGGCTAAATGCGCCATACGCACGCGCTTGCCATGCGCCTCATCAATAATAGAAACGCGTCTTAGCAAATCTGTATCACCAGGAAAGTGGTGATTAACCATGTGTAAGAACTCATGATTAATTTGATAAATGATTTCTAAATGCCTTGGTAATAATCGACCGAACAAATCTAACGACCAGGTTTCGAGTGCTTCTGGCATGAGAGTATGGTTGGTGTAAGCAAATATTTTAGTCACTAAACCCCAAGCAAAGTCCCAAGCTAGTCCATGTACATCAACCAGTTGATACATCATCTCTGCAACGCCGATTGCTGGATGCGTGTCATTTAATTGTATTGCAACTTTATTCGGTAAGTCTTTCCAGTCAATTTTATTTTTTATTTGACGCGTGCTGATAAAGCGCCTGAGAATGTCTTGAATAGAGGCAGACACGAAGAAATACTGTTGTTTGAGTCTTAACTCTCTACCTGATGCTGAAGCATCATTTGGGTACAATACTTTTGAAATGGTTTCTGAGTCATTGCGCGCCTCAACTGATTGCTCATAATTACCTTCATTAAAGTGCGCTAAATCAAACTCTGTTGTTGCTTTAGCTGACCACAACCTTAAATTGTTAACAGTTTCTGTGTCATAACCAGGAACAGGGACATCGTAAGCCAATGCAACGACGTGCTGCTCATCAACCCAGTGGCTTTTTGTACGGCCATCTTCATTGGTTTGAATCACTTTCCCATATAACTTGACTGTATAGCTAGACTCGGGACGCTGGAATTCCCACACATTTGCGTAGCGTAGCCAGTCATCTGGATTCTCAACTTGCTGACCATCTTCCAAAGTTTGTTTGAACATCCCGTATTCATAACGAATACCATAGCCCGTAGCGGGTATATCCATCGTTGCCATAGAATCAAGAAAACATGCCGCCAACCTACCCAAACCACCATTACCCAAAGCAGCATCATGCTCTAACTCAACAACCTGTTCTAGATTCTGTCCCAACGCACTCAAACCAGAAGATAGTTGTGTGTTTATGCCCAAATTTAGTGCAGCATTACTCATCATACGCCCAATCAGGAACTCTAATGACAAGTAATAAATACGCTTAGGATCCTCTTCGTTATACGCACTTGCTGTCTTTACCCAGCGTTCTACTACATGATCGCGGACAGTATGTGCTGCTGTCACATACCAATCGCGCGGTGTTGCTGTATCACTTGTTTTAAAGCATGAGAAAGCAAGATGGTTTCTAAGTGCTTGCTTGATTGGTGTTAATTTTGGCATGTAGTTCCCTATATGGTTCATAGAATCTTTCTAATTAATGCAAGTATCGCGCCAACTAGCATACTGAGACATCCATCAATAAATCAGCTATGTAGATCTTTAAGTCTAAATAATTTATATGTAGGAAATATGAAAAAGCCCTTGTATTGTAAAACAAGGGCCCTATTTTGCGAAGTCTAAATGAGTAAAGCGTTTACGCGCCTTACAAAACTGGCTGGATCTTCTAGTTGACCACCTTCTGCTAATAATGCCTGATCAAATAACACTCGGGTGTAATCATTGAACTTAGCATCATCTTTTTCTGCTTTCAGTTTCTCGACGAGTCGATGCGCCGGGTTAATCTCAAGCACAGGTTTAGATTCTGGTGCATTTTGTCCAGATGCTTTAAGTATTCTCGCCAGATTGCCAGATAAGTCATGTTCACCAACAACTAAGCAAGCAGGTGAGTCAGTTAGCCGATGTGTGACACGCACCTCTTTGACATCATCACCTAGCGTTTTTTGTATGCGCTCGATTAAATCTTTAGCTGCTTCTTCAACTTTTTTCTGCGCTTCTTTTTCAGATTCATCTTCCAATTTACCTAAGTCTAAGTCCCCCTTGGCTATGGATTGCAGCTTTTTACCTTCAAACTCAGTTAAACTGCTTAACAGCCACTCATCCACTTTGTCAGACATCAGCAATACTTCAATGCCTTTTTTGCGGAAAATTTCTAAGTGTGGTGAGTGTTGCGCAGCAGCGAAGCTATCAGCAGTGATGTAATAGATTGCTTCCTGTTCGTCTTTCATTCGGCCAATATAATCAGCTAGGCTGACGTTTTGCGTATCAGTATCTGTATGTGTAGACGCAAATCTTAATAAACCTGCAATCTTGTCTTTATTTGCAAAATCTTCTGCAGGCCCCTCTTTTAATACACGACCAAATTCAGTCCAGAACGTAGCATATTGTTCAGGTTTGTTTTTTGCCAAATCTTCTAATAAACCCAGTACTTTTTTCACAGAGCCATTTTTAATGGCTTCAACATCACGACTATCTTGAAGGATTTCACGTGATACATTCAAGGGTAAATCTGCACTATCAATCACACCTCGAACGAAACGCAGGTATTGTGGCATGAGTTTTTCAGCATCTTCCATAATGAAGACACGTTTTACGTATAACTTAATCCCTTGTCGACGCTCTCTATCATACAAATCAAACGGCGCCTTGCTTGGAATGTAAAGCAGCGAAATATACTCTTGCTTACCTTCTACACGGTTATGTGTGTGAGCAAGTGGATTTTCAAAATCATGCGAAACATGTTTATAAAACTCTTGATATTCTTCTTCGGTAATATCACTTTTACTACGTGCCCACAGTGCTGATGCCTTATTGACGGTTTCGTCTTCATCCGTTAGCACAAATTCACCATCTTTCATTTCTGATTTTTTCATCAGAATTGGCAATGTGATGTGGTCAGAGTATTTACGAACGATTGTTTTTAGCTTCCAATCATTCAGGAACTCATCTTCGCCCTCGCGGAGGTGCAAAATAATATCAGTACCACGACCTTTTTTATCTGCTGTGCTTAATGTAAAGTCACCTTCACCTGTGGACTCCCATTGAACCGCCTCTTTACTACCAGCACGCCTCGTAATCAAAGTAACTTTTTCTGCAATGATAAAAGAAGAGTAAAAACCGACACCAAACTGACCAATGAGATTGGCATCTTTCACCTGGTCGCCACTTAGCGCCTCAAAGAACTCTTTGGTACCTGACTTTGCGATAGTTCCAATATTGTTGACGACTTCTTCTTTGCTCATACCAATACCGTTGTCAGAAATAGTAACGGTACGTGCATCCTTATCAAACGCAATGCGAATATTTAAATCACTATCACCCTCATAGAGGCTACCGTCCGCTAGCGCTTCAAATCTTAGTTTATCTGCAGCATCTGAAGCATTCGAAATAAGCTCGCGCAGCACAATCTCTTTATTTGAATACAAAGAGTGAATCATTAAATGTAACAGCTGTTTTACTTCAGCACGGAATTCTAATTTTTCTACTTTCTCTTTAGCCATACTTTTCCTTTTGCCCTTTTGATTAATCCGTTAAACTTAACTTTGCCCTATATTTTGGGTTAAAAATCTCAATTTCAAGTATGAAACTGAATTATTAGTGAGTTCTACATGACTAAAATTGATGTTAGGGAAGTGAACGCGACAACATTTTACGTAACAGTGTCGGCTAATCGCACGACAGAACATGACGTCACTGTGCAACCAGAATATGCTCTTCAGCTATGCAACGACTCAATGAGTACATTGGAGCTGGTAAAAAAGTCCTTTGAGTTCCTGCTTGAAAGAGAATCAAACACT
>JBFIGM010000149.1:0-5324 GCA_041602315.1 Methylophilaceae bacterium | reverse complement strand
CAAGCAGAAACAACGCGTAATTATGCAGACCGCGAAGGAAACTATCGTAACCCACCCAGACGTGGTGGCAAAGCTAGGGATGGTTTTAAAGCGAGTGAGTTTGATAAAAACCGCGCTAACAACAAAAATTCGATAAACATTACAAAACAGCAAGACGACCAACAACCCAGACTTTCAAAAAGAATGTCTGAATTAGGGCTTTGCTCCCGACGGGAAGCCGATGAATGGATTGCTAATGGCTGGGTTAAAGTCGATGGGGTGGTCGTTGATACATTAGGAACACGCGTAAGTCCTGACGCTGAAATTGTCGTCAGTGGCTATGCACAAGAGCATCAAGCAGAAAATGTCACTATTCTGCTACATAAACCTGTGGGTTATGTTAGCGGGCAAGCAGAAGATGGTTATCAGCCAGCTATTGTGTTGATTCATCCAGATAACGAATGGCGAGATGGTGTGCCTAACAATACAGCACCAAAAGCTTTCCAGCGCAGATTTTTAAAAGGGCTGGCACCTGCAGGTCGATTGGATATTGACTCGACAGGTTTGTTAGTACTGACACAAGATGGCCGTATCGCGCGGCATTTAATCGGTCAAGACTCCAGTGTTGAGAAAGAATATTTGGTTCGCGTAGAAGGGCAGCTCGACGATGAAGGGTTAAAATTGCTTAATCATGGCTTAACCCTTGATGGTCAGCAGCTAAAACCTGCAAAAGTCAGTTGGCAGAATGAAGATCAACTTCGCTTTGTCTTACGTGAGGGCAAAAAACGCCAAATTAGACGTATGTGTGAAATGGTAGGCTTACATGTGGTTGGTCTGAAAAGGGTACGCATTGGAAGCGTTAATCTAGGTAAATTACCACTTGGTCAATGGCGTTACTTAGGGCCAAACGAACAATTTTAATTTAAGCTTTTAATTTTTATCACGAAGGGTAGTAATGGGTGTTTTTGATAGTATTGCAGCGTCAGTATTAGACCAGATGGCTGGTGAAAAGGCTGGCACGGCAAGAATGGCGATAGAGATATTTAATCAATATGGTGGACTCAGTGGAATACTGGCAAAGTTCCAAGAAAGTGGTCTGGCAGATATTGCGGCTTCCTGGGTAGGAACGGGTGAAAATAAACCGATCTCATCAAACCAAATTATGGATGTATTGGGCGCTGATACTATTAACGAAATGGCAAATAAGTTTGATCTTGATGCAAATGTTTTAAGCAGCCAACTGGCAGAACATTTACCAAAGGTGATTGATAAAATGACACCCAATGGTGAAGTGAGTAAACACTCAAACGACTTATTTAAAGTCGTGATGAGCATGATGAAATAGCTTAACTAAACCATTCTATTTAATTAACAGATAAGACACTATGGACTTTATACTAATACTAAAAACGATTGTGATGGGACTCGTTGAAGGTGCAACAGAGTTTCTGCCAATTAGCAGCACTGGTCACCTGATTATCACAGCCGACTGGCTTGGATTTTTAACAAAAGAAAAGCGCGATGTTTTTGAAATTATTATCCAGTTAGGCGCAATTCTTGCTGTCGTATGGCAATATCGCGTTAAAGTGACTCATGTTGTTTCACATTTACATGAAGAAAAATCACGACAGTTAGTCGTTAATCTATTTATTGCATTTTTACCATTGGCGCTGATTGGGTTAGCTTTTCACCATCAAATTAAAGCATTATTATTTAATCCAAAATCTGTTGCTATTGCATTAATTGTTGGTGGTTTTATTATCTTCTGGATCGAGAAAAAACTACCAAAAGTAACAATCTATTCAGTTGATGAGATGGATTGGAAACTTGCATTAAAAGTCGGCTTTGCCCAAGCGATTGCGCTGATTCCAGGTGCTTCCAGAGCAGCTTCAACCATTATGGGTGGCATGATATTTGGCTTATCGCGTACAGTGGCGACAGAGTTTTCATTCTTCTTAGCTATACCTGTTATGTTTGCGGCTACCGTTTTTGATTTATATAAAAATAGAGAGCTACTAGAAGCAAATGACTTGCTCATCTTCTTCATAGGTTTTGTAACTGCATTCATCTCTGCATTAATCGTTATCAGAGTGCTGATTCGCTATATTGCGCACCATGACTTTACGCCATTTGCATGGTATCGCATTATATTTGGTGCCATTGTACTTTTTTATTACTGGTAAACTTTACAGCTAAATACTTATCCAAGTATTTACATACTAAAATTAGCAAGTAAGTGGAGGAGGATAAATGAACAAATATTTGAAATATGCCGCTTTTACCATAGGTGGTTTCATCCTCCTCGTTATACTGATCATGGCCTATTTTGCTGCCACATTTAATCCCAATGATTACAAACAGCAAATTATTGATTTAGTTAAAGATAAAAAAGAGCGAACACTTACTATTGATGGAGATATCAGCCTTAGCTTCTGGCCAAAACTAGGCGCAAACCTCGGCAAAGTCTCCATTTCTGAACATCAGTCCGATAAAGAGTTTGCTGCTATCAATAGCGCAAAAGTCGCGCTGGCAGTTTTACCACTATTAAAGAATTCATTAGTCGTCGATACCATTTACATTGATGGTGCTAAAGCGAATATTGTGAAATATAAAGACGGCACGACAAATTATGATGACCTGATGAGCAAAGACGAATCCGAGCCATCTGATATTAAATTTGATGTGCAAGGCATCAATATCACAGACTCATCAATCAATTACACAGATGAAACACAAGAGGCCAGCTATCAAATAAGTGAATTTAATATGGAAGCTGGTCATATTGCATTAGGTCAGGCATTTGATCTTGATACAAGCTTTCATGTTGAAGCGAATAAACCTGTGATATCTGCAAACACAAGCGTTAAAGGTAACTTTTTATATGATCCTGAAACTAAACGCTTTAAAGTAGCTGGCCTAGACAGCACCGTTCAAGGTGACTTACTGAATGGTAAAAATGTCGACATTAAAGCCACAGGCGATATTGATGCGCAAACCGAAAGTATGGAATTCTTGGTTGATGATTTAGAACTCGCTTTAACTGGTGATTTTGATGGTGTTAAACAATCAATCAATTTAGCAGCACCAGCCATTAACATCGAAAAAGACAATGTAAGTAGTAATCAAGTGACTGTTAGCTTAGTACAAAATAAAGCTGATGGGGATTTAAAAGTAAATATGGTGCTTGCTGATATGAAAGGCTCGCCAAAATCAGTACAAAGCAGTGGCATTACAGGCGACATCTCAATTGAGCAGGGCAATCGGACGGTAACAGGTGAATTTTCTTCACCATTTACAGGCAATATAGAGGCGCTGATCTTTGATATCCCTAAACTGGTAGGCAAACTCAATATTAAAGATCCGAGTCTGCCCAATGGTGCGATGCAGGGCACATTTAACTTAAGCACACATGCGGAAATTGACAATGAGTTGGCGAACAGCAAGTTCGATTTAGTGCTTGCAGACACCAAATTAAATGGTGATGTTGCCGTCACTAGCTTTAAGCAGCCGAATATTAAATTCAATTTAAATGCAGATACATTAGATCTGAATAAGTTATTAGGTACCCCAAAAAAGGCCAATGATGCTGACGCAAAAGCAAGCAAGCCTGCCGACTTATCTGCCCTTAGTAGTTTGTTATTAGATGGTAAAATCAAAATCAATAGTATCCTCTATGACAAGCATAAAGTCAGCGGACTCAATCTAGGTCTAAAAGCAGATGGTAAAAAACTAGCAGTTAATGGCCTCAATGTTAAGGTGAATGAAAGCCAGATTAAAGGCGCCTTAAGCATCAGCCAGTTTGCAAATCCACTGTACACGTTTGACATTGATATAGACCAATTGAATTTGAATGACTATATTAGTGAAGCCCCTTCCGAGACAAAATCAACTGGTGATGAAGTCATTGATTTGACCGCATTAAAAGCGTTGAATGCAAATGGTTCATTACGAATTGGCAAACTTAATTATGGCAAAACTAAACTATCTAATGTGCGGATTGATTTGAATGCAGATGGTGGTGTAGCAACACTGTCTCCTCTATCCGCCAACCTGTATGACGGAGCAATGAAAGGTTCACTTAGGCTAGATGCACGTGCTACACCTGATATCGCATTTAAACAAACCATGACCAGCGTCTCTATTGGACCACTGTTACAGGACACCATCAATAATGACATGTTATCAGGTACTGGCACACTCAATGTGAATGTAAATACAAAAGGTAATACAGTAAATACCTTTAAAAAAAATCTAGCGGGTACCTCTTCAATGGCATTAGTTGATGGCGCCATTAAAGGTATTGATATTGCTGGTCAAATACGTGGCATTAAGAATAAAGTGAACATGCTGAAAGGTGAAGCAGCTGAAGCTGACTCCGATGAGACCAAAAAAACGGATTTTAGTGAGCTGACTGCCAGTTTTACAATCAAAGATGGTATTGCCCATAATGAAGATTTAGCCATGAAAGCACCCATATTGCGCTTAGCAAAAGGCGATAGCCGTGGCGATATTGATATTGGCAGTGAAACCATTAATTACACAGCAACACCTACCATTGTTAAATCCATTAAAGGGCAGGGTGGGGAGAATTTAGACGAGCTGGCTGGTGTCGCCATACCAGTCAAAATATCTGGTACATTTACCAATCCAAAATTTGGGCTTGATACCAAAGCGATTGCCACAGGCCTAGCCAAAGCAAAAGTGCTAGAAAAAGTGGGTGGAGAAAAGGGAGCTGCCGTACAAGAGTTGCTTGAAGGTGATAACAAAGTCGACGCACTTAAAGGTTTACTTGGCAAGAAGAAAAAGGACACAGAGACTGATACCGCACCCAAAACTGATACCCCAGCTGACACAACAAAACCAGCTACCGAACCAGCCGCAGAAGAAAAACCAAAATCAGTAGAAGAGCAAGCAAAAGAAGGACTCAAAGACCTTCTCAAGTTTTAGCAAATAACGGTATGGGCGCGTTATCGCAAGCCATCATTCGCTGGCAAAAACAACATGGCCGGCACGATTTACCATGGCAAAACATCCAAGACCCCTACGCCATTTGGGTATCGGAAATCATGCTACAGCAAACGCAAGTTACTGCAGTAATTGGTTACTATGCCCTATTTATGCAAC
Organism: Methylophilaceae bacterium; assembly: GCA_041602315.1. GTDB lineage: Bacteria > Pseudomonadota > Gammaproteobacteria > Burkholderiales > Methylophilaceae. The sequence continues at coordinate 221 of JBFIGM010000149.1, read as the reverse complement.
GGTTTCCTTCCATTGCAGCCTTAGCAGAAGCTACACAAGAACAAGTATTACAACATTGGAGTGGCCTAGGTTACTACTCGCGTGCGCGCAATTTACATCATGCGGCGCAAATCATCGTTGATGACTTCAATGGCATATTCCCACAACAATTTGAAGATATTCTCAGCTTGCCAGGCATAGGACGTTCTACAGCAGCGGCAATCTCTACCTTTGCACTCAAT
>JBFIGM010000148.1:0-5370 GCA_041602315.1 Methylophilaceae bacterium | reverse complement strand
GAAAATCAGGAAATTACAGAAGATACATTATTATCCGTAATTTTTGAGCCTGGTTTTTCTACTGCAGACGACGTCACACAAATTGCTGGTCGCGGTGTTGGGCTTGACGTTGTACGAAACGATATCAGCAGCCTAGGTGGTCGTATTGATCTATCAAGTGAGGCGGGCAAAGGATCAATATTTAATATTTACCTACCAATTACCCAATCTGTTGCGCAAGTTTTAGTTGTGCGTGCTGGAGAGGATTCTTATGCGATTCCAGTGGCCATGATTGAGCAAGCACAGAAGATTAAGCGTAATGATCTGGTCGCTGCATATGCAGAAGGAAAGGTTGTTTGGTCTGACAATGATTATCCGTTGCATCACTTGGCTAAGCTATTAGATCATCAAGAGCACCAGATTGAAGATACACTCTATGCATCCGTGATTTTACTGAGAAGTGGTGCACACAGAGTTGCCTTGCATGTTGATGAGGTTGTGGGCAATCAAGAGGTTGTCATGAAGGAAATTGGTCCTCAACTTGCACGTGTTCCAGGTATTGTCGGTGCAACTGTTACTGGTGATGGACATATCATTCTAATTATGAATCCAGTACAAATTGCGAACCGAGATGTGCTTTCAGCAGGTGGTGTAACAGTTAAACATGTTAAGACTAAGGTTAAAAAAGTTGCTAAGAAAGACAGGGTGCTGGTTGTTGATGACTCACTAACGATGCGTAAAGTATTAGGTAGATTGCTAGAACGAGAAGGTTACGAAGTGATGGTTGCCAAAGATGGTATGGATGCGATGGAGTTATTGCAAGCCAGTGTGCCTGATATCATTCTGACCGACATTGAAATGCCGAGAATGGATGGTTTTGGTCTTTCAAGAAATATTCGTGATGACAAACGTTTTGAAAATACGCCTTTGATTATGATTAGCTCGCGTACCGCTGACAAACATCAAAATATGGCAAAAGAAATTGGTGTTAATGCTTTCTTCGGTAAGCCAGTTCAAGACGAGGAGTTGGTTGCGAAGATGAAAGAGCTATTAAGTAATAAACCTTAATGTAATTAAAGCCTTATATAAAAGCCGCTAAATTTTAGCGGCTTTTTTGTATTTTTAGCATGATTTTTTTAGTAGCAAGGGTAAAATATTCCCATGCAAGATTTCAGTCAGTCACCCAAGTTCGTCCATCTGCGATGTCATAGCGAGTATTCGATTGTTGATGGCATTGTGAGAATTAATGATTATATTAATGCTGCCAGTCAAGATGAGATGCCTGCTTTAGCACTGACAGACCTCAGTAATTTATTTGGTGCTGTTAAGTTCTATAAAGCTGCGAGGAAGCAAGGCATTAAAGCAATATTAGGTGCAGATGTCTGGATAGAAAACAGTAAAAAACCACAACAACCTACGCGACTCTTATTACTGGTTCAAAATCAGTCAGGCTATCATTTGCTATGTGAACTGTTAAGTAAGGCTTACTTAGTTAATCAAAAAAATGGTCGGCCTGAACTTAAACCAGAATGGTTTGATGGAGATACATCAGGGTTGATACTACTGTCAGGTCATGCTGATAGCGATATTGGTTTTGCACTACAGCAAAACAATATCAAATTAGCAAAGAAACTCACTTCAGATTGGTCAAGTCGCTTTCCTGACCGTTTTTATTTAGAGGTGCAAAGAGCAGCTAATGCAGATAATCAGTCGCGACAAGAGTCACTGCTGCGGCAGGTACTTACTATTGCAACTACCTTAGATATTCCAGTTGTCGCTACACAACCAATACAGTTTATATCAGCGGATGACTTCAAGGCCCATGAGGCAAGAACATGTATTGCTGAAGGATATATGCTGGCTGATAAGCGCCGGCCAAGAAAGTTCAGTGAGGAGCAGTATTTTAAGACGCAGGCGCAAATGGAAGCGTTGTTTGCAGATATGCCCGAGGCCTTGGCAAACTCTGTACAAATTGCAAAGCGTTGTAATTTAACTCTAACATTAGGGGAAAACTATTTACCAGACTTCCCTACACCTAATCAGCAAGATTTACCGAGCTATTTAGCAGAGGAGTCGCTAAAAGGATTACAGTCTAGACTACAGTTGTTGTATCCAGATGAAACCATCAGAGCAGAGAAGTTCGAAGTTTATAAACGTCGTTTAGACTTCGAATGTGACATTATCAATCAGATGGGTTTCCCTGGTTATTTTCTAATCGTTGCTGATTTTATTAATTGGGCCAAGAATAATGGAGTACCTGTAGGTCCTGGTCGTGGTTCTGGAGCAGGTTCATTAGTCGCTTACAGTTTAGGCATCACAGACCTTGACCCTTTAGCTTATAACTTACTTTTTGAGCGATTTTTAAATCCTGAGCGTGTATCCATGCCAGACTTCGATATCGATTTCTGTCAAGAAGGCCGTGATCGTGTCATTGATTATGTTAAGCACAAATATGGTTTAGATTCAGTTTCTCAAATTGCTACCTTTGGTACGATGGCAGCAAAAGCTGTCATTCGCGATGTCGGTCGCGTATTGGATTTACCATTTAATTTTGTTGATAGTGTAGCAAAGCTTATTCCTTTGGAGCTTGGTATTACTCTTAAAAGTGCGCTTGAAAAAGAACCGCAACTACAAGAGCGCCGTGAAAAAGAAGAAGAAGTTGCACAGTTATTAGAATTAGCACTCAGGTTAGAAGGTTTAGTGCGTAATGTTGGCATGCACGCAGGGGGTGTGTTAATTGCACCTGGGAAAATTTCAGATTATTCAGCTGTTTATTGTCAGGCGAACGGAGATAGTTTAGTCAGCCAATACGATAAAGACGATGTTGAGGCGGTTGGACTGGTTAAATTCGACTTTTTGGGCCTGCGCACACTTACTATCCTGAATATGGCAGTAGAAAATGCAAATACGCAAAGGATTGCAGAAAATCTACCTCCACTGGTACTAGATACGCTTCCTTTAGACGATAAAGCGACATTTAACCTACTAAAAAAAGCAAATACGACAGCAGTATTCCAGCTTGAGTCTAAAGGCATGAAGGATATGCTCAAGCAAGCTAAACCTGATTGCTTTGAAGATATTATTGCCTTGGTTGCGCTCTACCGTCCTGGCCCTATGGATCTAATACCTGATTACTGCAGGCGTAAACATGGTTTGCAGCGTGTAGAGTATCCACATCCTTCTACAGAGCCCATTTTACAAGAGACTTATGGTATTGCCGTTTATCAAGAGCAGGTGATGCAAATTGCCCAAGTTGTTGCAGGCTATAGTCTCGGTGCTGCGGATTTGTTACGTCGAGCGATGGGTAAGAAAAAGCCTGAAGAAATGGTCAAGCAGCGTGAAGTGTTTAATGCTGGCGCACAGAAAAATGGACTTACGCTTCAGCAATCAAATGACTTATTTGACTTGCTAGAGAAATTTGCTGGCTATGGATTCAATAAGTCACATGCGGCCGCATATGCATTGGTGGCATACCAAACTGCTTATTTAAAAGCACATTACCCTGCGGCATTCCTCGCCGCAACCATGTCGGCTGATATGAATAATACGGATAGCGTACGTATCTTTTTTGAGGATTGCGCTCCTAATGAAATTGAGGTTTTACCACCAAATATTAACCAAAGCGAGTTCCGTTTCAAATCATTGAATGACAAACAAATTCTGTACGGCTTGGGCGCAATAAAAGGCACTGGTTCAGCAGCGATTGATGTCATCATCGACGCGCGTGAGAAAGAGGGGTCATTCAAAGATTTATTTGATTTTTGCAGTCGACTAGATTTGCGCAAAGTAAACCGAAGGGTGATTGAATCGCTCATCAGAGCGGGTGCCTTTGATGTAATAGAGCCGAATCGCGCGGCCTTGCTTGCAGGTGTTAGTTTGGCAATTGGTGCGGCTGAGCAAGCCAGCAGCCACATAGGTCAAGATAGCTTATTTGGTGAGGATATGACATCTCAACATAAATTGCCTGAAAAGCAAGCATGGACTACTCAGCAGCAATTACAAGAAGAAAAGGCTGCGCTTGGCTTTTATCTGAGCGGTCATCCATTCTTGGGATATAAGCATGAAATTTCAAGATTTATTCAAGGCTCACTAGCTGACCTGTCACCACAGAAACAACCTAAATTAATAGCAGGTGTGGTTACTGGTGTCAGGGTTAGGATGACACAGCGTGGAAAAATGGCAATTGTAACGCTGGATGATGCGATTGCCAGAGTGGATGTCATAGTCAGTGGTGAGCTGCTGACAGAATGCGCGGAGATGATTAAAGAGGATCAATTGCTTATCATTGAGGGACGTATTAGTCATGATGATTTTTCTGGTGGAAATCGTGTGAGTGCAAATAAAATTTATGATTTACCTGCCGCAAGAAGTGCCTACGCTAGTATGTTGAAAATTGCATGTAATGGGCAATCTGATGCAGCTAAGTTGACTGCGATATTACGACCATACTGTCAGCATGATAGTGATGGGCGCAGAGGTTGCCCAGTTAAGATTGAGTATCATAATGCAACGAGTCAGGCTAGTCTGATGTTAGGAGATAGATGGCGTGTTGAGTTGCAGGACGAGTTGATTTTTAATTTAGAAAGCTGGTTATCTAAAGAAAATGTAAAAATCCTTTATAATTAGCAATGTTCTAAAATTAGAGTTTAGGTGAGTTATCACTATGGGTACCAGAAACGTAGCAGATGTAAAAGTAAGTTATTTGGATTTTGAACAGCCTATTGCAGAGCTGGAAAAACGAATTGAGTCCTTGCAAGAGGCACATAATGAGCATGATGATTTAGATATCGGGAAAGAGGTTGCGCAATTAGAAAAGAAGAATCAGCAGCTATTAACTGACATGTATAAAAACTTGACCGCATGGCAAGTTTCTCAAGTGGCAAGGCATCCACAGCGACCTTATACGCTAGACTATATCAAAAATATATTTACAGATTTTCAAGAGTTGCATGGTGACCGTGCTTATGCGGATGACCCCGCAATCGTTGGGGGCATAGCACGACTAGATGACATGCCTGTGATGGTTATCGGCCATCAAAAAGGCCGAGACATTAAAGCACGTCAGCATCGTAATTTTGGAATGCCTAGGCCTGAAGGGTATCGTAAAGCGTTGCGTTTATTCAAACTGGCAGAAAAATTCAAACTACCGATTATCACATTAATTGACACGCCAGGTGCTTATCCGGGTATTGGTGCAGAAGAACGAGGGCAATCAGAAGCAATCGCAAGAAATCTTTATGTGATGACAGAGCTAAAAACACCAATTATTGGTGTAGTCATTGGCGAGGGTGGCTCAGGCGGTGCGCTAGCTTTGGGCGTAGTCGATCATTTGCTTATGCTACAACATGCCACGTATTCAGTTATATCACCAGAAGGCTGTGCATCTATTTT
>JBFIGM010000147.1:0-5381 GCA_041602315.1 Methylophilaceae bacterium | reverse complement strand
GAAGACATCAATGATGTCATCTATCCAAAAAAGCTCTTTACCAGCTAAAGGTGATGGATCGGCTTCTATCTGAGCTCTTGTAGGGTAGGGGACTAATTTCTTGCCTTCCAATTTACCTCGAACACGTTTGTATTTAAGGTCTGGATAAATATCTGCTAATTCTACTGTAATTAAGTCATCTGGTTCTCTGTAGAGAGGGTAAGGATATTTTTCTGACTTTGTTCGGCTACCTTTTAACAACGGCTGATAATAACCCGTTATCATGCCCTCTGTTGAACCATCATCATTATGTGCTTGGTAGACATCAAAGTAATTTGAAAGATATTCAATAATCTGAGCATTATTAGGTTTAAACAACGACTCTGCTGCTTCACACGCTGAAGTCCAGGTTTCTTTATTAACAAGTGTTGTACAGCTTTGCAGCCATGCAGGCCAAGCTGCCGTCAAATTATCTTTAAGCAAGCCGTCAAGGTCTTTCCAATCTGCAAGTGCCAGCTGGGCATATGGCGGTTGCGTTGTTTCAGGTAATACAGACTGTTCCTGAGAAGTTTGTTGCGTAGCTTTATCTTGCTTGGGTAACTGCACAGGGGGGAGCGGTTTTGGTTCTACATCTTTGCTTGGTGGGCATTGGCATGGCGTTGTCGTTTCAGGTTTGACTGATTGTTTGGAACAAGCAGTGATGAGCAGAACAAAACAGATACAGAATAATATCTTGGACATTTTAATCATAGAATCTACTAATGTAATATTCTTGGGGCTGCTAGTGTAAATGGTGCAATTTCCGCTTCAAATTGTGTGCCATCAACCGCAACGATTTGGTAGCTGCCATGCATCGAACCTGCCCGGGTGTTGATAACGGTTCCACTTGTATATTCGTAGGATTCATTAGGCTGCAATATGGGTTGTGCACCCACAACCCCTAAGCCACGGACTTCATTAGTATTACCATCTGCATCGGTAATAATCCAGTGCCTACTGATTAACTGTGCTGCAATCGTGCCGGCGTTGGTGATAGTCACCGTATAGGCAAAAGCAAAGCGATTCTCTTCCTCATTCGATTGTTCTGGTAAATAAGCTGTTTTTACGCTTACAGAAAAGATATATTGGTTTTCCACGAACTATCGCGCAATCTGTTGTAAAAGGTTAGTAATAGTATAAAGCTTTTTGCTGATAAGAGGCTTAATTAAGCGCTGATAATGCAATTGGTTGGCGGCTGACTTTGACGTTTCTGAATAAATTCAAAGATAACATTGCAATGGGCAAGCTTTTGTCTGCATTGCGCAACAGATAAACATTATTTATGAAAAAACCTTAATTTATCATGCGTTATTCAACAAAAGCATTAACAAGGTTGAACTAATTTGTTAGATTTCACTCAGTCATGTTACTAAAACAAAATTTTAGTGATTTTAACTCCCAAAAGGAAAAAATAGCATCATGAAAACTGCAACGAAAAGAACAGACCTTAACAAAGTGTCACATCAGGATACTAGCGCTGATATTAAATCGAATAAATCTGATAAAACGAAAAAAGTAAGTTTGCTAGATTTAGAAAAAACAAAAATTTTCAATCGATTTATAGAAGCGAGTTGCGACTGCGTTTAACTCCCTCAGATAAAGTAAGGCCATCATATTTGGCATCGTTAAATATGATAAAAAAAAGAGGATGACATAAGTCACCCTCTCTCATCAATCAGCTAAAAAACAACTGATTAATCAATCGTAATTTGTGGCCTGCTTGGTTCTGGCCAATCCAAGTGGAAGAATTCACCACGTGGCTTGTCTTTACGCTCATAGGTATGCGCACCAAAGTAATCGCGTTGTGCTTGTAGCAAGTTTGCAGGTAAATCTGCACTACGGTATCCGTCATAGTAAGCTAATGCAGCGGCAAAACCTTGTGCTGGAATACCATTTGTTACGGCAAGTGCAATTACTTTACGCCAGCCCTCTTGGCCTTTGTTCATTTCATCCGTAAAGTATGGGTCTAGCATTAGGTTCTTCAAGCGAGAATTTAATTGATATGCATCTGTAATCTTTTGCAAGAACCTAGCACGAATGATACAACCACCACGCCAAATTTGAGAGATTTCACCAAAATTAAGCTTCCAGTTGTAAGCCACTTGTGCTTTATCAATAAGTTGGAAACCTTGTGCGTAAGCACAAATTTTTGAGCAATAGAGCGCATTCTTAATTGCCTCAATCGTACTTGCTCTCTCTTTAGGATCTGTGATTGTGTTAATTTTTGGACCTTTTAGGATTTTGCTTGCTGCAACACGCTCTTCTTTAACACTGGATAATGCGCGTGCATAAACAGCCGCTGCAATCGCGTTAGCAGGTGCGCCTAACTCAAGCGCATTTGCTGCAGTCCATTGACCAGTACCTTTTTGACCAGCGGTATCTAAAATCATGTCTACAAGAAACTCTTTAGACATTGGGTCTTTTTGTTGCAAGATATCAGCGGTAATTTCAATCAAGAAGCTCGATAATTCGCCTTTGTTCCATTCTGCGAATACTTTGCCAATTTCATCAGAGCGCATGCCAAGCAAGTTTTTCATGAGCCAATAAGCTTCACAAATTAATTGCATATCAATGTACTCAATACCATTGTGAACCATTTTGACGTAGTGACCAGCACCATCAGGTCCAATGTATTCAGCACACGAGAAGCCACCTTCTACCGGTTTACCAGGCTTTCCACCTTCCAGTGGCTGACCTGTCACAGGATCTACTTTAGCTGCAATGTCAGTCCAGATTGGTTCTAATGAGGCCCATGCTTGGCGTGTGCCAGATGGCATTAGTGATGGTCCGAAGCGTGCACCCGTTTCACCACCAGAAACACCTGAGCCAATAAACTCAATGTCTTTTGCTCTTAATTCTTTTTCGCGGCGAATCGTATCTGTCCATAGTGCATTACCACCGTCGATGATAATGTCACCTTTTTCCAAAAATGGAAGTAGTGCGTTAATGGTTAAGTCAGTAGCTGTACCAGCCTTAACTAATAAAACGATTTTACGAGGGCGTTTAATGCTGAGTACAAACGTTGCTAAGTCGGCATGGCCAATAACACGTTCATGTGACGGTTCATTTTTTTTGCAGTACTCAATGAAGTCTTTCATTTTATCTGTACTACGGTTATAGACTGCTACGTTGTAGCCATGGTCAGCCATATTTAACACGAGGTTTTGCCCCATAACGGCAAGGCCAATCAGGCCAATATCAGCGTTCTTTGTGGTCATTTTTAATACTTTCTTTAAATTGATAATTTAAATTAATAATTAAGCTCTTGCTTTTGGCGCAAGCTTGCTAGGGGGTACTACTAACTACTACTTAAGGGTGTTACAAAACATTTGTATTGCCAGCTGATAGCCTGTCATTGCTAGCTGTGGGTCATACCGCTCACCTTCATCACGCATAAATGCATGCTGACCGTTGAATTCATGCCATGAAAAACTTATATTTGCATCTGTAAGCTTTTGGTAGACAAGCTGGCGTCCTTCGGTTGGGATATGATTGTCTTGTTTGCCCCATATCATCATCAATTCGCCTTTGATATCACTCAGGCGATCCATGCTATGTTGATTAGGTTTGTTAGGAATCGTGTTGGTATGTAGGTCTGTAGCGTAGAAGCAAGCAGTTGCTTTGACCTCTGGTTGCAATGCAGCACGGAATGCCAAATGCCCGCCAATACAGAAGCCCATTGCGCCAAGATTACCATCATACCAATCTTGTGTTTTTAAATAATCTATCATGGCGCGATTATCCGTATCATATCCTTGTACATCTTTGGCTGCTTTGTCAGCATTACCTTTGTCACGGCCAGCATCATCATAACCAAGTACAGTGCCAATCGGATTCAGCTCATGGAATACTTCTGAAACAAGCACAGCATAGCCTTGACCAGCCATCATTCTTGCTGCCCGTTCTATCGGACCTGTTTGATGGAATATCTCTGAGTAAAATAAAATCGCTGGTACTTTTCTATCATGAGCCGGGCGGTGAATGTAGGTGCGCATAACACCTGTTGGTGTGGTTAAGTCAACAACCTCAGATTTGATTAACATGATTCCTGCTCTTAAAATTTTTAATGGACAAACCTCTATTCTACAAGGCTTTAATGTCTGTTTCATCCCTAATCAATTAAAAAATGATAATTTATTCGCATTTATTTTTGTAACACTTGTCACTTTACACTTTACATAACATGAATTAACGTACATTAGTTGGCTAATCCAAAAGGAAAGGTGTGTTTAATGATGCATAAAACAGTTGTGTTTGTATTGCTGATGCTGATGCATCAAACACTAATGGCAGAGTCGAGAAATGAATTGAGCTATCGACTTAAGTCTTCTGTGGTTAAGGTGCATGTAGCCACTAAAAATGGAGGTCATGGTGTTGGCAGTGGCGTAGCGATTGGCAAGGATTTGGTCGCGACCAACTGTCATGTGTTAGCGAATAGCGTCGGCGTTAAGGTCACTAAATTTGGTGATGGTTTGGTGCCGGTGGCGCTAAAGGCAGATTGGAAGCATGATTTATGTATTTTACGATTTCAGTTTGCAGACTTTACGCCAGTTGAGCTAGGCGACTCTGAACATTTACAATATGAGCAAGATGTTTTCTCTATTGGCTTCCCTGGTGGACCGCCAAAACCGCAATATACGGAAGGAAAAATAAAAGCACTTTATCCTTTTGAGGATAGCGTGATTATTCGTACTGATGCCTCTTTTGTGATGGGAGCAAGCGGTAGCCCTGTATTTGATACGAATGGCAAACTGTTAGGGATTAGCACCTTTAAAAGTCCTGGGAAACATGCTTACTACTACAATATACCCGTTAAATGGGTTAAAGCGCTGTTAAACCAGCCTGATCTGACTTCAATGGAAACAGATGAATTGCCCTTTTGGGACGCGCCAGAAGATAAAAGGCCATTTTTTATGCGAGTGGTACTACCTTTTAAATATCAACAATGGCAAACGCTTGAAAGTATTGCTAATGAGTGGATAGAAAAGGAGAGTGATTCAGTAGAAGCTTATTATTATGCAGGATTAGCTGCTGAGAAGATGGGGAAGAATTTACAGGCTAAACGTTACTACCAGCAAGCTTTATTGATGCAAGCTGACCACCCTGCTGCATTAGCTGGGATTAAGTGTGTGGAAGAAATTAAACTAGCGTGCAATAGCCAGTTCTAATAATCGCTACTGCGACCGGTAGAATAGCCCTGTGGCACATCATTTTGCCACTCGCCACACCCATTACACATATGATCCTGCATGGTAGGGCTGAAACTTAAATCATGGTGATCACAATGCTTGCATTTTACAGGATGTAACGCTGGTGAATCTTTATGATGTGCTTCATGATGCACATTAGCAACTTTTGCGCTT